>JAHBTG010000002.1 GCA_019638695.1 Bacteroidota bacterium | reverse complement strand
ATACTCTCCGTAAGCTGCACCCCGATACGGGCTTCTGCGTCCAGTAACCGGAAGAGCGTGCGTTTCTCGGTATGATCCGGGCAGGCAGGGTAGCCTGGCGCAGGACGGATGCCGCGGTAGGATTCGGCCACCAGCTCCTCACTGCTCAGGGCTTCCTGCGGCGCATAGCCCCAGGTGCGGGTGCGCACCTGCAGGTGCAGGTATTCGGCAAAGGCTTCGGCAAAGCGGTCTGCTATGGCTTTGGCCATGATGCTGTTGTAGTCGTCATGATCCTGCTCAAACTCCCGCACCAGGCTTTCCAGCCCGATGCCGGTAGTGACGCAGAACCCGCCTATGTAATCTGTGCGGCCGCTGCTTTGGGGCGCCACCCAGTCTGCCAGGCACATATTGGCGGCCTTGCCTTGCTTGTCCTGCTGCTGGCGCAGGAAATGCAGGCGGGCCAGCTCCGCTTGACCGGGCTGTTCATACAGGACTACATCATCGCCCAGGCTGTTGGCGGGCCAGATGCCCAGTACCGCCCGTGCCGTCAGCCGCTTTTCTGCAATGATGCGGTCTATCAGGTGGTTGGCATCTGCATATAGCTTGCGGGCTTCCGTGCCCAGCTCCGGGTCTTCGAATATCTGGGGGTATTTGCCCCGCAGCTCCCAGGTGGAGAAGAACGGGCTCCAGTCGATATAGGGCCGCAGGGTTTCCAGCGGGAAGTTGTCCAATACCTGCACGCCCGTTTCCCGGGGGGTATCTATCTGCTGGGTAGCCCAGTCGACCTTCACCTGGTTGGCGCGGGCATCTGCCAGCGGGATGTATCGCGTGGCCGGTTGCTTGTTGGCGTGTTTCTCCCGCAGGTCGGCATATTCCTGCTTTACCTTGGCCATGAATTCGTCCCGCTGGTTATCTGCCAGCAGGCTGCCCACTACCGGCACAGAGCGGCTGGCATCCAGTACGTGCACTACCGGGTGCTGGTAACAGGGAGCGATCTTTACAGCGGTGTGCATCTTGCTGGTAGTGGCTCCGCCGATAAGCAAGGGGATGCTGAAGCCCTCGCGTTGCATTTCCTTGGCCATGTGCACCATCTCGTCCAGGCTGGGCGTGATGAGCCCGCTCAGGCCAATGATGTCTACATTGTGCTCACGGGCTGCTGCCAGGATCTTGTCGCTGGGCACCATCACACCCAGGTCAATAACCTCGTAGTTGTTGCAGGCCAGGACCACGCCCACGATGTTCTTGCCGATGTCGTGCACATCTCCTTTGACAGTGGCCATGAGGACCCTGCCGTTATTCTGGTTCTGGGCAATGCCCGCATTTTGTTTCTCCTGCTCTATGTGTGGGATGAGATAGGCCACGGCCTTTTTCATTACCCGCGCGCTCTTGACCACCTGGGGCAGGAACATCTTGCCTTCGCCAAAGAGATCGCCCACCACGTTCATGCCATCCATCAGCGGGCCTTCGATGACCTGTATATGGCGGTCATACAGGTGGCGTATCTCCTCGATGTCTTCGTCTATGAAGTCTGTGATCCCTTTGAGAAGGGCATGTACAATGCGTTCTTTCACTGGCAGGTTGCGCCACTCCTGGGCGTCCTGCTTGTTACTGCTGCCTTTGTCCTTGATGGTCTCGGCATAGGTCACCAGGCGGTCAGTGCCGTCGGCACGGCGGTTCAGGATCACATCCTCCACCCGTTCTTTGAGTTCGGGTTCAATGTCATCATAGATGGCCAGCTGACCTGCATTGACGATACCCATATCCATACCGGCCTTGATGGCATAGTAGAGAAACACGCTGTGCATGGCCTCGCGTACCGGCTCATTGCCCCGGAAGCTGAAGCTGATGTTGCTCACCCCGCCGCTCACCTTGGCGCCGGGCAGGTGTTCCTTGATCCAGCGGGTGGCTTCTATAAAGTCCACCGCGTAGTTATTATGCTCTTCTATGCCGGTGGCAATGGCAAAGATGTTGGGGTCAAAGATGATATCCTCTGCGGGGAAGCCGATCTCCTCGGTCAGGATCTTATAGGCGCGTGCACAGATCTCGGTCTTGCGTTCAAAGGTATCGGCCTGTCCTTTTTCGTCAAAAGCCATGACCACTACGGCGGCTCCGTATTCACGCACTTTGCGGGCCTGGTAGCGAAACTGTTCCTCCCCCTCCTTCATGCTGATGGAGTTGACAATGCCTTTGCCCTGTATGCAGCGCAGACCGGCTTCGATCACCTCCCACTTGCTGCTGTCGACCATGATGGGGATGCGGGCGATATCGGGCTCGCTAGCCAGCAGGTGGAGGAAACGCTCCATAGCGGCTTT
Source organism: Bacteroidota bacterium (assembly GCA_019638695.1). Lineage (GTDB taxonomy): Bacteria > Bacteroidota > Bacteroidia > J057 > JAJTIE01 > JAHBTG01. The sequence goes on along the minus strand of JAHBTG010000002.1, from coordinate 89,530 downwards.
GCTGTCCAGCATGCCTTCATCCATATTCACATCCAGCACCTGCGCCCCGTTTTCCACCTGCTGACGGGCTACGCTGAGGGCTTCGTCATACTTATTTTCCTTGATGAGGCGGGCAAACATGCGGCTGCCCGTCACGTTGGTGCGCTCGCCTATATTGACAAAGTTGCTGGCTTTGGTGATAGTCACGGGTTCCAGTCCGCTCAGGCGCATCTCGTGCGGGATGTCCGGCAGGTTGCGGGCCTCGTAACGCGCTACCACACCGGCAATGTGGGCAATGTGGGCGGGCGTGGTGCCGCAACAGCCCCCCACGATGTTGAGGAACCCGCTGTGGGCAAAGTCCTCCAGCTGTGTGCCCATATCGCCCGGGGTCTGGTCATATTCGCCAAACTCATTGGGCAGGCCCGCATTGGGGTAGCAGCTCAGGTATACCGGGGCTACCTTGCTCAGGGTCTCTACATAGGGCCGCATCTCTTTGGCGCCCAGGGCGCAGTTGAGCCCCACGCTGAGCAGGTTGGGGGCATGGCAGACGGAGTTCCAGAAAGCTTCGGTGGTCTGCCCGCTCAGGGTGCGCCCGCTGGCATCCGTGATGGTGGCCGATATCATGATGGGCAACTGGCGCCCGGACGCGCGGAAGTACTCCTCCGCCGCATACAAGGCCGCCTTGGTATTGAGCGTGTCGGTGATCGTTTCAAACAACAGGAGGTCTACACCCCCTTCTGCCAGCCCTTCTATCTGCTCATAGAAAGCCGCCATCATTTGCTCAAAGGTGACGGCGCGGTAGCCGGGGTCGTTCACGTCGGGGCTCATGCTCAGCAGCTTGGTGGTGGGACCACAGGCGCCTGCCACGAAGCGGGGTTTGTGAGGGGTTCTGGCCGTGAATTCATCCGCTACCTGCCTGGCCAGGCGCGCGCTGGCCAGGTTCAGTTCCTTCACATAGGGCTCCATATGATAGTCTGCCTGGCTGATGCTGTTGGCACTGAAGGTGTTAGTCTCCAGGATATCGGCGCCGGCTTCCAGGAAAGCGGTGTGGATCTCGCGGATAATATCGGGCCGGGTAATGCTCAGCAGCTCATTGTTGCCCTTCACCGCCACGGAGTGACCCAGGCCCAGTTCCTGCTCAAAGTGCTGGAACCGCTCGCCCCGGTAGTCCGCCTCTGTGGGTTTGTACTGCTGTATCATGGTGCCCATCGCGCCGTCCAGTATGAGGATCCGCTGCGAAAGCTGCTGAATAACCGGGTGATTCACGGTGGGCAAAGTCTGGGTTTTCATTGGGGTGAAATGCCGTTAGCGCGGAAGAAGATGTTGTCGGAATTTAATACAAGTATCAGAAATTCTGAAAATGAGAAAATAGGGTTAGCTCATCTTATATAAAACCATACACAAAGCTAGAAAATCCAAAGCACATTTGGAAAAGCATGGCCTAAACCCGGGTTTTTACCGATATAAAAAGCCCCTGAAGTGGGGACTCCAGGGGCTGATATAGGGATCTGAGAAGGACTATCGTTTTGCCCCGCAACCCTCAGCCGGGTCTGGCGAGATATGTGCTTCCAGTTCGCTTACTTCCAGGGTCATGCTGCGGCCTTCGGTATCCGTAGCTTCCACCAGCAGCTCGTAGGTATGATCGTCCTCAAGCACACTCCTGTCAAACGTGAGCACACTGCTGCTGAAGGTATAGGAGGCCGCCTGGATATCATGGATATGGAGCAGTTCGATCTCATCCTCAGCCGTTTTGTGGGTATGCCCGGCTCCCCCGCCATGTAGCCTGAGTACCACATGAATATCTGCCAGGGTTTTGCCTGCGCCTGCGTTCACGGTGCCGCTGAGGTTACGGGTCAGCTGTGTTTCGCAGGGGTCGAAATGGAGCGGGGCACTGCTGTTTAAGGTGAGCCCGCCGGTGCTTGGGAACAGGCTGTTGGTAAGGGTGAGGTCGTATTGCAGGAACTGGGCGCTGTTGCCGTGGATGTCCAGCGCGTAGACCAACACATGGTAAGTGCCCGGCTGGTGGGTGGCGGCTGTGGGTATGGTTAATGCCAGGGTGGTGTCCGCCTTGCCGTGCAGGTCATGAATCTCGTTTACCGCAAGGGTGTCGGTTGTGCTGGTTTTGTGGGTGTGCCCGTCAAAATCATTGTGGATGTTCACCCGAAGCTGGCTCAGGCCGGCATTGTCCCGTGCGCGCACCGTGAATACCAGGTTGTCACCGGCAGCTACGGACAATGCAGTGCCCGTGGGAGATATCCGTTCGATGACCGGGGCCTCGGTTTCGTTGCTGCCGGTGCCCGGCTGGTCATCGTCTTTCTGGCAGCCGGGTGTGGCTGCACCAATCATACAGAGCAAGAGGAGAAGGGTAAGTGCGCGTAGTTTCATTTTTCTAGGGACTATGTTTTGCAATGATGTTGCAAATATAGATCTTTGAAACATGGTTGCAACTATTAATTGCAATAATGTTGCAAAAAATGCGGTGGTGTCCGGGTGTAGCCAGGCTGTTAAAAAACCATTAAGAACAAAGGCTTTGCACAGGTATCTGGCAATAGGTATCTAATTTTCAGGCATGAATCGTGTCATTGTATTAATACTTTGGGGGAGTCTGCGTACACTGGGTATCCCTGCGCTGCAAGCCCAGCAAACACTGCCCTTCCTGTGGTATAACACTGAGAACCTGTTTGATACGGAGGATGATCCGCTGACGGACGACCAGGATTTCCTGCCCGGCAGTCCCATGCAATGGACCCCGGAGCGCTATAGCATCAAGCTGGATAGCATGGTTTCCATGATTGGTAAGGTGGGCGCGGAGGCCGGGGAGATGCCGGCCTTTATTGGCTTGTGTGAGGTGGAGAACCGCCGGGTGTTGCAAGACCTGGCGGCGCGGATGCCTGCGGCGGCGCCCCGGTATGAGATCGTGCATTATGACTGTAACTATCACCGCGGGGCAGATGTGGCCTTGCTGTATGACCCTGCCCGGGTTGCCATCATGCGCAGTGAGCCGCTGCCCGTCAGTTTTCCTTTTGATTCCGTGACCACCACCCGGGACATCCTGTATGTGCAGTTACAGGCAGGGACTGAGACCCTGCACCTGTATCTGAATCATTGGCCCAGCCGCCGGCAGGATAACCGCTACCGCGAGCAGGCGGCGCATATCCTGCGCCGGCACCTGGATACCCTGCTGGCTCGCCAGCCCCAGGCCAAGGTGCTGCTGCTGGGCGACTTCAATGATGAGCCGCACAGCCCCTCTGTGGCCCAAACGCTGGCCGCCGTTCCCTGGGACGGAGAGGAGCGGGCTGGGGTGCGGCAGGACGCCCTGTATAACCTGAGCAGTCCCCTGCAGGCCCGCGGACAGTATACCTATATCTACAAGGACCAGCGGAATATGCTGGACCAGGTCATGGCCACCGGCAGCCTGGTCCAGGGCGGGCCTGTGCTGGCGCTCAGCCCAGAACAAGTATATATTTATAACAAGGCCGATGCGCACAGCGTGGTAGGTGCACACACTTATATCCGCCGCACATATCTGGGCAATAAATACCTTGGAGGCTATTCTGACCACTTGCCGGTTTATGGCAGACTTATTTTTATGGGCAGATAATTTTTGCACTTTTTTGAAAATAATTATTGCCATAATTCCATTTTTTGTTTCTTTGCTTGCATAATCTGTAACAATCATGCCCGAAGTAAAACCTGCCTTAGATAAACTGGACCGCAGCATCCTGCAAATGTTGCTGCGCAATGCCAATATGGCCTATACAGACATTGCCCGCGAGCTTAAAGTGAGTGGTGGCACGATTCACGTGCGCATGAAAAAAATGGAAGAGGCCGGCATTGTGCAGGGCTCCCGCCTGATCGTAGACCCCGGCCGCCTGGGTTTTGATGTACTGGCCTACCTGGGGATCTTCCTGGAAAAAGGCTCTGCCTACCACAAGGCGCTGGAAGAGATGAAAAAAATCCCCGAGATCATCGAGCTGCACTATACCACCGGCATGTACAACATGTTCGTCAAGATCCTGTGCCGCGATACCCGCCACCTGCGCGAGGTACTGAACGACAAGATACAGGTGATCGACGGGGTGGAACGTACCGAGACCTTCATCTCGCTGGAGAGCGGTATAGACCGCGAAATTACCCTGGAGGTTTAACCCCATGGCAGCCCGCGTGGTGCTGGTGCCCACGCCCATAGGCAATCTGCAGGACATTACCCTGCGGGCACTGGAGGTGTTGCGCACGGCAGACCGCATTGCCGCCGAGGACACCCGTCACAGCCGCCGTTTGCTGGATGCCCACGAGATCCGCACACCCGTCATCAGCCTGCACCAGCATAATGAGCACCGTGTATTACCCACTCTGCTGGCCCAGGTGGCTGCCGGGGAATGGACCCTGGCAGTGGTCTCGGATGCCGGTACTCCCGGGGTATCCGATCCCGGGTTCCTGATCGTGCGCGAGGCGCTGGCTGCGGGCATCCTGGTAGAAGTGCTGCCTGGTCCCGTGGCTTTTGTGCCAGCCCTGGTGGGCAGCGGTTTGCCCTGCGACCGGTTTTGTTTCGAAGGTTTCCTGCCCCAGAAAAAAGGCCGCCAGACCCGCCTGTTAGCGCTGGCCCAGGAGCCCCGCACCATGGTCTTTTACGAAGCGCCGCACCGTTTGCTCAAAACTTTGGATAATTTTAGTGCCACGTTTGGCCCGCAACGGCAAGCTGCCGTGTGCCGAGAGCTGACCAAAGTGCATGAAGACATCCGAAGGGGCACCCTTGCCGAACTCCAGGCCCATTATACAGCGCATCCTCCCAAAGGTGAATGCGTGGTGGTGGTGGCAGGCCACGAATAAACCCCGGCGTTTGCTGTGGCTGGGCGCGTTGCTGCTGGCTGCGGCCTTTCCCCCTTCTCCCCTGAGTCCGCTGATCTGGCTTGGCTTCCTGCCCCTGCTGGCTGTGCTGGAAGTACACGCAGTACCTTTCAAAGGCTGGAAGGCCTATCGCAAAGCCTTTGCCTATGGCTATCCCATGCTATTGCTGTGGAACCTGTTGTGCTGTTACTGGCTGATGCTCACCGCGCTGCAAGTGTCGGCCGATGAAGCCGTAGTTTCGTTGACGGGAGGGCTTATGGCCTCGGCGCTCAATCCCGTCCTGATGCTGGTGCCTATATTGTGCTGGGTCTTTGCCCGCAAGCGCCTGCCCATGGGCATTTCCCTGGTGTGCCTGGCCTGTTACTGGCTCGCATTCGAATACCTGCATTTCCACTGGGACCTCAGCTGGAGCTGGCTGACGCTGGGCCATGCCTGGGCGCAGTATCCGCAGTACATACAATACCTTGAGTTTACCGGTATCCTGGGCGCCAGCGCCCATACCCTGGGGGTAACCTTGTTACTGTTCTGGCTGGGGTGGCGGGCGCATCATGGCCGTGTGCTGCCGCGCTGGAGCCCCTGGGTACTGGCAGGGTGGGTGCTCTTTCCTCTGCTGTTGTGGCCCCTGCTTACCCGTCCCGGCCGGGAAATATTGCAGGGTGCCCGTAGCCTGCAGGTGCGCATTGTGCAGCCCAATATCAATCCCTATGAGAAATTCAAACGGGCGCCCTCTGAAATGGTAGCCGAGATGGCCGCGCTGGGTGGTAAAGACCTGCCGCTCCACACCCGCTTGCTGGTCTATCCCGAGACGGCCATTCCCACCCACCTGGAGCTCCCTCACCCGGATAAGGAGCCGCTGGCCGTGCCTTTTATGCAACTGGCCCGGCAGTACCAGGCCGGGGTGCTCATCGGCTATCACCCCCTGCGCATTTACCGTCCCGGGGAGAAGGCCAGTGTGTCGGCCACACCGCTGGGGCAGGGTTACTATGTAGATAGTTACAATGGCGCTTCTATTCTGGGGGTAAAGCCTGTGGCGGTCTATATGAAGAGTAAGCTGGTACCCTTTATTGAACGGGCGCCTTTTATGGAAGACCTGGCTTTTCTCAAAGACTGGCAGATAGACATTGGCGGCGGGTTCAGCAGCTATGGCAAGCCGGACAGTATCCATAACCTGTGGCTGGCAGATGGTACCCCCGTTGCCCCTCTTATTTGCTATGAGAGCGAGTTTCACACCTTTGTGGCGGAGCTGGTGGGCCAGGGAGCGCAGTTGCTGGCGGTCATTACCAATGACGGCTGGTGGGGTCGCTCCAGTGGGTATGTGCAGCACCTTCACCTGGCACGCCTGCGCGCCATTGAAACCCGGCGAGACCTGGTGCGTTCTGCCAACACGGGTATTTCGGCCTTTATAGATGCTTATGGCAACGTTGTGCAGGACCTGGGCTGGAATCGTGCCGGTGTGCTGGACGGCACCGTGCAGTTGCGTACCCACATGACCTTCTTTGTGCGATATGGCGACCTTATAGGCAAAACGGCTGTCATGCTGGCTTTTGCCTTACTTTTGTGGACACTTTTCAGAAAAAAATGGATTATCAGGACCTCATGAACCGGGTGATTCCTGCCGTAAAGGAAGTCGGTGCCTTCATTCTGGCAGAGCAAAAGACCTTCCGCCCAGAGCAGGTGGAGTTCAAAGGCAAGAATGACCTGGTGAGTTATGTAGATCGCAACTCTGAACTGATGCTGGTGGAGCGCCTCAATCAGTTGACACCCCATTGCGGCTATATCAATGAAGAAGGAGGGAGTACGGATGTGGGCAGCGAGCTGGTGTGGATCATAGATCCTGTGGACGGCACCACCAATTTTGTGCATCATATCCCCATGTTCTGCACCAGTGTGGCCCTTATGGCAGAAGGTAAGCTTCAGCTGGGGCTTATTTATGAGCCTAACCGGGATGAGCTGTTTACGGCTGTGCGCGGGCAGGGCGCTTTCCTGAACGGTGAAGTGATCCGTGTAAGCAGCAACGCCCGCTCGGAGGATGCTTTTCTGAGCACGGGATTTCCCTATCGCAAGAACCAGAATGTAGACGACTATCTGCAGATCTTGCGCGAATACCTGGGGCGCATCCGGGGGATACGCCGCATGGGCAGCGCCGCACTGGACCTGGCGTATACGGCTTCGGGGCGTTTTGACGGCTTCTTTGAAGCCAGTCTCAGCCCGTGGGATGTAGCCGCCGGCGCCCTGATCGTGCAGGAAGCCGGGGGATGTGTGACGGATTACTGGGGGGAAGATAACTGGCTTTTCGGGCGTTCCATCCTGGCCAGTAACCAGCATCTTCACCCTGAGTTGTTACAGATCATGGTGGGGTATCTGCAACGCCTGGGCCTGGAGCCCGGTAGTTCGCTGGAATAATTCCTGCTTTGGGCTGGCGGGGTGTACCGGTCCCCGTCCTTTGGCCGTTATAATGCGTAACTTGCCCCGTTTCTTTTTTTGAGAGCCCTCATGCCCGCTTCTGCCCCTATCATCAGTCCCAGTGTGCTTTCCGCAGACTTTGCCCACCTGGGCCGTGATGTAGAGCTGATCAATGACAGCGATGCAGACTGGATACACTGCGATATCATGGACGGTCGCTTTGTGCCCAATATTTCCTTTGGGCTGCCAGTGCTCCAGGCCATCAAGCGCTATGCCCGCAAGCCGCTGGATGTGCACCTGATGATCGTGGAGCCGGAAAAATACCTCGAAGATTTCCGCAAGGCCGGGGCAGACCTGCTCACTGTCCAGTATGAAGCATGTACGCATCTGAACCGCACCCTCCATGCCATTCGCGAGCTGGGCATGCGGCCGGGCATTGCCATCAATCCGGCCACACCCGTGGAGTTGTTGCGGGATAGCCTGGCTGATGCAGACCTTATCCTGCTAATGAGCGTGAATCCCGGTTTTGGCGGGCAGTCCTTTATTGCCAATACCTGGAACCGCCTGCAGCGCCTGCGGGCGCTGCGCGATGAGCTGTCGCCGGATACCCTCATAGAGATAGACGGCGGGGTGAATGACCAGAATGCTGCCGGGCTTCTGGCACACGGGGCAGATGCCCTGGTGGCAGGTAATTTCGTGTTCAAGGCTGCGGATCCCCGTGCGGCCATTGCTTCGCTCAAGACCCATACCCGCTAACCTGCCTGATCTCTGACCCGGTTCTGTCCTATATTGCTTCTGTACCTGTTCTGTGCAACGGCCGCCTGGGCACAGCATGGCCAGGTAGAGGTTTTTCTCACGGATAGCCTGGGTTACCCGGTGCCCGATGCGCTGATCAAACTGCGGGGGAATCCGACACGCTACTACACCGACACTGCAGGGCATTGCCGCATTGCCAAGGTGCCGCCCGGGCGCCACCAGCTCACTGCCCGCGGAGTGGGTTACCAGATGATTACCGAGAACTTTGAGCTGGCCGCCGGAGAGACCTTTGTCCTGCGCAAGATCATGCCCTCCCTCTATACAGAAGGAATCACGGTACAGGGCAGTACCGGCAAGAATGACCCGGATAAACCTTTTGAGCGGGATACCCCCATTCATGCCGATAATGTGAAGGACGTTACCGCCACCAAAAGCGATGAAAAGCTGATTGCTCAGGCTATGGGGGCTGCCAGTCCCTCGGAGTTTTCTTCTCAGTACCGTGTGCGGGGTGGGAACTATGATGAGAACCTGATCTATATCAACGGCATTCAGCTCTATCGTCCGCAGATCGTCCGCAGCGGGCAGATGGAGGGCCTGGGCATTGTCAACACCGCTATGGTGGACCATGTGACCTTCAGCACCGGCGGTTTCCAGGCGCGCTATGACGACCGCCTGTCTTCCGTGATGAACATCCGCTACCTGGAGCCCGACAGCTTCCGGGCAACTGCGGAAATCGGGTTGCTCACCGCCGGGCTGCACGCCGGGGGCCGGGATAAGGACCGGGAGAAGAACCCCGGAGGCTTCACCTGGATGGTGGGCGCCCGCGGCTTCACCATGCGTTACCTGCTCAACTCGCTCGACACCGATGGCAATTACCAGCCCTTCTTCTGGGACTTTCAGAACCTCCTCACCTGGACGCCCCGCCGCTATCGTACCCTGCGTTACCGGGAGCGTACCCGGCCGGACGGGCGCATAGATTCCGTGGCTGTGCCACCGGGCAGCCTGAAGTTCGGCTGGCTCAACGTGGTGCAGCAGAATAACTACAGCTTCTTCCCCCAGAGCCGGGAAACCACTTTTGGGACCATCACCCGCGCTTTCCGCCTGTTCGTGGCGTTTGAGGGGAAAGAGCAGAGCAATTACCTTACCGGCCAAAGTGCCTTCTATATGGACTGGCGGCCCAACCAGCGGCTGAGCATCCGCAACCAGGTGGGGGTCATCAGCAGCGAAGAAGCGGAGATCATTTCTGTGGAAGGTGCTTATCGCCTGGGCGATGTCAGTACGGATTTCGGCAACGAACGCTTTAACGAAGTGACCTATACCCGTGGTGTGGGTTCCGAACTGCGCTGGGCGCGCAATTTCCTCAATGTCTTCATCCTGCAGGCAGAGCATCACGGGCAGGTGATCCTGGACCGTGACCTGGCCCGTAAACTGAGCCAGGCAGATGCTTATGTGCGCCATAAATTTTCCTGGGGCCTGCGCTGGCAGCAGGACCAGGTGAATGACCGCTTCCGGGAATGGAGTGCCACCGATAGTGCCGATTTTCTGCGGCTGGAAGAACAGGTGCGTAGCCGGGTGACGCTCCACAGCTGGCGTACTGCCGGTTATGTGCAGGAGATATGGCGCACTAGCCGCACTACCAACCTCATCGCAGGTCTGCGGGCCAACTATTGGAGCCTGAATGAAGAACTGCTTCTTTCTCCCCGGGTGCAGTTTGTGTATGATCCGTCGCTCAGGAAATATGCCTCCGATACGCTGCGCCGCCGCAATAACTACCAGCTGCGTTTGGCTGCCGGTGCCTATCATCAGCCTGCCTTCTACCGGGAGCTGCGCGATTTTGAAGGTAACCTGTATACGAACCGCCCTGCCCAGCGCAGCTACCATTTCATTGCCGGCGGAGATTATGTGTTTCGCATGTGGCGGCGAGACTTCAAGTTGTTTGCCGAAGCCTATTATAAGTACATGCCTCTGCTCTATCCTTTTGAGTTTGATAATGTGCGCATACGGTACTACCCCCGGTATGAGGCTGAGGGATATGCCTATGGGATAGATGCCCGCGTTAACGGCCAGTTTATAGAAGGGGTGGAAAGCTGGTTCAATGTCTCCTGGCTACGCACGCAGGAGCAGGTTAAGGGGCTGAACCAGGGCTATGTGCGCCGCCCCACCGATCAGAACCTGCTCATCAGCTTCTTCTTTCAGGATGAGTTTCCCATGCTGCCGGCCCTCAAAATGCACATCAACCTCATCTATGGCAGCGGCCTGCCGTTTGGCCCCCCCACGGTGCTGGAGAACCGCACCGTGTTTCGCATGCCCTTCTACAATCGGGTGGACCTGGGTTTCAGCTACGAAGTGCGCATGAAAACGCAGGCTGCCCTTAAGCCCAAATCCTTGTGGTTTGGACTGGATGTCTTTAACCTGTTTGCGCGGCCCAATACGGTGTCCTATACCTGGGTAAAGGATGTCTTCAACACCCGGTTTGCCATTCCCAATTACCTGAGCAGCCGGCTGCTGAATGTGCGGGTGGTGGCTACCTTCTAGGCGGCGGGCCTGTCCTTCTCCTCTACGCTGAACACCTCCAGCTCTGCTTCTTTGCCGCGCAGCTTCAGGTGCCCCTGGCTTTCGATGTGGTATTTCTCCCAGTTGAGCGCATCGCGCCTGGCGCGCCGCAGGCTTTCCAGCACTTCCCGTGTCAGCAGGAAATCCGCTCCCACGGGTTTGCATTGGTCCAGGATGCGGCTGCCAGTATTAATGACATCCCCGTGGAAGACGATCTCTTTCTTGGTATCCCCCACTTCGCCCACTACCACGTTGCCACAATGCAGGCTGGCCCGGAACTCCGGCACAAAGCCGTATTTGCGCTCATATTTGGCGGCCAGCGCCCGTATGCGCTGGCGGCAGCGGAAAAAGCTGCGCACGGCATACCCTTTGTACCGGGCATATTCCTTCTTCCATACGATGATAACCTCATCTCCCACATACTGGTAGATCTCCCCTTCGTGGCGGGCTATGACCTCGTCCAGGTCGTAGAAGAACTCATTGAGGAACTCATGGTACCGGATATTGCCCAGCCGCTCGGCAATGGCCGTGCTGCTCTTGATGTCCAGGAACATCACTACGCGAAAAACCTCCCGGGGGCGGTGATACCGGCCCGTGATGTAACTGTAGAACCGCTCCGGACTTAGGGTGCGGGATATCTGCCACACAAAATTGGTGATGAGGCTTACCAGTATGGTGAAGCCTGCGGCAATGATCCCGCTCTCGCCATATTCAGTATCCATAAACTGGGAGAGTCCCTGCACATGGAAGGGCACACCTTTGGCCAGCGTATAAATCCCGTAGGCAGACACAGATACGGCCGCTACGAAAAACAGCAACAGGGTAGTGCGGATAGCAATGATCAGTACCGTGGGCCAGCGGCGCAACTGCCGCCGCAACACAAACAGCTCCACAAAAGTATTGAACATGCCGATGGCCAGCCCCGACAGGGCCGCATAGAGCAGCCGGCGTCCGAGGGTGGGCTGCCCCGGGGTATCCGTCCCGCTCTCCCAGATGACCCAGGAAATGAACATATTGGTGAGTACCCAAATGCTCACCACAATGACCAGCGTGCCTAGATTTTTACGCAGCGTTATGCCGACGCGCATACACAGGATTTTTCTGCAAGATACATATACCCCAGTAATGGGCCGCTAAAGATGGAACAAGCCGGGCGGGGCGTGGGGCTCATGTGCCTTTCTCTGAGAAATGTGTGTAAGTGCGCAACTGGCTTCTCCACCTGGGGCTGCCCGGCAGGCGGGGCACATAGCGGTTGCGCCCGGAGCCGTCCAGTATGCGTGCTTTGCAGTTGTCCTGCAGCTGTAGTTGCAGTTGCTCCCACAGTTCCTGCTGCAACTGCGGGTCATAGACCGGGAAGGCGCATTCCACCCGTTTGTCCAGGTTGCGGCCCATAAGGTCTGCGCTGGACAGGTAAAAGCCTGGCTGGCCGCCCCCTCCGGAGAAATAGAATACCCGGCTGTGCTCCAGGAAACAGTCTATGATGCTGATTACCCGGATGCGGCCCTGCAGGCGCGCCTGCCCGGAGTCCAGGCAGCAGATCCCCCTGATGATCAGGTCTATGCGCACCCCGGCTTCCGCCGCTTCGTAGAGCAGTGAGATCATCTGGGCATCTTCCAGGCTGTTCATCTTCAGGATAATATGTGCCGTGCGCCCTTCTTTGGCAAATGCCGTTTCCTCCTGGATCAACTGCGCTATGCCCTCCCTCAGGTAGGCCGGGGCCACCAGCAGATGTTCATAGCGGTGTGTTTTCTGCTCTATGAGGTAAGCAAATATCTGCCGCACCTCGTGGGTAAGCCGGGGGTCTGCCGTAAACAACCCGGTATCGGTATAGAGCGTAGCCGTTTTTTCATTGAAGTTTCCCGTGCCCAAGAAGGCATAGCGCCGGGTCTCCCCGTCTTCATTGCGTTCGATAAGGGCTGTTTTGGTATGCACCTTGATGCCCGGCAGGCTGTAATAGACTTCTGCTCCGGCGCGCTCTACCTCGCTGGCCCAGAACAGGTTGCTTTCTTCGTCAAAACGTGCTTTCACCTCAAAGAAACAAACTACGCGCTTGCCGTTGCGGTGTGCATCTAGCAGGGAGTGCACTACCTGGCTGTCGCCGGCTACCCGGTAGAGGGTGATGTAGAGGGTGGTGACGTTGGGGTCCGTGGCTGCTTCGCGCAGCCAGCGGAGAAAAGGCTCAAAACTCTGGTAAGGTGTGTGCAGCAACTGGTCCCGCTCCCGGATCACCTGGTACATAGGCCGCCCGGCCGGGAATCCCGGGTGGGGGAGGGGTTTCAGGGGCCTGTACGTCAGTCGTTTCCTGCCGGGATTAGGGAAACTGAAGAAATCCGAGAAATTATGGTGCCGTCCGCCGGGGACAAATTCATCTTCCGGGACATCAAAACACACGGATAGCAACGGCAGGTGCCGCTCCGGCAGCTGCCGGTCGTAGAGCAGGCGGGTAGGGGGGTTCAGGTTGCGGCGTTTGAGGCTGCGCCGTATTTTTTCCACCAGGTCGCCTTGTTCCTCATCTCCCCAGTCCAGTTCTCCGCTGCGGGTCAGCTTAATACTATAATGGTGCTGCGGGATGTAATCCGGGTAAATGATAGGCATGTTCAGCCGCAGTACATCGTCCAGGAAGATGATCTGGAAGGGCTCCTGGGCTGCAGAGGGCAGCACATAGAACCGCGGCAATACCTGGCTGGGGATCTCCACCATGCCCAGCAGCGTATGCTGGCGGTCGTCCGGGTGGACGAGCTCGGAGATGAGGTACAACGTGCGGTTCTGCAGGAAATACGGGGCGTGGCCTTTGTGCAGTATCAGCGGAAAGATATGCTGCCGCACCTGGTCAAAGAACAGCTTGCGCACCCAGGTTTCCTGGCGCGGGCTCAGTTCCCGGTCATTGCGGATGAGGATGCCCTGCCTGGCCAGTTGTGGCAGAATATCCTCCCGGTACGTTTTGCCAAACGCTTCCTGTTGTTCCCGCACGGTTTGCTGTATCCTGGTCAGCAGCTTTTCGGGGTCCTGGTTCAGTTTGTCCCGGGATTTCTTGGGCAGGTGCATCAGGCTGACCAGTCCGGCCACCCGCACCCGGAAGAATTCATCCAGGTTATTGCTGTAAATAGCCAGGAACTTGATCCGTTCATATAGCGGCACCTGGCGGTCCTGCGCCTCCTGCAGCACCCGGGCATTGAAGTCCAGCCAGCTGAGGTCGCGGATACGATAGCGGTAGGGCGTGTGGCGGGCCTTGTTTGGGAGCGGCATAGCTGCTAAGATTGTACCGAAGTTACTCGCAAACTAACGCCTTCTGCACCTTTCCTATTGAGGATTTGTTTAGATTTAATACTGCCATTACCGCTATATTTTCCACATCGTCCGCTATGCCTGTTCTGTTTGATTCCTTTCGTACCTGGGGCGACCATCTGGCCGCCACGGGAGAGCCTGCCTGGCAGCCTGTACTGGCTTATGAGGTGACCCAGAAAGGCCGCCAGGAATCGCAGATATGGGAGGGCTTGGCCACCGCTTATGCCGTCATGCGGGATGCCATTCAGACTGGCCTCACGGAGGATATGACCTCTCTCTCCGGCATGATCCACAATGGCGCCAAGAAGGTGCGCGACTGCAAGACGCTGGTCCTGGGAGAAGCCTTTCATAAACTGGTGTATACTACCCTGGCCGCCAAGGAACTGAACAGCTGCATGGGCCGCATTGTGGCGGCGCCCACCGCCGGGGCCAGCGGCATTATGCCCGGTATCCTGTATAACCTGCAGGAGCACCACGGCCTCTCGGACCAACTCGTCCTGGAAGGTATGCTGGTGGCGGCAGGCATCGCCCTGATCATCGAACGGCGGGCCAGTATATCCGGTGCCGTAGGCGGCTGCCAGGCCGAGACCGGTACTGCCGCGGCTATGGGCGCGGGAGCCATTGTGTATTGCCTGGGGGGTGACTATGTGCAGATATTCGAGGCGGTAGCTATTACCATTATGAATATGCTGGGCCTTATCTGTGATCCCATTGCCGGGCTGGTAGAGGTGCCCTGCGTCAAACGCAACGCTTCTGCGGCGGTCATCGCTTTTTCTTCTGCCCAGATAGCGCTGGCCAATGACAGTGCCGTTATCCCTGTGGATGAAGTGATAGATGCTATGGGCGAAGTGGGCATGAGTATGGAAGCCAAGTACAAGGAGACAGCCTTGGGCGGACTGGCCGCTACACCCACGGGTATAGAGATCGCTAACCGGGTGCTCAAACGCAGCAGCGAAATGATGGCGGGAGAAGAGGACGATACGGACGCCTGAGTCTTTGTCTGCCGCGCGGTTTTTTTGGACAAATTTGTAAACATAGTCCCCTGTTTTATTATGCCTATCGCTACTAATTTCCGCGAAGCTGCACAGGTGTTGCAAGCCTTTGCCACCGAGGAGAACTTTGCCCGCATTGCGCGGGCGGCCCAGCTTATGGCCGACAGTATGCAGCAGGGCGGCAAGGTGCTGAGCTGCGGCAACGGCGGCTCGTTGTGCGATGCCATGCACTTTGCCGAAGAGCTTTCCGGGCGCTTTCGCAATGACCGCCGCGCCCTGCCCGCCATCGCCATTGCCGATCCCGGCCATATGAGCTGCGTGGGCAATGACTATGGCTATGATCATGTGTTCTCCCGGTATGTGGAGGCCCTGGGAAGACCCGGCGACGTCTTGCTGGCCATATCCACCAGCGGCAATAGCGCCAATGTGCTGCTGGCCGCAGAGACTGCGCGGGCTATGGGTATGGCCGTGGTAGGCCTCACCGGTAAGGATGGCGGTAAGCTGGCGCCTCTCTGCACGCTGGAGATCCGGGTGCCCCATTACGGGTATGCAGACCGTGTGCAGGAAGTGCATATCAAGATCATTCACAGCCTCATTCAGCAGATCGAGACCCTGCTCGTTTACTAGGCGAACCGGAAACTTGTTATTTTTGTACAGGAAATTAATTGTGAATCCCCATGCGTAATCGCCAGCTCTATATCCTGTTTGCCGTCCTGGCTACCATCAGTGCAATCAGCAGGGTGACCCCTCACTGGGAGAACTTTGCCCCGCTGGGCGCCTTTGCCCTGTTTGCAGGCGCCTTGTTCCCTGCCCGCTGGTGGGCTGTCCTGCCTGTGCTGGCAGCCATGCTGGTGAGCGATGTGCTACTCCACTTCACCCGCGATTATCCCATCTGGCATGGCACTACGCTCTGGGTATATGGCGGTTATGCCCTGGTTGCGGGCATGGGCTGGCTGTTGCGCAGACAACAGGGAGTGGCCCGGCCCCTGGTACTTTCGGTCATCGCCTCTCTGCTGTTCTTCCTGGTTACCAATGTGGGTAGCTGGGTGGTAAGCGATACGGGTAACCACCCACCCTTTAGCTATCCTGCTGACCTGCAGGGGCTGGTGACGGCCGTACAAATGGGCTGGCCTTTTTACCGTATGACCCTGCTGGCAGATGTGCTGTACACACTGGTGTTCTTTGGCGGCTGGGCCTGGTTCCAGCGGAGCCAGCAAGTGGCTAGCCGCCAGCACGCATGAGCAAGCTCAAAGAGGGCGAAGATTACTACATTAACGAGAAGGGGCTTTATGTCTTTACGGCCAAATATCTAAAGGCCCGCGGGTATTGCTGTGGTAATAAATGCCAGCACTGCCCGTATAGCCGGGAAGAATTTGAGGCTGCCCGCGCTAAAAAGAACCGCGGCAAATTGTGGTGGGATTAAGCCCGCTGGGCGGGGAATGTTATTTGCCGCGCCTGGCAAACAAGACATACATCAGCAAACCGGCGCCCAGTACTGCGGCTGTAGCCACTGCCTGCAGGTAGTTCTGGCCAAAGGTGAACACTACGAATGAAAACGCGCCCAGTACATACAAGCCCGGTATAAAGGGATAACCCCATACCCGCACAGGCCGCGGGGCCTCCGGCTGGCGGATGCGCAAGACAATGACCGCCAGTGCCGCCAGCCCGAAGAACAGCCAGTCGGTAATGAGCACATAGGTGATGGTATTGGAAAAGGTGCCCCAGAACAGCAGCAGGCACAAGGCCCAGGCAGATTGCAGCAGAATGGCATTGACAGGCGTATCTGTGCGGGGGTTTAACTTGCCCAGGAAAGGGAAGAACGTCTTTTCCTCGGCCATGCGATAGTAGATGCGCGGAGCTGTCAGCGTAAAGACATAAGCCGTGCCCAGTACCGACAGCATAATGATGCCGGCTACCAGCTGGCCGCCCCAGGGGCCCAGCCAGCGGCTGAGGGCGTCTGCTGCCACTGCATCCGAAGTGGCCATTTCCTGCGGGGTGAGCATGCTCAGGTAGGCCTGGTTCATCAGCAGGTAGCAGATGATGACCACCAGCGTCCCCAGCACCATGGCCTGCGGAATGGTGCGTTGCGCATTGCGGGCTTCACCTGCCAGGTAGGAGGCATGCTGGCCGCCTCCATAGCTCCACAGTACCCCGGCCATAGCCAGCCCCAGCATCTGCCCCAGGTTGCCGGAGTCTGGTCCGGAAGTAGATGCGCACCCACAGTCCGGATTGTGTACATAAAATAGCCCTACACCTACTACAAGTGCCAGTCCCAGCAGCTTCAGCAGGGTAATACTGTTGACCAGCAGGCTGCCGGTGCGCACGCTGAACAGGTTCATGGCAGTCACCAGCAGCAGGCAGCCTGCGGCGGCGGCCTGTATACCCCATGCGCCGCCCAATGGAATGAGCTTATCCAGGTAAGTGGCAAAGGCCAGCGCCAGCGCCGCCAGCGAGCCGGTGTTGATGACCAGCAGGTTGGCCCATCCATACATAAAGGCCAGTTTCTTGCCATAGGCCGCCCTCAGGTAATTGTACATGCCGCCTGCCTGGGGATACATACCCCCCAGTTCGGCATAGGTCATCGAGCCCAGCAGCGCCAGCAGGCCCCCAATTCCCCAGGCCATCAGGATAAGACCCGCATCTGGCAAATAAGAAGCTACCTTGCCCGGGGTGAGAAATATGCCCGACCCTATGGCGCTTCCCACCGTGATCATGATGAGGCTGAACAGGCCGAGGTCTTTGCGTAATGAAGCCATACGGAGTCAGAGGTTGTGCGGCCACAAGATAGAGGTAAATTTTTTGCCTGAGCACACCTGCCTGGCGGTTATCTTTGCAGGTATATGCAAACGGTACCTTTACAATTCCAGGCAACGGGC
The DNA here is from genome assembly GCA_019638695.1 of Bacteroidota bacterium. Taxonomy (GTDB): domain Bacteria; phylum Bacteroidota; class Bacteroidia; order J057; family JAJTIE01; genus JAHBTG01. The sequence continues at coordinate 71,838 of JAHBTG010000002.1, read as the reverse complement.
CAGAGAGCAGAGACCCTGGTCATCTTGCACGGGCTGTTTGGCAGTGCGGATAACTGGCGCACATTGGGGCTGCGCATGGGAGAACTTGCCCGGGTGCTGGCTGTGGACCAGCGGAACCACGGGCATAGTCCGCACACGGAAGTATGGGACTACCCGCATATGGCTGCCGATGTTGCGGCGCTCATTGGGCAGGAAGTGAACGGCCCCGTACACCTGGTGGGGCATTCTATGGGCGGTAAAACCGCCATGTACCTGGCCGCGCATTACCCTCACCTGGTGCGCACCCTCACCGTGGTGGACATGGCGCCCGGCCGCAACAAGCGGGGGCACGATGCCATCCTGGAGGCGCTGAACAGCATAGACCTCTCCACCTTGCAGCAAAGAGCTGCCGCCGAGGCTGTGCTGCAGCAATATATCCCGGAAGCTTCTATCCGCCAGTTTCTCCTCAAGGGACTGTATCGCACGGATGCCGGGGGATTTGCCTGGCGCTATAACCTGCCGGTCATTACCCGCCGGTATGATGAGATCCTGGTGGGTATGGAGGGGAATCCCGCATATACCGGCCCCACGCTTTTTATGCGCGGCGGCAACTCCCCTTACGTCAAGGATACCGACTGGCCGCTTATTCAGCAATTATTCCCCCAGGCTCAGCTGGTGACCATTCCCGGTGCCGGGCACTGGCTGCATGCAGAGACGCCTCAGCCTTTCCTCTCCGCCCTGGGGCAGTTTCTTCACCTGGATTTTCCACCTTTGTAATATTCCCATGCCACTGCTCATTGCTTCAGACCACGCCGGTGTAGACCTAAAGCGCCACCTTTGTTCCTACCTGGACGGCAAAGGCATTGCCTACGAAGACCTGGGCCCCGCTACTGCAGATAGCGTGGATTACCCGGACTATGCGCATCCGCTTGCCGGCCGGGTGAATGCTCGCCCCACTGAGGTGAGCGGTATCCTGATCTGCGGTAGTGGCAATGGCGTGTGCATGACTGCCAATAAGTATGCACAGGTGCGCGCCGCTTTGGTATGGACCGCAGAACTAGCCGCCCTGGCGCGGCAGCATAATGATGCCAATATCCTCTGCCTGCCCGCACGCTTTATCTCACAAGAAGTGGCGGTTGCTGCCGTAGAGGCTTTTTTGAATACTGCATTTGAAGGGGGGCGCCATGCCAACCGTGTGGCCAAGATAGCGGCCGGCTGCTGATATGCAACTGCAGACCAAGCGTAGACTGGATGCGGTGCTCAGCCGCTGGCTGATCGGCCTGCACAGTGTGCTGGCCCGCGGGCTGGGGGCTGTCCTACGTCGTAACCATACGCTGGAGCCTGCACCCCGCCATATCCTGTTCATCAAGATACTGGGCCTGGGTTCGGTATTTATGGCGGCGGATGGTATAGCCGCCTTGCGCAGGCAATACCCCCACACGCGCTTTATCCTGTTATGCGGCAGCGGCCTCAAAGCCGGCCTGGCGCCCACCGGTCTCTTTGATGAGATCTGGGTGATCAATGACCGTAACCTGTTTCGTTTGCTGGTGAGTTCGCTGGCCATCCTGCGCCGCTGCTGGGCCCGCAGGGGGTTGTGGGTGGCAGACCTGGAGGTCTATTCCAAGCTCACCCCCCTGTTTGCGCTCTGGACGCTGGCCCGCAACCGGTTCGGGTTTGTGCTGGATGTGGTGCAGTTCCGGCGCAACCTCAACACCCATAGTGTGTATTTCAACCGCTTTTCGGCCATCCGGCAAAATTACCTGCGGTTGGCACAGGTGATGGGCACTTCTGAGCCGGTTTCGTTTCATTTCCCGCAGAAGCCGCTCCCGCGGCCTGTGCATACCCACTCCTATACGCATATTGCCGTGAACAATACCTGCAGCGACCTTTCTCCGGAGCGAAAGCTGCCGCCTGCGCAGTTCGAGGCATTGCTGCACACGCTTCTGGCACAGCAACCCTTGTCACTGGCGCTGGTGGGTGCGCCGGGAGACTTTGCCGCGTACCAGGCTTTCCTGGATGCGCATTTCCCGGGAGAACCCCGCATAGAGAACCGGGCAGGTCAACTCAGCTTTGAAGCGTACTATGATTTCCTGTATCACCAGTGCGCCGGTATGGTCAGTATAGACAGCGCTCCGCTGCATATTGGCCGCAGCCTGGGGTTGCCTGTGCTTTCCTTCTGGGGGCCCACTAACCCCCGGAATTATCTGGATGCGCGTACAGAAGCCCCGGATATGGCCGTTTACCTGCAAGTGCCGTGTTCTCCCTGCGTGCATTTCACCGAAGAACTCCCTTGCGGGGGTGATAACTTCTGTATGAAAGATATGGACAATGCGCTCATTTCCACTCAAGTATCTGATTTTGTCAAGACGCTTCCTCTTCACCCGGTTTCCTGAGCCCTGGCAGCGGCGTGCGCTCCTGGGAGGCTTTGTGCTGGCATTTGCCCTCATTACCTGGAGAGCTACCGTGGTACCGCTGGGGCAGGCCGGTAACCCTGCCCGCAATATGATCCGGGGCGATGCCTACAGCGATATCAATACCCTGAGCGCGGCCCGGTTCTTCCGGGACTACGGATTTGGAGAGACCTACCTGCTCCCGGTTTTCAAATACCCCGGTCACGGTATGCGGGACACTATCATGGTCTATACGCATTACCCTGCCCTGCCCGATGTGCTGGCTGGCCTTTCTGCACAGGTGCTGGGCGCAGATGATGACCGCAACCTGCGGGTGCTGCCTATCCTCCTGGCTATGGTGCTGTATGGCTATATGGCCTGGCTGCTGGTGCAGTGGCTGCCGCAGCCGCGCATGGCCGTGGCGGGCACCCTGGTAGTGGCGTTGTCTCATTACTTTGTCTTTTTTGCCGATACCTACCACAAACACTTGTATGAAGAACTGTTTGTGTGGCTGTGCACGGGTACTTTGTGGGTGTATTACACCCGTGGCCGCCGTTGGCCCTGGCTGGCCCTGGCTGGCCTCTGGATGGTACTGGCGGTGAATGCGTCCTTTGAGCCCATCGTATTCCTGGCGATAGTGGTTGCCGGGTTTTCCCTGTTATATACCCGCAGGCTGCTCACCGTGGAGACGCTGCTGCTGGGTGCTGTGTGTGTGTGTGGTTTTGTGCTGCACCTGTGGCAGGTGAGGCTATATATGGGCAGCTGGGAAGCCATGTGGCATGAGATGTTTACCAGCCTGCAGGTGCGCAGCCAGGGTGTGGGGGCCGGGGGCAATGAACTGGGGCGCTCCCTGATGTGGTATGACTATCTTAAGGTGCCCTTTGACTGGCTGAACCGCATAGAGCGGCTGTTCCTCCTGCCGGGGTGGGCGCTGGCGGGCCTTTCCGTGTGGGCTATGCGCCGGCAGTGGGTGCGGGGAGAGCGCAGGCTCTTTTGGCTGGGAGTTATCCTGCTGCTGGCCGGGATGGGCTGGAGCCTGGTCATGGCCCAGCATTTCATCGTCCATCTGTTCACTACCCGGCATATGGGCATGTTCCTGGCCCTGATGGCCGGGTATGCGCTGCCCCTGTATGTTGATACGGTGCGTGCCCACTTTGCCCGGAGAAACCTGCCCTGGCAGATTTTTCATGTATTATTCATCGGCTATATGCTGGTCATGGCCTGTACGCAGCAACTGGCAGACTGGTATTGCTATGGATTTGGCTATAGCGGATAGCCGCAAGGCTGTGCTGCATTGTATTATATTTGTCCGATTCCCTTTCACTATTAATTCCATTAACCATGTCTCGTAAGCTGTTAGCCGCCAACTGGAAGATGCACCTGAACCTTGGGGAAGCCCTGTCGCTCACTCAGGATATCCTGCAGCAATTCAAGTCTGTCCAGACGGGGGACTATCCTGTAGTGCTGGGCGTACCGGCGCCTTTTCTATATCCCGTGGCACAGGCTGTGATGGGGCATCCCCGCTTTGCCGTAGCAGCCCAGAACCTGCACCAGGAGAAATACGGCGCGTTCACAGGAGAGATTAGTGGTGAAATGATAGCCAGTGTGGGTGCAGGTTATGTGATTGTGGGACATAGCGAACGCCGGCAGTATTTTGGTGAAAACTCCGACCTACTTTCCAATAAACTGGTGCGCGCCCGGCAGGCGGGCCTTAAGCCTGTCTTTTGCGTGGGCGAGACCCTGGGAGACCGGGTAAAAGGTTCCGAGCAAGAGGTGATCACCAAGCAGTTGCTATTTGGCTGCTATAACCTGCTGGCAGAGAATTTTGCCCAGGTGGTCATTGCCTATGAACCCGTGTGGGCCATTGGCACCGGGCAAACGGCCACTGCTGAGCAGGCCCAGGAGATGCACGCTTTCATCCGCAGCAAGATCCTGGACCGCTATGGTGAGACCATTGCGCAGAATACGCCCATTCTCTATGGCGGGAGTGTGCGCCCGGAGAATGCCCGTGAGCTCTTTTCCCAACCGGATGTAGACGGCGGACTTATCGGCGGTGCCAGTCTCAATGCTGCAGACTTTGCCCGCATAGCCGAAGCGCTGGCTGCCGTATAAGGTATCCCCCGGGATATAGAAAAAGAAAGCCCCCTGTACATTGCAGGGGGCTTTCTTTTTTGAGGGATGTGGCGGTGATCCTACAGGATGCCGATCAGCAGGGAAACGCAGACCAGCACCAGCAGGATGATCAGGAGAATACGGATAGTTTCATCCATCATCATCACCTGGTAGTCGGCAGTGTTGTTGCCGTGTGCCTTGAAATCATTCACTTGCTGGGCCAGTTCGCTGGTAGCCATGCCCAGGGGAGTGTGCTTGAGGAAGTCGCGGAGCTTGCTTTTGGCCTCCCGGCGCTCTTCCTTGCTCATCGCCTGCCAGGCCTGGCGGGCCTCCTTGCGGCTCACAGGGGCTGCAGCCGCTACCGGTGGTGCTGAAGGTGTGGCTACGGCAGCCGTTTCACAATCTGCGCAGGGTGCCAGTGTAGCCGCATCGCAATCCTGGCAGGGTGCAGCGGTCTCGCAGTCTGCACAGGTGGCAGCGCCGGATTTCTTGTCGCGGTCGTTATTGGCTTGGGCAAGTGGCATCATGGCCAGCATCAGCAAGAGCGAAAGCAGTGATTTCATAATCAAAAGAGTTTAGGGGTTAGACTATATCAAAGGAGTACGCAAACAGGTAATCAAGGGTTGGGGGTCAGGTGCTAAAATCTGCAAAATGATTATGCCAGGCCCTGTTCTGCCAGCCAGCGTTCCGCATCCAGGGCTGCCATGCAGCCGCTGCCTGCAGCAGTGACGGCCTGGCGGTAGATATGATCCTGCACATCTCCGGCGGCAAACACGCCCGGGATGTTCGTATGAGTGGTTTTGCCGTGTGTGACCAGGTAGCCGTTTTCATCCATAGGCAGCTGGCTTTTGAAGATATCCGTGTTGGGCTGGTGACCAATGGCCACAAAGAAACCGGATACCGGGATGTCCTGCTGTTCGCCGGTAACCGTGTTGCGCACCCGCACGGCCTCCACTGCTTCCGTGCCCAGGATGTCCACCGTTTCGGTATTCCAGTGTACGGTGATATTGGGGGTTTTCTGCACCCGTTCTTGCATGATCTGGCTGGCCCGCATTGCATCGCGGCGCACCAGCATATGTACTTTTGCACACATCTTGGCCAGGTAGGTGGCTTCTTCTGCCGCCGTATCTCCGGCTCCGATAACCACTACGTCCTTGCCTTTATAGAAGAAGCCGTCGCATACGGCGCAGGCGCTCACGCCCATTCCATATAATCGCTTCTCGCTCTCCAGCCCCAGCCATTTGGCGCTGGCGCCGGTGCTGATGATCACGGCATCCGCCGTCAGCAGCTTTTCTTCGTCCGTCCAGATGCGTTTGGGGTTTTGGGAAAAGTCTACTTTCGTCACGTTGCTGTAGCGGATCTGGGTGCCGAAACGGTCTGCCTGTTTGCGGAAGTCCTCCATCATCTGGGGGCCCATGATGCCTTCAGGATAACCGGGGTAGTTTTCTACGTCGGAAGTCAGGGTCAGCTGTCCGCCGGGTTGCAGGCCGGCATACAGCACCGGCTTCAGGTTGGCGCGGGCGGCATAGATGGCTGCAGTATAGCCGGCAGGACCGGATCCTATGATAAGGCACTGTACGTGTTCGGTGGGTTGGGACATGATGAACGGTAACGGTTTTTGGGTAACTTTCCGCGGGCAAAAATAGCACCATTGCCCACATGTATTGCCTACAAATCGATTTGATCGAAATTGGTTCCAACTACAACTGTTATGAAAACCGGCATCCAGAAGATAGGGGTGATGACTTCCGGGGGAGATAGCCCGGGTATGAACGCCTGCATACGCGCGGTGGTGCGCACTGCCGCCTATCATGGGGTAGAGACCATTGGCTTCCTGCGCGGCTATGAAGGTTTGGTAGAGTCGGACTGGGTGCCGCTGCCCACTTCTGCCGTGTCCAATATCATCCAGCGGGGCGGCACTATCCTTAAAACGGCGCGCTCGGTTACCTTTCGCACCCCGGAGGGGCGCCGGCGGGTGTATGATAACCTGCGCAAGCTGGGGGTGGACGGTCTGGTAGTGATTGGCGGAGACGGTACCTATACGGGCGCCAAGACCCTGCTCGAAGAGTATCCCGACCTGCGCATCATGGGTTGCCCGGGTACGATAGATAACGACCTGTACGGTACGGATTTCACCATAGGGTATGACACGGCCATCAATACCGCCATGCGGGCTATAGACAAGATCCGGGATACGGCAGATGCTACGGACAGGCTCTTTTTTGTAGAAGTTATGGGCCGGGATGCCGGGCTGATAGCCTTGCGCACGGGCATTGGCAGCGGTGCCGAAGCCGTCCTCATCCCCGAGACCCCCACGGATATTGATGAGATCATTGCCCTGCTGGAGCGCGGCTGGAAACGCAAGAAGAGCAGCAGCATCATTGTGGTGGCAGAAGGCGATGATGCCGGCGGAGCTTTTGCGGTGGCAGAGAAGGTGAAAACGCGCCTCAAGGCATATGAAACTAAAGTGGCCATTTTGGGACATGTCCAGCGCGGGGGATCTCCCACCTGCATGGACCGCATACTGGCCAGCAGACTGGGCGCTGCGGCGGTGGAGGCACTCCTGGCCGGTCGCAGCGGAGGCGCCTGTGGCCTGTTGCACCGCGATGTGGTGGAGATTCCCTTTACCGAGGCCATCAAACACAACCGCACCATTAACCCCAACCTGCTTCGCCTGGTGGATATGCTTAGCTGCTAGCCTTGCTATGATGCGGATTTCGCTCCGCATGCACCGTTGAGGAGAAGTTGCACGTACCTTTGACCATGCGAGACGCTGCCATCCGGGAATTTCGTCACTGGGCGCGCACGCTTACCCCACTCAAGGTGTGGAATGCGGCGCAGGTCATGAGCAGCTATTACCTGGCGCGTTGGCAGGGTAAGCCCGTCCACTGGGGCATGCCTATCTCGGTGGGTATAGAACCTACCACCGCCTGCAACCTCCGCTGCCCCCAGTGCCCCAGCGGCTTGCGCAGCTTTTCCCGCCCTACCGGCCGCCTGGACGAAGCCCGCTTCCGGGCATTGGTAGATGAACTGCATCCCTATCTCTGTTACCTGATCCTCTATTTCCAGGGGGAGCCTTACCTGAACCCGGCTTTCCTGGATATGGTGCGTTATGCTGCCGACCACGGCGTATATACTATGACCAGTACCAATGCCCATTTCCTGGATGATGCGAATGCCCGCAAGACGGTAGAAAGCGGCCTGGGGCGCCTGGTCATTTCACTGGACGGCACCAACCAGGAAACCTATGAGCAATACAGGGTGGGGGGGAGCTTCTCTAAAGTGCTGGAAGGCACCCGGAATGTCATGCGCTGGCGCCGGGAACTGGCAGCCAAAGGGCCCTTCGTAGATCTGCAGTTCATCGTGTTCAGCCATAACCAGCATGAGGTAGAAGCTGCCCGGCAGTTGGGCCGGGAACTGGGCGTGGACCGTGTGAGCGTCAAAACTGCGCAGATCTATGACTTTGACCGGAATACCAACCTCATTCCCCAGGATGAGCAGCTAAGCCGCTATCAGAAGCGGAATGGGCGATATGTTATCAAAAACAAGCTCCTCAACCATTGCTGGAAGTTGTGGCATGGGGCGGAGATCACCTGGGACGGCCGGGTGCTGCCCTGCTGTTTTGATAAGGATGCGCGCTATGAGATGGGCCGCTTCCCCGATGCCAGTTTCCGCAAAATATGGAAAGACAGTCCTGCCTATGCCCACTTCCGGGCGCAGTTGCTGCAAGACCGCAAAAACATTGATATTTGCAGAAACTGCACTGAAGGTACTCAGGTGTGGAGTTAGGCGTTATCTCCTGTAAAATCAAGCTATAGCCATGAGACTCTTTTACTTCGGACTTCTTTTTTCGGTTGCCGGTATCCTGCCTTGCCGCGCTCAGGACTTTACGGAGAAGATCATCCCTCGTCTGGGTGCGTCCATCAATGTCATTGGGATCACTTACCCGGACGGTACGGGCTTCTTCAGTTCCCCTTCCCTGCCTTTTTACAGCATTGCAGGGGGGGCTTATTATGCCTATGCCCATAGCAACGATATGTACAGTATTGGTCTGGACCCCAGCGTCCACCTGGCACTGGGCTTCACCAGCCCGGTATCCATCATGTTGCAAACCCCGGTGTTCCTGGCCGCACGGGTAGGGCAGGGCGCCACCCGGTACAATGAAAGCAGCGTGGGTTTTGGACTGGGTATAGGCGGTAACTTCACCTATGCCCGTATCGCTTATACAGATATGTCTTCCGGCCGTTCTTCCACGCTGGAGGCTCCTTTCCTGGCTCCGGCCGCTATGGCAGAGCTGAACCTGCTGTTCAACAATCCTATTACCATTCGCTTTCTCATCAACCTGACCAAGACCCGCCAGAGCGTGGATGCCGGCCTGGGCCTGCAGCGGCAACTGGACTTCAGCAACTGGGGTCTGGGTCTTTTGTATGCCTTCTAGGCTTTCCCATGCGGGTGCTCATTGTGCAAACAGCCTTTATCGGGGATGTGATCCTGGCCACGGCTGTGGCCAATAGTTTGCGTGCCGCACATCCTGCTGCTGAGATCCATTTCCTGGTACGTAAGGGGAATGATGCGCTGCTGGCCAACCACCCTTCCATAGATAAGGTTTGGGTGTGGGACAAGCACTCGGGCAAGCTGCGGAATCTTTGGCGGCTGGCCGGCCTGTTACGGGCCACCCGCTGGGACTATGCCATTAATCTGCACCGGTTTGCCACATCCGGCTGGCTGATGTGGCGGTTGCGGGCTACAGAGAAAAGGGGGTTTGCCAAGAACCCTTTTGCTTTCTGCTACACCCGCCGTTATCCCCACCTTATCGGTTTGCCGGGCCAGCCCTGGCAGCATGAGCTGGAGCGGAACCACCAGGTGATCGCAGACCTCTGCGGCACGGATATCCCTGTGCGGCCCAGTTTACACCCCGGTCCTGAGGACTATGCCCGGGTGGCGGCATATACCGCCCAGTCTCAACGCGTGGTAGTAGCGCCTGCTTCAGTCTGGTTTACCAAGCAATGGCCGGAGGAACAGTGGGCTGCTTTGCTGACCCTCCTGCCGCAGGATATCCCCGTATACCTGGTGGGTGCACCCGGAGATGCTGATTTGTGCCGGCGGCTGGCCCGGTACCATCCTCAGGCGCAGGCCCTGGCCGGGGAGCTCAGCCTGCTGCAAACAGCCGCCCTGCTGCAGGGCGCCCGGCGCCTGTTTGCCAATGACAGCGCGCCCCTGCACCTGGCCACCAGCATGAATACCCCTACCACAGCTGTCTTTTGCAGTACGGTACCTTCCTTCGGGTTTGGTCCGCGTGCAGACCGGTCAGTAGTCATTGAAACCTCTGAACCCTTATCCTGCCGGCCTTGCGGGTTACATGGCAAGGTGGCCTGTCCGCAAGGGCATTTCCGTTGTGCCACCGCCATAGCTCCGCAAAGAGTGGCCGATACCCTTTGTGAATAAGTTTGCGGTGCTGTCAGGTTGCCTATGGTATATTTGCAGTTCCCAGTCTTGTCCCATGGATAAAAACCGCCTGCATGTCTGCCTCACTCCGGCGCTGTTGCCTACTTTTAAGGTAGAGGAGTATGTGGTGGTGGTGATTGATATCCTGCGGGCTACCACTTCCATGTGTGTGGCATTCGGCCATCAGGTGTCCAGCATTGTTCCTGTGGAGACCATAGAGGAATGCAGCCAGTGGAAAGCCAAAGGGTACCTGGCGGCTGCCGAGCGGAATGGGGAGATGATCCCGGGATTTGACTTTGGCAACAGCCCTTATTCTTATATGCGGCCGGATATTGCCGGGCGGCACCTGGCCATGACCACCACCAACGGCACCCAGGCGCTGCACCTGGCGCACCAGCTGGGCGCACCAAAGATTGTCATAGGCGCTTTCTCCAATATGTCTGTGCTGAACCAATGGCTATTGGCGCAGAACAGTAATGTACTGTTGCTCTGCAGCGGCTGGAAGAACCGGGTCAATATGGAGGATACCATCTTTGCCGGCGCCGTGGCCAGGCTTCTCGGGCACCATTTTGACAGTATGGATGATGCGGCCCAGATAGCCCGCACCTTTTTCTGGAGTGCTAATCTGCAGAAGCGTCGTTTCTTTGAGCGCAGCAGCCATTATTTCCGCCTCATTCACCTGAACCTCCAGGAGGATGTCAAGTATTGCATGAAGAAGGATACGCATGCCGTGCTGCCTATTTATGAGCATGGCCGGCTGCTGGACCTGCTTAATCCCCGCTATACCCAGCTGCAGAAGGAACTGGCTGCGGTATAATTTCCCCGGCTTTGCCGCTGGATTTGTTTGCGGGCGGGTGTTTGGCAATACGGCATTAGCTATAACTTTGCGCTTGTTTTGGCCAGGATGCTGGCATTTGTCTATCAAAAACTCAACTATGGTTTATACAAAGAACTTCTACAGTGGTATGGGCAGCCTGATCTATGCGCTGGTCTGTGCCGATGGTAAAATTGACAGCGCAGAGGTGGAGCAGGTGGCGCAGTCTTTGCTCAAGGAATTTGGAGACCGGGATATGAGCTCCAAAGGCAGCACTACCTTTGCAGAGCTTTCCCGCCTGCAGCAACTGAAGGCCGATTCTGAGACCGCTTATTCAGAAGCTATGGAAGCTTTTGCCAAGGTGCCTACCGAGTATGCACATGCACGCCCCAAGCTGCTGAATATCCTGGAAAAAGTATCTCTGGCAGACAAGGTGCTCAGCCAGGATGAGCGTAACCTCATCCATCGTTTTCGCCAGGATTCTGCCGCCCTTAACTAAAGGCAGGTCTTACTCAAAGGAGATGGTAAAGCCCACTCCGGACACATGCTTGAACTGTGTGCGGGGGCCTGTACCCACCTGCACCCGCACATTCTCCTGCATCTGGTAGAGCGGCACGGCAATGTCCTGGTCATAGATGACCTGGGCAAACAGGTTGGCCGATATATACTTGTTGACCTTGAGGCGGATGGTATTTTCTGAGTTGACATCTATGTTCCCGCGGTTATAGGGCTTGGGGTCTGCATAGCCGTTGAACAGGTCCAGTTTCAGGTCCAGGGTAATATTAGGCAGTATTTCCTTGGTAAAACGGGCGAAAAGCGAAGCGCCAAACTCATAGCGCACCCGTTTGCCCCTCCGCACCACCCGGCCGTCGGCGTCCAGTACGGCGGGTTCCACCCCAAAACGGCCCTGGTCGGCCAGGAGCTGATTGGTCACAAAGGTAAATTTGCCCGAAGCCGGCGAAAGGTTGATCCGCAGGTGCTTGTTGGGTTTGTATTCCATCCCCAGCGAGGTTACTACAAATGCAGGTGAAAAAAAACGGGAGACCACTATGGAATCGTTAGGGTAATTGAAGCCGGGCGCAAATTGAGACCGGAGGTTGTGAACCACCAGGGGCTGCGTAATCCAGTTTTTCGGCGGCTTTATAACCAAAGGTGGTATTCCAGTCAAAACGGTCTTCATTCTTGCGCACCGCATTGGGCCCTATGCGCTGGAGGGCAAAGGCCATGTCCATGATGGTCTGGAAGCTGATCTTGTCCCGGGAATACTTGGCAAACAGGTTGCCGGTGGTGTTTAACGATATGGAATTTTCTCCTCCCTGGGCCCAGTTGCTCAGGTTGACCATTGCATATTGCAGGGAAATCTTGGCTCCGGTTTTCCAATAGTCTATCGTGTCAGCCCTGTTTCTGCCAAGACTGATAAGGTCCACCTCATCTATGAGGTCCGTCAGGTCTGGTGTGTGGCGCCCGGTGCGGGTAGTATCCGGCAGCGTATCGTCTTGTGCATGCAAGGCATGAGCACTCCACAGAAAAAATAAGATAAGGTAATATCCCCAGCGCATGATGGCAACACAAGCGAGCTTACAAAAATAGAAATTAAGTAGGTTGCAGGGCCAAAGCTTCTCCGTTATGTTAACCACCGGTATTCCTCCGCATGTGCTTGTGATAGATCATTACCAGGACAGCCTGCCTGCCGGGTTGAGTGCTTTGGGCGTGCCCTGCACTTACCTGCCGCAGTGCAGCCCTGAAGAAGCCCTGGAGGCGCTGCCGGAGGCTTCTGTACTGGTATTGCGCAGCAAGCTGAGCCTGGATGCGCGCATGCTGGGCACAGCTCCGCGATTGCGGCTGGTCATCCGCACCGGTGCGGGTACAGACCACCTGGATACCCGGGCTATGGCCGCAGCAGGCGTGCAACTCCTCACGATGCCCCAGGCCAACCGGGATGCCGTGGGAGAGCATGCGCTGGCGCTCTTGTTGTGCCTGGCCAACCACCTGTGTGTGGCAAATGCCCAGGTGCGTGCCGGCCAATGGCTCCGCGCCGCCAATACCGGTACGGAGATCGGGGGGAAAACCGTGGGGATCATAGGCTATGGCAATACCGGCGGGGCTTTTGCCCGCAAGCTGGGCGGACTGGGCTGCCAGGTGCTGGCCTACGATAAATACCGCCGCAATTATTCCGATGCCTGGGCCCGGGAGGCTTCTCTGGAGGAGATACAAGCGCAGGCAGATGTCCTTTCTCTGCACGTGCCGCTTACCCCCGAGACACGGCATATGGCCGGTGACGCTTTCTTCAATGCCTTTCGCAAACCCCTGTTTTTCCTGAATCTCAGCCGTGGCCCGGTGACAGATACCGCTGCACTATTGCGGGCATTAGAAGCCGGTAAGGTGCAGGCAGCCGGGCTGGACGTGCTGGAGAATGAACGGCTCGACCGGTTGAGCCCTGCGGAGCAAGCGCAACTGGATAGTCTGTGCAGCTATGAGCAGGTGGTCCTTACCCCGCATGTTGCCGGGTGGTCTCATGAAGCGGAGGCCCGGTATGTGTCGTATACCCTGCAGTATCTGAGAGAATGGCTGGCGCAGGCAGATGACAGCCCTGTATAGTTTTGGTTAAATAGGTGTAAATCCCTAGGAGGCAGACACAGAAATGTGGTATTTTAGCCTCGGATTTTTTTAATCTTTCAGGCCTGACTGCCTTTTTGTAACTCTTGTCTAAACGATACTACTATGGCTAAAACGCGAATACAAGAGCTTATCAGCGCCCGCTCTGGTAAAGCGGCTACATATGCAGGCTTGCTGCTGCTGATATGCCTGGGAGGCGCATCGGTTGCTATCCTGCTGGGCAAACCCAAAGCCGTAAACCCCAAGGCCCTTACGTTGGTTGCACAGGTGCAGGTGAACACCCGTTTGCTGGAGGAGCAGGTGCGTGCCGTTAAGGGCGGCAGCTTATTGCGCAATGACCAGGGACAGACATTGGCAGCGGCAGCGGCCCTGCGCATCGTCAACAGCAGCCGCGAGCTGGGTGAGCAGCCCGACCTGAATGCCGGGACTTTGCTGGAAACCGCTCAGCTCCTGGAGAAGCATGCCCAAAGCCTGGAAAAAGCCGTAAAGGATAATGAAGCGATGCTGTTTGGAGACAAGCGGCTGGCCAAGGTGGAGCAGGAGCAGCGTGCCGAAGCCCTCAAAAACATCCAGGAGACGGCACAGAAGATGGAGAGCCTGATTCCCAAACTGGATGAAACCAGTACGGAACTGCTTTCCCAGGCCGAGAAAGATGCAGCTAAAACATCGCCCCTGCCCTGGGTTATCCTGGGCGTCGTTACGTTGCTTTCCATCTTTTTGGTGGTAAAGGTCCGGCAAAATGGCAGCAGTGTGCCCGCCATTATTGAGAATAATGTTTTTGAGCCCCTTAAGGAGATCAAAAAAGCGACCAAAGACATTGTGAAAAACGGCAAGCTGGAGCGCCCCATAGACTATGATGAAAAGGATGAAGTGGGAGACCTGGTGAAGAACTTCAATGAAATGGCCATAGTGGTGGGCAATACCTTGCAGAAGCTGTGGGACCAGGAAGAGAGTAACCGGGAGAGCAACCGAAACCTGCGCCGGCAGGAAGAAAAGCTGTGGGGCACCGTGAAGGAGCTGAAGCAGACCCAGGCAGAGATGAAAGCAGCGGAAGAAAAGCTGCTGTATGCCAATAAGCAGCTGGAATACGTAAATAACAATTTGGATAAATTGGTGAAAGACCGCACAGAAGCCTTGCAAGAGGCCCTGGAAGAGCTTAAAGGCACCCAGAACAAGATGATCCTGAGCGAAAAGATGGCCGTGCTGGGGCAGTTGGTGGCAGGGGTGGCGCATGAGATCAACAGCCCGCTGGGCGCTATCAAATCTTCCATGACCAACATCAAGGATAGCCTGCCGGACCTGATCGGTAAACTGCCCGCTATCGTGGCCGGCATGAGCCCTGAGCAGAAGGCCTGTTGGCAGAAGCTGCAGGAAGTCCTGAAAAATGCGCATGTGGAGCACCTTTCTCTGAAAGAGCAGCGAGAGCTGCGCAAGCAATTTGAGACGTTGCTGGAAGATGAAGATATAGATGAGGCAGAAGATGTCAGCCGCAACCTTATCGATGCTGGTATTCGCGGCAACCTGCAAGATTACCTGCCCCTGTTCCGGGGAACGGATGCCTATGAGATGAGCCGCCTGATCTACCAGATGGGCGCCGTATACGGCAATACCCGCAATGTGGAGCTGGCTATCAATAAGACCAATAAGATCGTCTTTACGCTCAAGAACTACAGCCGTCGTCAGGATGAAGATGTGCTGCTGCCCATCCAGCTGCAGGAGAACCTGGAGACCATCCTGGTACTGTATCACAACCAGCTGAAGCATGGTATAGACCTGCATACGGACTTTGCCCCGGTGAATACCGTGCTGGGCAATGCAGACGAAATAGGCCAGGTGTGGACCAATATCATTACCAATGCCATCCAGGCCATGGGCGGCAAAGGCAAGCTGGAGATCCGCCTCTGGCAGGAAGGCGATTATGCCAGGGTGAGTCTCAAGGACCACGGACCGGGTATACCTGAGGAAATCCGCGAGAAGATATTTGAGCCATTCTTCACCACCAAGAAGAAAGGCGAGGGCACTGGGCTGGGACTGGACATTTGCAAGAAGATCATCGAAAAACATGGCGGAACCCTCCAGCTCTTCTCTGAGATGGGCGTGGGTAGCGAGTTCCGCATCTCCTTGCCCATTGATAAAAACGGCAAGCTTGGGGTAACAAGTGAGGAACAGGTGGTAGCTGCAGAATAGGAACCTGACGCATAGTTTTTTCTATTTGTACCTGCCTGTGTTTCTTTTCATATATTTTTACAGACAATTTCATTCTTTTGAACACTAGCTCTAATCTCCCGCTCCTATGGAAAAGATGGTAATCGTCTGTGTGGATGACGAAGTCACAGTGCTGAACAGCTTGCGCGAAGAGCTGCGCCTGGGACTGGGTGACCGCTTTACGGTGGAAATGGCCGACAATGCCGAGGACGCCCTGCAATACCTGCGCGAAACCATAAAGGAAGATAGCCAGGAAGTGGGCATTGTCATATCTGACCACCTAATGCCCGGCATGAAAGGGGATGAGTTTCTCACAGAAGTCAACAAGCTGAATTCCCGCATCCGCAAGATCCTGCTCACCGGACAGGCCAGTGCCGAAGCTGTGGGGAATGCCCTCAACCATGCCAATCTCTACCGCTACATGTCCAAGCCCTGGGATAGCAAGGATCTGCAGATGACCATAGAGGAGGCCGCCAAGAGCTATATACTGGACAAGGAACTGGATGCCCGCGTGACCATGCTGGCAGACCTGAATATCTGCAGTCAGTTGCTGGCAGAGGAAGTATCCCTGAATAGCGCACTGGAGAAGATCATCCTGCTGGCCACTACCAAAACGGCCAGCAGCCACGGTGTGCTGGTGCTTATGGACCGCGATGTGCTCCTCAAGGCCGTGCAGGCCACCCATGACCAGGGTAACGTGGACCTGGTACATCTGGAAGAAGCACAGCTCAAGGAAACCATGCCTTTGTATGCACTCACTGCCCTGCACGAAGACGGTGAGCATATAGCCCTGGGCCATGCTTACCGGGATGACACCTGGAAACAGGACCCTTATGTGGCCAATGGACGCACCCGTGCCCTCTATGCCCATCGCATAGAAGTGTCGGATACCATCACGGGGATTATCTACCTGGAGAGCAAGAATAAAGAACACTATACGGCCATCCGCCTGGAATTCATGGACCTGTTCTCCCGCTCGGCCTGTGCCACCCTGCAAAACTCTTCACTCTATGAGAGCCTGGAGGCCAAAGTGGCCCAGCGTACCAGTGAGCTGGAAGAGAAGAACCGCAACATCATGGATAGTATCGAGTATGCCAAACGCATCCAATACTCCATCCTGCCCAGCCGCTCCCAGATAGCCAAACATCTGCCCGATCACTATGTGTTCTACCAGGCCAAAGACGTGGTTTGCGGCGATTTCTACTGGTTTAACCACAAGAAAGGCCACATTATGCTGGGTGCCGTGGATTGCACGGGGCATGGCGTGCCCGGCGCGTTCATGACGCTTATGGGCTATAACCTGCTCAACCAGATAGTAATGGAGCAGGAGCTTACAGACCCGGCCCGCATCCTTTCCCAGCTGGACCTCAGTGTGCGCGAGGCGCTCCATCAGGAAGAGTATGGCGGGCACGACGGGATGGATGTGGCCCTGGTGAGCATTCAGCAAGAGACCGGCGCCATGAGCTTTGCCGGCGCCTACCGCCCCCTCCTCGTCATTCGCAACGGAGAGCTCCATGAGCTGAGGGGAGACCGCCACCCCATTGGCGGTTCGCTTATCCAGCACCAGGAATTTACCAATCACAGCTTCCAGCTGCAGAAAGGCGACCGCGTGTTTATGTTCTCAGACGGCATTACAGACCAGCTGGGTGGCCCGGACCGCCGCAAGCTCACGCCCAAGCGCTTCTACGACGTCCTGCAACAGTCTGCTTCCCTTCCCCTGGCAAGGCAGGGCGAGGCCATTGAAAAAGCCTTTGCCGACTGGAAGATGAACCTCTATGAAAATATGGACGACATCATGGTGGTGGCGTTTGAGTGGTAGTGAGGAGTCCGGCCTTGAGTCCGCTTAATGCTGGTGGAAAGCACGCTGGTTGGATGTTTTCTGTTATCTTTGTCCTAACAACAAACTTTCCGGCCTCCGTCTTATTTGTCCCCTTGGAAGCACTTGCCTAAGGCATGAAATACAATACCAGTGAAGAACAACTGCGGCTGCGCGCCTATGGCCGCGGTGTGCAGCATATGGTCAATGCCATGATGGCTGAGCCGGACCGCGAGAAACGTACCCGCATGGCGCATAGTATCGTCAGGACCATGGCACAGCTCACACCGGATGCGCCCGATATACAGAATCCAGACCAACGTCTGTGGGAGCACCTCCAGCGCCTGGCGGGTTATCAGATGGAGGTGGATGCCCCCTATCCGCTGCCCGCAGCACCCCCGGAGAATGCTTCCAAGGACCTGAGCAAGAAGGTGCACTATTACCCCCATCGTGCCCGTTACCGCCAGTTTGGCAAAAATGTGGAGATGATGCTGGCCCGCGCAGCTATGATGGAGCCCGGTGAGGCCCGTAATGCCTACTTGCTGGCCATTGCCAACTATATGAAGCATAGCATTCAGTTGCATGCCAATGCCCAGCCTTCCGATACGGTAGTATTCAACTATCTGGAAGAATTGTATGGAGGGCCGCTGCCCGAGCTGGACCGGGAGAATACCCGTCTCGTCAACGGCCTCCTGCCCAATCGCCTGGGGGCCAGCAATGCCAGCAGGCCCGCCTATGTGCGTAAGTCGGCTAAAAAGACTAACAAGCTCATCAAAAAGAAGAAAAAGAAGGTGCGCTAAGCAGCCTCGGCTATTATCTTGGGGCATACCCTTAACCGCCCCAACCCATGCAGTACTTTGAAGTAGCCGGCAAGGCCCGTCTTAATGGTGTCATACAGCCGCAAGGGGCCAAGAATGAAGCCCTGCAGGTGATTTGCACGGTATTGCTCACAGACCAGCCCGTTGTCATTCGCAACATCCCGGAGATACTGGATGTGATGCGGCTGATTGAGCTGCTGGCACATATGGGCGTAGAAGTAACCCGTCTGGGGCCGGACGCCTGGCAGTTCCAGTCCCGCAACATAGACCCGGAGTGCATGTTGCGGCCGGACATCAAAAAAGAAGTCATGGCCCTGCGGGGATCCGTGATGCTGGTGGGGCCTTTGCTCGCCCGATTTGGTAAGGCTTATATGGTCAAGCCCGGGGGAGACAAGATAGGCCGCCGCCGCCTGGATACCCACTTTATGGGCATGATGGCATTGGGTGCAGATTTTCATTACGATACCCAAACCGGGGTATATGCGGTAACCGCACCCGGAAGTGGGCGGCTTCAGGGCAAGTATATGCTGCTGGATGAGGCTTCCGTTACCGGCACTGCCAATATTGTGATGGCAGCTGTGCTGGCACAGGGTACTACCACCATCTACAATGCCGCTTGCGAGCCCTATGTGCAACAACTGTGCGCCATGCTTAATCGCATGGGTGCACGCATCTCAGGCGTGGGGAGCAACCTGCTCACCATAGAAGGCGTCGATAGCCTGGGCGGCACGGAGCACCGCCTGCTGGCCGATATGATTGAAGTGGGCAGCTTCATAGGACTGGCCGCTATGACGCAAAGCGCACTCACCATCAAAGGGTGCAATATCCCCTATCTGGGACTGATACCCGATACCTTTCGCCGGCTGGGCATTGTGCTGGAAGAACAGGGAGATGATCTGCATGTGCCCGCCCAGGAGCTTTGCCAGATAGATACCTTTATCGACGGTTCCATTCTCACTATCAGCGATCATACCTGGCCCGGCCTTACCCCGGACCTGCTCTCCATCCTGCTGGTAGTGGCCACCCAGTGCAAGGGCACTGTGCTCATTCACCAGAAGATGTTTGAGAGCCGCCTGTTCTTTGTAGATAAGCTTATAGATATGGGTGCGCAGATCATACTCTGCGATCCCCACCGGGCTACGGTCATCGGGCTGGCACGGCAGCAGCGCCTTAGAGGCATCAGCATGACCAGCCCGGATATCCGCGCCGGGGTAGCACTGCTCATTGCTGCCCTGAGCGCCGAAGGTACCAGTCGTATCTATAACATAGAGCAGATAGACCGCGGGTACCAGCATATAGACACCCGCCTCAACGCCCTGGGTGCGCATATCCAACGGTTGGAACAGGGAGAGTAAAGAATACCCTTCTGGGCGTTAACCGGTAATAAGCCCTTTCTGGTTGTTCCCAAATGTATGCAGGCTGAACTCGCATTCGAATGCCTGGGACAGTCTTTTGACAGATAGAACTTCTTCTGCAGTGCCATAGCAAGGCGGCTGGTGGGGGCTGAGCAGGAGGCTATGCGTGGCAAACCGCAAGGCCAGGTTAAGATCATGTACCACCCATATACACGAAAGCCCCTGCTGACAGAACGACTGGATAAGTTTCAATATATGCAGGCTGTGCTTGGGGTCCAGGCTGGCAGTGGGTTCATCCAGCAATAACAACCGTCCTTGCGGACCGCCCGCGGCCAGTACCTGTGCCAGCGCCCGTGCCAGTTGCACCCTTTGGCGCTCCCCCCCGGAGAGCTGAGTGTAGGGTATATTGGCTGCCCAGGTCATTTCCGTAAGCCCCAGGCAATGATGCACCCAATGCTGAGGATGCTGCTCCAGGTAACCCCTGTGCGGCCATAACCCCAGCGCTACCACCTCAGATACCGCCAAGGGAAAGTTGAGCTCGGAGTGTTGCGGCATGTAAGCCACTTTGCGGGCCATCGTCGCCGGCGCCATTTGCCGGAGCGGTATCCCTTCCAGGGTCCACTGGCCGGCGGCAATTGATCGTGCCTGGGTCAGGCTACGGAGCAGGCTGCTTTTTCCCACACCATTGGGCCCCACTATAGACAGCAACTCGCCCCCTCTTAGTTCAAAGCTCAGGTCGCTGATCAGCCTGCGGGAACCCGCCTGGATGCCAAGCCCCCTGGCTGCCAGTGTGATAAGCGGCTGGCTTTGCACAGGCCTGGGCTCCTGAGCCAGTGGCTTCTCCAGGGGTGAGGGGGCAGATGCGGCCATAACAGCTATTTTTGAGACCTGCGGATAAGATAGAGGAAGAAAGGTACACCTATCAGCGCCAGTAGCAGACCCACAGGGATCTCCACCGGAGCGGCCAGCGTGCGTGCCAGGGTGTCTGCTACGATTGCCAGGATGGCGCCTAGCAGCGCGGAGAGCGGCAGGAGCTGCTTATGCCCGGGGCCACAGCATAACCGCACTACATGAGGGGCTACCAGCCCGATAAAACCGATGATGCCCGTAAAAGCTACTGCTGCTCCCACACTCAGCGCAGTGAGTGTGATCAGTGTTTTCTTGAATCGTTCGACGCGCAGGCCCAGGTGCGTGGCTTCTGTTTCGCCCAGCAAGAGCAGGTCAAGCCGCCGGGGCTGGCCCAGCAGGAAGCACATAACAGGCAGCCCAAACAGGGCTATCATGCCCAGCGCTTCCCAGCTGGAGGAACCAAAGCTTCCGAGTGTCCAGAAAGTGAGGGAGCGGGCTTGCGTATCATTGGCAATGACCAGCATGAGACCTACCACGGCACCGGCCAGTGCGTTGGTGGCTACGCCTGCTAACAGCAGGTGCTGCACGCCAATGTTCCCCTGGTTGCGGGCCATCCCGAAGATGAGCAGGGTACACATCAGGCTTCCTGCAAAAGCAGCTGCAGGCATTAACCAGATCTCCCATTCCAGCCAGGTAGCGCCCAGCCAGGTGGTGCCCAGCACTATGCTCAGGGCGGCCCCCATGCTGCCTCCGCCGGAGATGCCCAGCAAAGAAGGTTCTGCCAGCGGGTTGCGAAATAATGCCTGCAATGCACTGCCCGTGAGGGCCAGAAGTGCGCCTACCATGCCTGCCAGCAGGATGCGCGGCAGCCGGATCTGCCAGAGGATATGCGTGTGCATGCCGGACTCACCGGATAGCCAGTTGACAGCCGTTTCCCAGGGATTGAGGGTAACGGCGCCTGAGGAAAGTCCCCAGAGCATGGCTGCCAATAGTAGCACAAAACCCGCTACATAGTATCCTATGCCTGTGGGTGAGAATGCTACAGCGGCGGTGCGCCTGCTTTTACGGGGACTGGTAATATCCACAGTGTTTATTTGGCGGGAGCATTGCCGGCATTGCGCAGGATCCCCAGCGCTGCAGGGGTTTCTGGCCCAAACCCGAACAGGGCTACCGTGGGCAGGAATAGGATGCGGCCTGTTTTTACGGCATCCAGCTGACCGAGTTGCGGGTGTTTTTTCAGTTGCTCCACATCTGCAAGTCCCAGTGTTTTGTCTTTGGGCAGTACTACCCAGTGGGGCTGAGTGGCAAACAGGCCCTCTGTTCCCATAGGCTTGGTGCCCTCGAACGTAACGGCATTGCGCATGCCGCTGAGCTCGGCCAGTTGTGTGGCAGGACTGTCTGTGCCCAGCACAAAGAGGCGGTCTGCGCTGCCTCTGGCATAGCAGAACAGGATGGAAGGCGAGCTGGCGGGTTGTTTGACGGACGCCTGCACAGCCTCTTCATATACCTTGAGTAAAGAATCGGCAGGAAGCGCCAGCGCCTGGGCTACCAGGCGAATGGCTTCCGGACCTTTGTCGGCAGTTTTAGGATCAGGCACCACCACCACACGCACACCTGCCTGCTGGATCTGCTCAATGGCAGATTTGGGCCCTGCCTCACTGCTTACCAGTACCAGGGTAGGTTTCAGGGCCAGGATTCCCTCTGCCTGCAGTACGCGGTAATACCCCAGGTCGGTTAACGTGGTGTCTATACCCTCCAGGTTACGGCTGCTCAGGTCTGTAGCTACCAAAGCTTTGCCCTGGCCCAGGTGCAGTACTATACTTGTGACTACCGGGCCGGCCGTTATGATGCGCGGGCCGCCTTTGCCGTTATCTGCCGCAGACTTTTTGGAAGCGCCTTCTTGTCCGGAGCATCCCCCCAGCCAAAGCAGAATACATAAAACAAGCCCAAAGGCATGCAGATGACGGAGTCTCCAGGTAAGCGTTTTCATGTTAAAAGAAGGAAAGGAAGATCCAGGGGAGTGAAGTAACTAAGGGATTTGCTGATAGACAAAAGTGGGAGTGCCTTTTTGTCCCTGTTCATCAAAAAAATCCAGGAATTGCAAGCCAAAGCGCTTGCCATCCGGTAGCCATACGCCATATACCCGATGCGGGCGTATTAAGTAATTGTTGGCATCGAAGCTGAATACCTTCCAGTCAAATCCTATGGCATTGGCAGCAGATTGTGGCGGTACTTGCTCCCAGAGTGCTTTATCCATGGTTCCCAGGTCAGCAGCATTCGTCAGGAGCGCAGCCTGCACGCCCTTGAAACGATGCCCGAGTATGCCCGTTACACTATAGTTTCGTGTAGGAGAGTCCAGGGGCTGGTCCAGGTAAACCTGGAAATGGCGTGTGAACAGGAGATCCCAGTCGTCGTCCGGGGGGGCTACCGCCACCGGGCTTGTACTTTCAAAGCTCACATAGGTGAGGGCGTGTGTGGATGACAAAGGCACCTGCATCTCCTCGGGTAAGGTAGTCTGGGCTGCGGGTGCATACCTGAGGCGTACCAAACCGTCGGTGATGCCCAGCAGTTGCAGCTTGTAGTAGCGGGAGGAACCGGTGTGATACAGGCTGCCGCGGTCTATAAGATAAACCGGGCTTTTCCCTTCGGTATCAGCAAGCAGCTGCCAGTTGCCTACCAGTGTAGAATCCGGGTTCTGGCTGGGGGCATCCGGCGTCCATATCAGAGTATTGGGTGTGGCATACACCTGCTCAAAGGTATAAGAGTTGGTGCGGTAACCGCGTACCAGCTTGCCTTCATTCATATATACAGGATAGCCTAGTTCTGCAGTGCCTATGGCAATATCAAAGAGATTGTTATGCACGCGGTACTGTGCGCCTGTGGTAAGGCTGACGTATATGCGGTAGTCATAGGCGCTGCCCATCTCCACGGATGCTATGACCGGACTGGGCCCTGTGCCGTCTCCCCCCAGGCTCGGTAACGTTATAGGTTCTTCTGCAGGCCAGCAGGCAGTGAGTCCCAGCGTAAGGACTGTAATGAACAGATGAGCCAACCGAATCATGACTGATAACTACAAGGTAAGATTAAGCTGTGCAATAAACATGCGGCCTGCCGCCTGGGGAATGGAACCACCGCCCCCGCTATGTGCACCGGTGCTCATGTTGGCTCGCAGGTTTCTCACGTCTGCCAGGTTGCGCCCTCCTGCCAGTAACGTCAGGCGTTCTTTCCAGAAGGAGCGGGATAATGTAACGTCTACAGTCATGAAGTCTTCGATGAACTGCAGGGTGAGTTCGTTGTTTTCGCCTACCATTGGGGTGAGCAGCCGCCCTGTGTATTTGGAGAACAGCGCCAGCTTTAAGGATTGCCAGGGAAGCTTTACCTGGAAATTGGCCTGCAGCTCAGGGCTCCAGTAGAAGGCATCTCCTCCTGCGCTGCGCCAGTCAGGCGCTCCCTGTGCAGTGAGCAGCCCGCCTACCTGCAGGCTGTACCTGGGGCGTATGGCCTTGCTTTGTACCCGGAAGCCGGCTGTTTGTAAACGCCCGATATTGCGGTAGGAGTATAAGGCAGCAGGCATGTCTACCACGGCAAGGGTAATCAGGTTGGAGACATCGTTAAAGAACAACCCGGTTTCTACCTCATATGCAGATTTCTGGGTCATGTGTTTGTACTGGAATGCCAGCTGGTAGTTGTGGCTGGTCTCGGCCAGGAGATCCGGATTGCCCTGTATATTGTGGTTGATGTCTACAAAGTAGAGAAAGCGCTCCCGGAGGGAAGGCGCCCGGAAGCCCATGGCCCACGCGGCCTTCAGCTGGGCTTTTGGAGAGAAGCGATAGGCTGCGTTAAAGCTGGGCATCAAAGGGGCATCATACTGGGTATGATACGTATACCGGATGCCGGGCCGCAACTGCAGGCGGCTGCTGGGCTTCCACTGCACTATGGCATAAGCGGCATATTCTTCCTGTCCCGGTGCGTCCTGGGCGATCCGGTCTCCGATCGTACGCTCCATAGTGAACTCATAGCCCAGGCTGACTTCCCATGCCTCGGGCAAACGATAGGTGAGCGTGCCTCTGCTCATGCCCAGTTGAAACCGGTTGGTATCGGGGGCATTGATGCCATCCAGCAGGCGAGACTCCAGGTTTACCAGGTTGGTGCGATACCGGTACCGGTTGCGGTTGAAGAGACTGGCTGCGGCCAGCATGTCCCAGCTGGTACGTTTGCTGATGGTTTGCTGCCATTGCAGGTCATATTGCTGGCGTTGGGTACGAAAGCGCTCGTCAAAAGCATAGGCCTGGATCGGACTGACTACAGGCGCTCCGCGGCTCAGCAAGGTTTCGTCAAACAGGGAGCTCCGGAAGCTCAGGCGGGTCTTGGATGCCGTGTATACATAACTGGCGCTGCCCATCCATTGCTCACGCGGTTTCCACTGGTGCGTGCGGCCCTGCTCATTCCAGCCGTCAAAGAAATTGCGCCCCAGGGAAAGGCGCAGCTGGTGCCTGCCCCACCGGCGGGTGGCCCAGGCATCGGCATTATAGGTGCCTATACTTTCATACAAAGCATTGAACCCGCCAGAGACCCGGGTTTCCTTGGCGTTGCGCTTAGAGATGAGATTGATGACGCCTCCCAGGGCATCTGCGCCATAGTTTACCGCCATAGGACCTTCTACAATCTCCACGCGTTCTATGTCTGCCAGGTTGATCTGGGTGAGATCCAGCTGGCCGTTCATGCGGCCCACCAGGGGTACGCCATCTACGAGAATCTTGACGTTCTGGCCGTTGAGACCTTGCAGGCTCAGGCTGGTGCCCAGCGCCATGTCTTGCTGCAGGCGGATATTCAGTTCGTTGGATAACAGTGCACTGAGGTTAGGGGCGGCTTGTGCGCGAATGCGAGCTTCGTCGAGCACCCGGATATTCAGGGGCGTGAGGGAGGCTGGCACTGGGCTGCTTTGGGCCGTAACGACCAATGCTTCTGTTTGCAGGCCGGAACCGACCAGCTTAAGTGTGTGACTGCCTGCGGTGTGCAGGGTGTCTCGTAACGGGCTGTAGCCCATGAGTTGTACCTCCAGCAGGGCAGGTAGCTGTACCCTAAACTGACAGGATCCCAGGCTGTCTGTATATTGCCATTGGGCCTGCCCGGTAACCAGGCTTGTGGCTCGCACGCTGGCAAACGCAAGCGGATCGCCGTGGTCTTCTGCCAGAATGCGGATGCGGAGGCTGTCTTGAGCAGATGCGCTACCTGTCCATGCCAGCCAGAGGCTGCAAAGCAATAAAAACCCCACGCCGGGAAACCCGCAGACAGGGTGTCTACGGGTTCCGGCATAAGAGGAATGTGCACGGTTGCGCATGCAGAGCGGTTGTTATTGGGTAATAACGAGTTTCTGTGAGCTTACGCGGTTACCGCTTTGTACGCTTACTACATACGTGGCAGGTGCCAGGTGACGCAGGTTAAGGGCGTGCAGATCTGTAGCGGCCAGTGTTTGGCTCATCACCACGCGGCCCATGAGATCTCTGACGACTACCTGGGTGTTCGCTGTAGCGTTCTCGATAACCAGGGTTACGTCTCCGGCAGAGGGGTTGGGGTAGAGGCTCCAGCTGGGGCCGTTGCCACGGCTGCCCAGGCGGTTGGCGGGCGCAGTCAGGCGGCGTTTCTGGAAGAAGTATTCGCCTCTGCCCTGGGTAGTGGCATTCTTGATACTTGTGTAGTACAGTTGCCACAGCAGGCCGTCGTTATCCTTGATGATAAAGCTCAGGGTACCTATGGTCTTGTCGCGGCCGATAGCTGTGATGCTATCCTTCAGCAGCGGTGTGATGCTGTCTACCTGTTGTTCGGTAAGGTTATCGGCAGTGAGATTATAGATACGTGCTGCTTTAACGCCTGCATTGGTCTGGGGCTGGCCCGGTCCGGCACTCTGCCATTTGGTGTTGTGCTTGACGCCTGCCACCTGGTACCAACCGACACCTGGTCCCAGGTCCTCAAAGTATTTGGTAAAAAGCAGGTCCCAGCTGTTGGCAGCCGGTTCGCGGTCAATTACCTGGCGGGTTTCCAGGTTGATGTACACGAATTTTTTGGTGCTGTATGCGGTGCTGTTGATAGCATAGGTGGTGTCCTCGCTGCCGTCCAGGTTAGCCACACGCACGCGCCACTGGCCATAGGTGCTGGCGGCTGCTCCGCTGCCGGCAGGACGCAGGTCGCCTTTGTGCAGGATGGCCACCTTTTTGTAGTTACTGCCATATTTCACCACGTATACAGAGTCTCCATATACATTGTGGGTGGTCATGTCATACTCGCCCCAGCCAAAACCCAGTGCGCCGGAAACGCGGGTCTGGGAAAATGCACCTTCGCGCCAGTCAGACTCATTGTTGAAGTAAAGATTGGCATTGATCATCTGGCCGGAAGTATCCAGCGCTGAGGTGCCGAATCCGGTGGTGTCAAAAGGTACCCGAAACACATAGAGCGAGGGGCTCCCGGCAGCATGATGCGTAATGATATTGACATCGAAGGTACCTGTAGACAGACCCAAATGCCAGTTGTTACGCGTGGCACGGTGTACTTCTCCGTTTTTCAGGCTATACCACACATCATCCCGGTAGTCCTGGCCCGTAGTAGTGCCTGTGATGACAGAGTCCTCTATCCACGTCTCAAATTCACTTTGGGCGGCTGCTGTCATAGGCAGCAGGGCAGCCACCATCAGCAAAAGCAAGGGTGTAAAAATTTTGGTTTTCATAATACGTTTTAAAAAGATTTGAGGATATTTTGCACATTCCTCAATCCGGGGAGTAGTTGTTCTCTGCTTTTATAGGTGATGGTTAGCGGGGAATAAACTCCGTAGCCAGTTGGCGCCATTCGGTCAGCTCGGGCTTGCCGGGCTTGCGCTCGCCAAAGAACTGCACAATGAGTTCGCGGTGCTGGTCATAGAATTCCAGGCTGGTAACCAGGCCGTCTGCAGTAGGTTTTTCCACCACAAAGGCGTCGGTAATGTGTGCGGTATTGACGTGCAGGTTAAAGTCAGGGTCCATCACATTATACCAGGCCTCTCTTGCCAGCAGGTGGTTAATGGGGCCGGTATGGATCTCAATACAACCTCTGTTGCCCACGAAGGCCATGATAGAGATGTTGCGGGCTTTGGCCTCGTCCAGCACGGTTTTTAGTGTGGTGGCGGGCACTTTCCAGGCATATTTGCTTTCTGCGATCTTCAGGGCCTGGAAGCGGTGCACCTTGTGCTTGCCCAGCATGGGGAAGAACTGGTGAGTATCCGTCATAGCCGCCCAGTCTGCCAGGAAGGCAGCGGCATCAGCAGCGGGGTTTTCCTGATAGGGCGCCGGGCCGGGATCCGGCTCCACACTCAGTTCGGCCGTCTGCTCCGGGTGCGTAAAGTCTGCCACTATCTTGTGGTAAGCTTCCAGGTTGGATTCCTTCTCTTCGGCAAATACCTTGAAGATAGCGGTGCCGAACTTGTCAAAGAACTGCAGAGAATACAGTGTTTGTTTGGGTCCTTTGTTCATGTGTGTGGCATAGCCGTGCGCCCAGTGTGCCATAAACAGGCGCAGGTCTATCTCGGGGCCCACTACCTGCCCTATTTCATGAGGGCCCTGGGTAAAGAACTGGGGCTCATTGAAAGAACCATGTTTTTCAATCACCACCGCTTCGTTGCGTGTCAGTGCCATAATGCGGCCCAGCTCCGGCATGCGCTGCAGCAGGGTAGACCAAGGACCTTGCAGGCGGGTAGCCTCCTGGCCCACCTGGGTGGCCAGTAACTGGGCTTCCGTGCTGTTAAGGGCTTTGGCTGCATCGCGGATGCGAAGCTGTGGTTGGGCACTTTTGAGAGCGTCCCAGCGTTGACGAAGCTCCTGGGAGGTTTGTGTGACGGTAGAGGTAGACATGATTCTGGAAGATTGAGCGAATTACGCGACAAACTTAACCCTATTTGGTTTAAATCTAAATAAAAATAATCAAAAAATTGTTGACCACCGAGGCCTGCCAACAGGCTCCTGTGACGCTCTTGCCAGACTTCTCAGCTTTTGCCCTTAAATTGGACATCCTGTTCCGGATACCTGGTTCCCCGGCAGGGTACCATTGCCCAAATCGGTTTGCATGGCCCGTATACTCCTGGTTGAAGATGACGTGAATATTGCCTCCTTGCTCAAAAGGGGCCTGGAGGAAGATAACCATCATGTGCTGGTCTGCTATGATGGATTGATGGGACTGCAGGTGCTGGGGCAGCAGGACTTTGACCTGGTTATACTGGACATTATGCTGCCCAATATGAGCGGCCTGGAGGTCTGCCAGACGTTACGTAAACAAGGGTTTACCGACCTGCCTGTATTGATGCTGACAGCATTGGGCACTTCGGACAGCATTGTCAGGGGCCTGGATACCGGCGCCGATGATTATTTGACCAAGCCCTTTAAATTGAATGAGCTCCTGGCCAGGGTGCGTGCACTGGTACGCCGGCGGCAGCTCAGCTCCGGCAGCACAGAGCAGATACTCAGGTGTGCAGACCTGGTCCTGGAGCCTGCTGCTCATAAAGTCAGCAGGGCCGGGCAGCCTCTCCGCCTTACACCCACCGAATACCGTTTGCTGGTTTGCCTCATGCAGCACCAGGGCCGGGTATGCAGCCGCGCCCAGTTAATGGAGCAGGTGTGGGATTATACCTACGAAGCTGGCTCTAATGTAGTGGATGTCTATATGAGCTACCTGAGAAATAAGGTGGACAAGCACCATTCTCCCCGTTTGCTCCATACCGTAGTGGGCATGGGATACATGTTGACGTCTGATACACATGAAGATACGTAATAAACTGGCGCTGCGGTTTACCCTGCTCTCCGGTATTCTGCTGCTGGGGGTACTGGCGTTTACGTATGTCTTCACTGTGCAGTATTTTGAATATGAGTTCTTTGAGCGGCTCGAAGAACGTGCGCGTATCGTTGCACAGTCCCGGCTGGAGAAAGACGAACTGAGCGCCAGTGTGTATGAAAGACTGCTGAACAAGCACTTTCAAAAGCTGCCCAAAGAGCAGGAGTGGTTGGTTCCGGTGAATGCGCCCCTGC
Source organism: Bacteroidota bacterium (assembly GCA_019638695.1). Classification (GTDB taxonomy): domain Bacteria; phylum Bacteroidota; class Bacteroidia; order J057; family JAJTIE01; genus JAHBTG01. The sequence continues at coordinate 42,395 of JAHBTG010000002.1, read as the reverse complement.
ATGAGAGTCCGTTATCTGTCTTGCAAAACACGCAGTTATTGGCAGAAGTGCTGACGGAAGGCAAAGGCCACCTGAAAACAGACGACGGAGTATACTATTCCGCACTCAAATACGAGGACAACCAGGGAGACTTTATTGTGGTGGTTTCGGCCGAAGACAGTTTTGGGCAATCGAAGCTGAACTTTCTCATGAACCTGATCATCATTGCCTATGTGTCCGGCCTGGGGATCATCTATCTCCTGAGCCGGTATTATGCAGGACAGATGCTAAAACCCATCTCGCAGATCAGCAACCAGGCCCGCAGTATTGGCGCCAACCAATTGCACCAGCGCCTGCCTACCGGCAATGGCAAGGATGAACTGGCAGAACTGGCCCGTACCTTTAACGACATGCTGGAACGCCTGGCACATACCTTTGAGTTGCAAGCCTATTTTGTAAACAATGCTTCACATGAGCTCAATACGCCACTCACCGTCATTATGGGAGAGGCCGAGTATGCACTGAACAAACCCCGCACTATAGAAGCCTACCTGGAATCCTTGCAGACCATAGGACGGGAGGCCGAGCGCCTGGACAGCATTTTGCAAAGCCTTTTACTACTCTCGCAAACGGGATTTGCCGCAGAAAGCACGCATATGGAGCCTGTCCCTGTAGAAGCCCTGCTCACTGTAGTCAAAGCAAACCTGGACAGGCATTATCCGCAGAACCGGGTGAACCTGGACATTCGTCACCCCGTGCCCAGCATATGCGGCAACTGGGGCCTCTTGCAGGTGGCCCTCCATAACCTCCTGGATAATGCCTGCAAGTTTGCAGCGAATGGCCCGGTACAGGTATCCGTATTCCGGGATGCCGGCTGGGTACACATTGCCATACAAGATGATGGAGAGGGTATACCCGGTGCAGAATTGAAACACGTGGGCGAACCCTTTTACAGAGCTACCAATGTGCGTGCCTATAAAGGATCTGGCCTGGGGCTGGCGCTTGCCAGGAAGATTGCGCTTTTTCACAAAGGCTCTTTGCAAGTGGCTGCTGCGGCTACCGGTGGTACCGTGGCTACCCTGCTTTTGCCCGTTCAGCAGGAAAATATATAGAATCTCTCGATTCTAATGGGTTTCTAATCTCTTTCTAATAGGCCTCTAATGCGCCTTGCGGAGCTTTGCACACTGATATAGAAGAATGTCAGTTGTCCATGCGTAAAGATATTGTACAGCCCCTGCCAGCTATCCGGCTCCGGTACAAAATCATAGGTGTGCTGGTTTGGTTGCTGTGCAGTCATTGGCTGCATGCCCAGAAACCGCAGATGTCACTGGCAGAGGCCGAGGAGCGCCTGAAGCAAACCAACCTGCAACTGCTGGTGGCCCGGGGTAATATACAGCAGGCAGAGGCTGAGGTGGTGCAGGCCCGCCTCTTACCCAACCCCGTCCTCAGCGTGGAACACAACCTGTACAACCCCGTTAACAAGCACCCGCTGGACGTCTCGGCATCGGCGCAGTATACCTTCCGGCTGGAGCAGCAGTTGCAGCTGGCTGCCAAGCGGGGCAAAAGAATTACGCTTGCACAGTCAGGTGTGCATATGGCAGAGGCCGAATATTACCAGTTGCTGCGGGACCTTGCTTATGATCTGAGGAGCAGCTATCTCAGGTATTATTACAGCAACCGGCAAGCCTCTATTTACCAGATGCGGGTAGAGGAGCTGGACACCCTGTTGCAGCGCATGCGCCAGCAGGCAGCCAATGGCAATATCCCTACTACCGAAGTCACCCGCATAGAAGTGTTGCAGCTGGATCTTATGCAACGCAGGGCAGAGCTGAAGCTGGAGCTGCAGCAGAGCCGCCAGCAACTGGCCTTGTTGTTACTGCTCCCACTGGACAGCCTGCCGGAGCTGGCAGAGCCCGATGTCAAACGGCAATGGAACCCGCCGGGACTGGCTGAGCTGCTGCTCCTGGCAGATGAAAACCGGCAGGACCTCAGGCTGGCAGGCTGGCACATGGAGAGGGCCCGCCAGAACCTGCGCCTGCAAAAAGCAATGGCCGTGCCGGACCTGTACCTGGGTTATACCTTTGACCGCAATGGCAGCGCATGGCAAAACTATAATGCCCTGACGGTGGCCATAGACCTCCCGCTCTTTCATAGAAACCAGGGTGCTATTCAGCAGGCGCAGGTGGCCACCCGCCAGGCCGGGCAGCTGGCCGCCTTTCAGCAAAACCAGGTGCAGGCAGAGGTGCAGATCGCCTATGAACAGTCTATGAGCTACTGGAGAGTTATCAACCGGTATCTCTCCCATACCCGGCTCGATGAATACGAAACCATGCTGGATATCCTGCTGGATAACTTCCAGAAGGGTAACCTGGGCCTGCTGCAGTTTGTAGACTATTACGGCAGCTATAGCGATACCCAGATACAGTACCTGGAGATGTCCCTGATGTATCTGCAGGCCATAGAAAACCTCAATTACGCTATCGGCACATTTATCTTTTAAGGAACCATGAAAACAGTTATCCCTATCACCGGGCTGCTGGTAATTGCAATCCTGCTGGCAGCCTGCCAGCGGGAGCCGGGTGCACAGGCCGAGGAGCATGCCACCCAGTGCCTATCAGACAGTATGCGGCAGCTGATTCGCCTGGACACGGCACGTATGGCTCCGGTGCAGGAAGAGATCAAGCTCAATGGCACCATAGAGGCCAATGAGAACAAAGTGGCCAAGATCTTTGCGCTTGTTACCGGGAATGTGCAGGATGTGCGTGTGGAGCTGGGCGACTATGTGCAGCGGGGGCAAGTATTGGCCGTCATTCATAGCGGTGAGATTGCCGAGCTGGAAGCCGGGCTGGCCACGGCCCAGGCCAATGTGCGCCTGGCCGAACGAAACCTTGCCCGTGCCGAAGAGCTCTTTCAGTCGCGACTCAGTTCTCAGGTAGAGGTGGCCTCTGCCCAGCGAGATCTGGAGAGCGCCCAGCAAGAAGTCAAGCGCATTCGCGAGCAAATGGGTATCTACAGCGCCTCCGGCTCCGGTTCCCGCCAGGTGATTACGGCCCCCTTTAGCGGGCACCTGATCGAAAAGAATATTGCCGAGGGGATGCAGGTGCGGGCATCTGACCCTGAGCCCATGTTTGTGGTAGCAGATATCTCAGAGCTATGGGTGGTGGCCAATGTATATGAAACGGACATTGCCCATATGCGCACGGGGATACCTGTGCAGGTGCAGACGATATCTTATCCCAACGAGATATTCAGGGGCACTATAGACAAGGTGCTGAGCGCCATAGACCCCAATACGCAGGCTATGAAGGTGCGGGTAACTCTCCATAACCCGGGAGGTAAGCTGAAACCCCGCATGTTTGCCACCCTATTGGTGCAATACCCCGGTGGGGGTGGGCAGAAAGTGGCCGTAGCTGCTCAAAGCCTGATCTTTAACGATAACCATTATTACGTCATCCGCATGGCAGACCCTTGCAAAGCTGAGGTGCGGGAGGTGAAGGTGGCCGGTTCTACTACCAGTACCGTTTTCCTGGACAGGGGGCTGAAGCCTGATGACCAGGTAGTCTGCCGCCACCAGTTGTTGTTGTTTGATGCACTTACCAAAAACCAGTAACTGCCATGAGTAAGTGGATAAGGGCACTGCTGCGCTTCTCTGTGCGCCAGCGAAACTTTGTATTTGGGGCCGCGTTGCTGATGACGGGCTATGGGGTCTACAGCTTCCTCAAAACACCCATTGAGGCGTTTCCGGATGTCACCAATACCCAGATCATCATTGTCAGCCAATGGAAGGGGCGCAGCGTGGAAGAAGTGGAGCGCTTTGTGACCATACCCATTGAAATAGCCATGAACAGCTTGCAGCGCAAGCTCAATGTGCGGTCTGCCTCTATGTTTGGCCTGGGGGTGACCACCATCATCTTTGAAGACGGGGTGGAGGACTTCTTCGCCCGCCAGCAGGTCAACAACCTGCTGGCTACCGTCAGCCTGCCTGAAGGCGCGGATGCAGAGATACAACCCGCTTACGGCCCTACGGGAGAGATCTTCCGTTATACCCTGGAGAGCGATGCCCGCACCAGCCGGGAGTTGCTGGAGCTACAGAACTGGGTAGTAGACCGGCAGTTGCGCAGCGTGCCCGGAGTAGCGGATATCGTGGTGTTTGGAGGAGAACAAAAGATCTATGAGATACAACTGAACCCGCTGCTGCTGGCGCGTTATAACCTCTCTCCGCTGGATGTGCGCAATGCCCTGGCCAACAGTAACCTGAATGTGGGGGGTAATGTGATAGAGAAGAACAGCCAGGCATTTGTGGTCAGAGGTATCGGGCTGCTCAACTCTATACAGGACATAGAGGATATTCTCATCAGCTCTCGGGAAGAGATGCCGGTATATGTGCGCAACGTAGGCAAGGTGGTGACCACCGGCGCGCCCAGAGTGGGGCAGGCCGGCCGCAACCAGCACCCGGATGTAGTAGAGGGCATTGTGGTGATGCGCAAGGGCGAAAACCCCAGTGAGGTGCTGGCGCGGGTGAAAGCCAAGATAGCAGAGATCGAAACCCAGGTATTGCCGCGAGATGTGCGCATCAATCCTTTCTATGACCGGGAGAAACTCATTAACCTGTGCACTGATACCGTGATGCATAACCTGGTGGAGGGTATTGTGCTGGTTACCCTGGTGGTGTTTCTTTTTATGGCAGATCTGCGCACTACTTTGCTGGTAGGCATTATCATACCGCTGTCCCTGCTGTTTGCATTTATTTGCCTGCGCTTTATGGGCATGAGCGCCAACCTCCTGTCGTTGGGTGCCGTGGACTTTGGGATCATCATAGACGGTGCCGTGGTAATGGTAGAAGGGTTGTTTGTGGCGCTGGACCACCAGGCGCACAAGCTGGGAATGCCGGTGTTTAACCGCCTGGCCAAGCGGCGGCTGATCGCCGAGACCAGCGAGCGCATGGCCCGCAACATCTTCTTTTCCAAGCTGATCATCATCACTGCGCTGCTGCCCATCTTTGCCTTTGAGAAGGTGGAAGGTAAAATGTTTGCGCCCCTGGCCTGGACCCTCGGTTTTGCCTTATTGGGGGCTCTGCTCTTCACCCTCACGCTGGTGCCTGCATTGGCCAGTTTACTGCTCAACCGCAATGTGCGCGAACGTAAGAACCCGCTGGTCATATGGTTGCAGCGAAATACCATGCGAGCCTATACCCGGACGAACCGCCGGCCTTTGCTTTCTTTCTGCGTGGCTCTGGCGTTGCTGGCCAGCAGCCTGTTTGCTTTTACCCGGATGGGCACGGAGTTCCTGCCCCAGTTGAACGAAGGCGCGCTGTGGGTGGGCGCCAAGCTGCCCATGAGCGCTTCGCTTACGGAGTCTGTCGCTATGGCCAACCGCATACGCAATGTTCTCCAGTCGTTTGACGAGGTAGAGGAAGTGCTTTCGCAAACCGGGCGATCCAATGACGGCACAGACCCCTCGGGCTATTATTACCAGCAGTTTCAGGTGAACCTGAAGCCTGAAAGCGCCTGGAAGCGAAAGATATCCATGGATCACCTGGTGGAAGAGATGGATGCCCGCCTGCAGCAGTTTCCCGGCATAGAGTATAACTATTCCCAGCCCATCATAGACAATGTGCAGGAGGCTGTGGCCGGGCTTAAAGCAAACAATGCCGTCAAGATCTACGGGCCAGATTTTGAGACCCTGCAAAGTCTTGCCCTGCAAACACTTCAGATCATAGAGCCTATAGACGGGGTCAGGGATATCGGCCTGTTGCAGAACCTGGGGCAGCCCGAACTGCGCATAGAACTCGACGAGCGCAAGATGGCTGTCTATGGGGTGACCATATCAGATGCCCAGGCGGTTATTGAGACCGCCGTGGGGGGTAAATCCGTGACCCAGCTGTATGAAGGAGAAAGGAAATTTGATGTGACCATTCGCTATAGCCATGAGTTCAGGCATACGGAGAAAGAGATCGGCGAAATCTTGGTGCCTACGATGCACAGCTATAAGGTGCCGCTCAAACAGGTGGCCAACATAGGATTTCTCACGGGGCCGGCATTTATCTATAGAGAAAGCAACCAGCGGTTTATCGGCGTAAAGTTCTCTGTGCGTGGCCGAGACCTGGGCAGTACGATTGCCGATGCGCAGCACAAAGTGCATGCCCAGGTAAAGCTCCCCAAAGGGTATCGAATGGAATGGCGCGGTGAATTTGAGAATATGGTGAGGGCATCCGGACGCTTGCAGCAAGTGGTGCCCGTTACCATATTGCTTATTTTCCTGATACTTTTCTCCGCATTTGGCAATCTCAAGGATGCGGGGTTGGTGTTACTTACCCTGCCATTTGCATTGATCGGGGGCATTTATGCCCTGTTGCTGACCAATACCACTTTTGGCATTTCCGCAGGTATCGGTTTTATTGCCCTGTTTGGGATTTGCGTGCAGAATGGCGTGATCCTGCTGTCCGTCTTCAAGCAAAACCTGCAGGCACGCATGCCCCTGGAACAGGCTGTGTTTGAAGGCGTAGCTTCCCGGGTAAGACCTGTGGTGATGACGGCGCTTATGGCTGCCATAGGGCTGATCCCTGCCGCAATTTCTACCGGTATCGGTTCCGAAACACAGCGTCCCCTGGCACGTGTGGTGATCGGCGGGCTGATGAGTGCCACGGTGCTTACCTTACTGGTGTTTCCCATTTTGTTCAAGTGGTTCTACCGCAAGAAGCAGGTGACATCCTAAAGTCTTAACTCCCTTAGGGTGCGATTAACAGAACCATCGTCGTGAAGCAGGCGAACGAGATCTTCTTGTTTCAATTCCACTAGGGTACGATTAAAAGAAAAACAAGACAAATAACTACAAAACGTTTCATTGTGTTTCAATTCCACTAGGGTACGATTAAAAGTAATAAAAAGGACCCCGCCGGACAGACAAATAAAGGTTTCAATTCCACTAGGGTACGATTAAAAGAAGTACGGTGTGATACCTAGGAAGGTATTGTATCGCGTTTCAATTCCACTAGGGTACGATTAAAAGGGCTGTTGCCGGACCGCCAGGGCATGGAGATCCTGGTTTCAATTCCACTAGGGTACGATTAAAAGGTTGATGTTGCTAATTTTACGACGCCCGGCAATGGGTTTCAATTCCACTAGGGTACGATTAAAAGGCCGTTGTATCTCTCAATGGTACGTTTAATACGCTGTTTCAATTCCACTAGGGTACGATTAAAAGCGTGTCACCCTTAATTTCTCATTGATATGCCAAACTGTTTCAATTCCACTAGGGTACGATTAAAAGATCGCCGTTTGTGTTTGTCAACGCCTGGCAATTCGAGTTTCAATTCCACTAGGGTACGATTAAAAGTATGAGGTGAGACAGGGTGAGGGTGTCCCGCACGGGTTTCAATTCCACTAGGGTACGATTAAAAGCCCTGCAGGAGCTGGTGGCCTGGCTGACCGCGCGTTTCAATTCCACTAGGGTACGATTAAAAGCGGGGCCTGGATCCACGTGGTGGCGGTGAAAAAGAGTTTCAATTCCACTAGGGTACGATTAAAAGCCAATACTGCTCAATGGCAGATAGGGCGAAACACTAGTTTCAATTCCACTAGGGTACGATTAAAAGGTAGATGTTGCGAATTTCACCACGCCGGGTAATGGGTTTCAATTCCACTAGGGTACGATTAAAAGGAACGGGCGGATCAAGGAGGTCTTGCGCCTTAACAGGTTTCAATTCCACTAGGGTACGATTAAAAGATAGCGAAGGTTACATGCGTAACGTTAGTAATCGTTGTTTCAATTCCACTAGGGTACGATTAAAAGGTACTTTGCTTTGATCTGCGCCTTCGTTTCTTCAACGTTTCAATTCCACTAGGGTACGATTAAAAGTTATAAGGCGGCTCCGCCTGTTAGGTATCTGCTTAGTTTCAATTCCACTAGGGTACGATTAAAAGTCTTTGTACACGTCCACCCGCCGCAGCAGGTAGCGGGTTTCAATTCCACTAGGGTACGATTAAAAGGTGGTGTCTAGGCGGTGAAGGGGTTGAAGAAACCGAGTTTCAATTCCACTAGGGTACGATTAAAAGGGGTGTCCCGCACGGCGGCGCCGGGCAGGAAAATGGGTTTCAATTCCACTAGGGTACGATTAAAAGTAATTCATGCCGGGGATAACACCCCGGCCTTTTTTAGTTTCAATTCCACTAGGGTACGATTAAAAGCCCAGGCGGCACGGCGGCCAAAGCGCGGTAAACGGGTTTCAATTCCACTAGGGTACGATTAAAAGCGGTGAGACAAAAGCGCCCAGCAAAGGGTCTTTATGGTTTCAATTCCACTAGGGTACGATTAAAAGGCCTGGTCCGCAGCCTGCTGCGGCTGTGCCATGAGCGTTTCAATTCCACTAGGGTACGATTAAAAGGTCTGGGCCAGCAGGTCCATATCCTTGCCTTTCAGCGTTTCAATTCCACGAGGGTACGATTAAAAGCCTGAAGGGCATGAATAACGAAGTGACCCTGAAACGTTTCAATTCCACTAGGGTACGATTAAAAGTGAAGCGGATGCCATTGCAGAGGGGATGACCGAACAGTTTCAATTCCACTAGGGTACGATTAAAAGGGTTGGCGGGCAGCAGGATAGTGCCGGGGTTACTATGTTTCAATTCCACTAGGGTACGATTAAAAGCCTGTTGGTGAATGCGTGACGCAGACTACATACAGCGTTTCAATTCCACTAGGGTACGATTAAAAGGACCGTCAGCTGGTCATAGGGGATGTAACCATAGTTGTTTCAATTCCACTAGGGTACGATTAAAAGAATTAAAAGACGCTCTTCTTTATGAGCACGTTTTTAGTTTCAATTCCACTAGGGTACGATTAAAAGGGAGTCAAAAAACAGGAGTGATCGAAACGATGGCTGGTTTCAATTCCACTAGGGTACGATTAAAAGCAGGCCTGGTAAGCGCGCTCATTGGCTGTCATCTGCGTTTCAATTCCACTAGGGTACGATTAAAAGCTGGTAACAGCTAAGGATCAGATACGTGCATACAACGTTTCAATTCCACTAGGGTACGATTAAAAGTGATCGCTTGGGTATTGGGCCTGATCACCCTATCTCGTTTCAATTCCACTAGGGTACGATTAAAAGCCTTTGGTGTTGCAAGAGGGTCATTATCTGATCATAGGTTTCAATTCCACTAGGGTACGATTAAAAGGTACTACGTCTACTTAAGGAAATGTCTGGATATTCGGTTTCAATTCCACTAGGGTACGATTAAAAGCTGGCCACCCTCAACAACCCCAGCCAATACAGCATAGTTTCAATTCCACTAGGGTACGATTAAAAGTCAATTTAGTGAATAATGTTACTTATTTCGATTGACGTTTCAATTCCACTAGGGTACGATTAAAAGAGTTTGGCGATGATGAGCAGGGTACCCTAAACCTTTGTTTCAATTCCACTAGGGTACGATTAAAAGAATGGTTATAACACGCCTCGGAAGATTATTTACCGCGTTTCAATTCCACTAGGGTACGATTAAAAGCGTGCTTCGTCTAAAAAGACAGTGTAGGTCTGCGTTGTTTCAATTCCACTAGGGTACGATTAAAAGTGATGATAGTGACATATGGCGTTACGAGTTATCGTGTTTCAATTCCACTAGGGTACGATTAAAAGACATCTAAATACTGTGCTGCCGTTGTATCACTTAAGTTTCAATTCCACTAGGGTACGATTAAAAGGCTTAAGGAGATGTCTGGTTACAGCTGGCTTCAGTTGTTTCAATTCCACTAGGGTACGATTAAAAGGGTTGGGCTAAACGGCTAAATACCTTGCGTGCTTGTTTCAATTCCACTAGGGTACGATTAAAAGCATATGCTGGCCGTGTTAAGGTAGTAGGGTTGATAGTTTCAATTCCACTAGGGTACGATTAAAAGGTAGAGAAGGTTAGCCAGGGTGGTGACCCTGAAACGGTTTCAATTCCACTAGGGTACGATTAAAAGTATTGAGTTTAAATTTTACAAGCTTCAACTTAACTGGGTTTCAATTCCACTAGGGTACGATTAAAAGATGTTCAAAAAAATAGGAGATCTTATCAAAGACACTGTTTCAATTCCACTAGGGTACGATTAAAAGGTATGAGCACGGCTCGACTGTTTATTTCCGTGCTTCGTTTCAATTCCACTAGGGTACGATTAAAAGCGCATATGCTGGTCGTGTCAAGGTAGTAGGTCTTGTTGTTTCAATTCCACTAGGGTACGATTAAAAGCTCTCAAAAGTATCCTCACCGTACAGCATTTTATTCGTTTCAATTCCACTAGGGTACGATTAAAAGATACGATATGTTTCGGACGATGCGAATACCTCCCGCGTTTCAATTCCACTAGGGTACGATTAAAAGGGCGAACAGTATCAACGTCGGTACGATTGTCTCTATGTTTCAATTCCACTAGGGTACGATTAAAAGAAATTCATGTACTGCGCAGGGATCTCCAAAAGTCATGTTTCAATTCCACTAGGGTACGATTAAAAGCCATATCAGACCTATGACCTTAACACGACCATCATAGTTTCAATTCCACTAGGGTACGATTAAAAGCATTGGGTAAAGCCAATTACCGTACGCATACGCCTGTTTCAATTCCACTAGGGTACGATTAAAAGGACCATGAGTTTTGGAATACCCACACGCCTCAAAAGTTTCAATTCCACTAGGGTACGATTAAAAGGCGCCTCATATAGTTCCATGCCCAGCTTTATTTCACGTTTCAATTCCACTAGGGTACGATTAAAAGCGAATCTGATCAGGCGAGGCACTACATACATAAGCGTTTCAATTCCACTAGGGTACGATTAAAAGCGCCCAACTCTATTTCGGGCTCCGGCATTGTATCAGGTTTCAATTCCACTAGGGTACGATTAAAAGGAAGGTTCCTCCCCAGAAAGCATCTGCTGTGCCACGTTTCAATTCCACTAGGGTACGATTAAAAGTCTAATTATAATATATATATAATTGTATTTTTATTCCGTTTCAATTCCACTAGGGTACGATTAAAAGATTGATAAAAACATTTGAAAACAAGTCCTTCTGATGTTTCAATTCCACTAGGGTACGATTAAAAGTACACTTACGCAATGTTTGCGTGGTTATTTTAATCCGTTTCAATTCCACTAGGGTACGATTAAAAGCCTTTATAAGTCTTTTTCTGGCAATCGTTCTTCTTCGTTTCAATTCCACTAGGGTACGATTAAAAGCTTTTTTACGTGCAAGGAAATTCCTTTTGATTATAATGTTTCAATTCCACTAGGGTACGATTAAAAGGAACTTGCCTAACGGGCCAAAATCACATGCCGATGTTTCAATTCCACTAGGGTACGATTAAAAGCCCTTCAATATGCTGAACCACGGGAAGGTTATAAAGTTTCAATTCCACTAGGGTACGATTAAAAGTCTGTGGGTCTAGTACCATGCCCTTAAACTTTCCGGTTTCAATTCCACTAGGGTACGATTAAAAGCAGAAACTGGACGGGGTATTGCAGGCGGCTTCAACAGTTTCAATTCCACTAGGGTACGATTAAAAGAATGCCGCCGGCATACTTCAAAATAGCCCCAAAGCTGTTTCAATTCCACTAGGGTACGATTAAAAGCACACCAAAGGCATGCAAGTACATCTTCCATTGCAGTTTCAATTCCACTAGGGTACGATTAAAAGTAATAGATATAAGCGCAGGCAAGTAAGGTTAAGCAGTTTCAATTCCACTAGGGTACGATTAAAAGCTCCAGCTAGGGCAGGGGCTGGTAGCTTTATCCGAGTTTCAATTCCACTAGGGTACGATTAAAAGAGCGCTTGGCCATCCCATATACCTCTTTTGACATACGTTTCAATTCCACTAGGGTACGATTAAAAGCCAGGACTTGGGTTTTGACCCTACATGGACTACGATGTTTCAATTCCACTAGGGTACGATTAAAAGGCCTGCATGAAGTCATTTTGTGGGTTTGCCATAGACGTTTCAATTCCACTAGGGTACGATTAAAAGGTTTATGCCCCTGAATACATTTTCCTGCTCTATCGTGTTTCAATTCCACTAGGGTACGATTAAAAGATGGTTATAACACGCCTCGGAAGATTATTTACAGGGTTTCAATTCCACTAGGGTACGATTAAAAGCAATCGCCTGGGTATTGGGCCTGATCACCCTATCAGGTTTCAATTCCACTAGGGTACGATTAAAAGTAATCGCCTCGGCATTGGCCCTGATCACCCTATTTCGTTTCAATTCCACTAGGGTACGATTAAAAGGCATATGTATAACCGTCCTTATAATGTGTTGTATGGTTTCAATTCCACTAGGGTACGATTAAAAGGCTGCTTGGGGCGATTTTTCCGAAGGAGGTCAAAAGTTTCAATTCCACTAGGGTACGATTAAAAGATTTGTGAAATTAAGTTGAATGCCCGTATCACTGAAGTTTCAATTCCACTAGGGTACGATTAAAAGAGGATCTTCTTTAGTTCCTATCATCGACAGATCTATGTTTCAATTCCACTAGGGTACGATTAAAAGGCCTTAAAGCGTCGAGACCATAGTTTTTCTTATACAGTTTCAATTCCACTAGGGTACGATTAAAAGCGTGACACGTTCGGCCACATACATTTCATGTAAAGCGTTTCAATTCCACTAGGGTACGATTAAAAGCGCCACGCGAACACCTCGTTATTACCATTCTTCGAAGGTTTCAATTCCACTAGGGTACGATTAAAAGCAACCGCCAAGCAAACACTTCATTGTTGCCATTTTGTTTCAATTCCACTAGGGTACGATTAAAAGAAGCGATGTGTCAAAGTTAGGGCCATTATACTTAAGTTTCAATTCCACTAGGGTACGATTAAAAGTCAGGACCCGCTTATGGAGCTCAATCGACAGACGCTGTTTCAATTCCACTAGGGTACGATTAAAAGTGCAAACACAAGGTCTGTCCAGTTTGCAATGCGCTTGTTTCAATTCCACTAGGGTACGATTAAAAGAGTCAACGACAATCGTGCGCTGGATGCTATCTTGAAGTTTCAATTCCACTAGGGTACGATTAAAAGTAATGAAATTGCTAAAAGAGATGTCAGGGTATTCCGTTTCAATTCCACTAGGGTACGATTAAAAGGTGTTATGAAGTGGTTCTGGGATCTTTTGGATGAAGGTTTCAATTCCACTAGGGTACGATTAAAAGGCAGGCTGAAAGCGCGCGCCGTGTGTGGCGTTACGAGTTTCAATTCCACTAGGGTACGATTAAAAGCTCTGCTATGCGCTGTACCGTTACAACTGTCATCTGTTTCAATTCCACTAGGGTACGATTAAAAGGCTCTTGTATGGTGTTCCGGTAAGAAGCCATAGACAGTTTCAATTCCACTAGGGTACGATTAAAAGACGTCTGCAGCCGCTGGCGGGGGTTCCAAGTTTCTGTTTCAATTCCACTAGGGTACGATTAAAAGGCGACTGATGTGATGCAGTTTCGCAACCAGAATCTGTTTCAATTCCACTAGGGTACGATTAAAAGGACCATGCTCCCATAAAATGTGCCCATACTGACGAGTTTCAATTCCACTAGGGTACGATTAAAAGTTACCTTAACACCCGTTACGCCGCCTAATCATGCATGTTTCAATTCCACTAGGGTACGATTAAAAGGCGATGTTGTATTCGTACACCTGAAATCCATACAGCGTTTCAATTCCACTAGGGTACGATTAAAAGTGCGGTTCTCCATGCCGCCGGCCACCCCGTCCATCGTTTCAATTCCACTAGGGTACGATTAAAAGCGATACGAGGACCTGCGCACGACGCTGACCACCGGTTTCAATTCCACTAGGGTACGATTAAAAGCTGCCAGTAAGCCCACACTTACCCCCCAGGAATGGCGTTTCAATTCCACTAGGGTACGATTAAAAGCCTGGGCATCGTGGAATACGACCAGGATTTTACGCGTTTCAATTCCACTAGGGTACGATTAAAAGCCAATGTGTTAAAAGTCCACGATCATTCCTATTTGCGTTTCAATTCCACTAGGGTACGATTAAAAGGGTATTCAGGTAAGAAGCCATAGACATAGTATTAGGGTTTCAATTCCACTAGGGTACGATTAAAAGCTATCATGTAGGAAATCGAGCCTATGAATTAAACAAGTTTCAATTCCACTAGGGTACGATTAAAAGTAGCTACACTGGGGTGCCTGGAATACTCGCATGTTCGTTTCAATTCCACTAGGGTACGATTAAAAGCCTGAATGAGGTGTTTCCGGTTTGGGCTAAAACGCGTTTCAATTCCACTAGGGTACGATTAAAAGGAAAAAGGGCCTTTCCGGTATAGCGGATGCACTGAAGTTTCAATTCCACTAGGGTACGATTAAAAGCTTGCGCAGCTCCAGCGCCTCGATCCTGGCCTGCTCCTGTTTCAATTCCACTAGGGTACGATTAAAAGTGCCCAGGGTGCTCTCACTGTGCAGCACATCGGCAGTTTCAATTCCACTAGGGTACGATTAAAAGTCTGCCTGGAGGCGCTCCTGGAGGGCGGTAAATAGCGTTTCAATTCCACTAGGGTACGATTAAAAGTCACCTGCGAGTATCCCTGCAGTTGGTCCGACTACCGTTTCAATTCCACTAGGGTACGATTAAAAGTACACTGTTATCAGAGGTATTTGCATTCATATTTCAGTTTCAATTCCACTAGGGTACGATTAAAAGTATACGCATTATACTACCTGCCGGGCTTGTACCATCGTTTCAATTCCACTAGGGTACGATTAAAAGCCTGAGTAAATCTAGCTTTTTTAGCTCAAAATTCAGCTTTTCAGCTCAGAATGTCAGGCCTGTATCTGTCTACCCCTAATTGTGTAAGTAAACCAGGGGGTAGACAGTATTGGTTTTCAATAGGTTATGCTTGAAATAACTACTGTTTCCAGTTGGTGAGAGGGATAAGATTGGCTGTCGACTGCTTATCTGCTTATAGAAAGTTGTCAATATCCATTCGCTCTTGGCCCATTACTTCACGTTTCAGCCATTTTGCCTCCCTGCTATGAAACATAATGATGCTATCTTCCTCTTCCAATATCTCCTTTATTTCAGCCTTCAGACAGCCTAGTTGAGCTTCGGTTAGTTCACCTTCAAAAACGGAATTCTGTATCCAGTTCAAGTACCGTCTGCAAAGTTTCAGATACTTGTTGGTTCGTTTGGCGTCTACGTCATATACTAGTAAAGTATACATATCATTACCAATTTAATCTAAATGCCTTATATGGCTCTATTTTCATGATGGCCTTGATTATTTTGTAGCATTCCAAACGCAATAAATAACGGTAGCTTACGCTACGTTTTAAGGCCAGATGTTGTAAGGTGGTATTTAGACGTTCTTCCCATGCTCGTAGATAAGTATCTCTTCCTGCTTCTTTCAGTAAGGTGCCACCCATGTCTGGATAGAACGATTCTTTGTTAATCTGTTGCCGGTTTACAAGTTGAAATATCATACGGTCTACCAATAGAGGCTTGAATACTTCTGCCAGATCGAGAGCCAAGGAGAACCTGCGGTATCCAGGTTCGTGTAAAAAAGAGAGTGTAGGGTCTAGCTGTGTTTGATGGATGGCGCGTAAGCACTCTGCATAGCATAGACTGTTTCCAAAGGATATGAGTGCGTTAAGCTCGTTTTCAGGGGGTTGCTTAGTACGGGCTTGAAAGATGAGCTTGTGGTCTAGAATGAGATCGAATGTTTGGTAATATGCTTGCCGTATCTGTCCTTCTATTCCCATCAGAGTAGGTATATCTTTGGAATGGGTTAGCATTTCTGCCCTATTGGATAAACTGTTGATTCCCTCCTGTAGATTTTTACCCCGATTATGATAATAACGTAGATTGCGTATCATATTTCTGGCTGCAGCTTCTATGAGTTCGCGGGCTATTTCCAGTCGTTTTGCTTTGTGTAAGATTGTTTTTGCTTGTAGCAACTTTACCGAGCCAGATTGCAGCTGCTCACGGGGCATAAAGGAGCCTGTATAGTTGTTGTAATAGTCAAAGAAATGTAAAGCAATATTCTGTTGGCCTACATAGTTTAGCATAGCGGTATTTAGGTCCAATGCGCCAAATATATAGAGCTGGTTGATCCCCTCTATGGGTAAATAGCGATCTTTGGCAGGGTTCGCCCCATCCTCGGTACTTGGGCTGAACTTGAGCGTATTGTCTTTGCGAGACAAACTTCCCGGATTGAGCAAGTAGTAGCTTTTTTTCATTCAGACGCCATTTCGGTGATATAACACAGGTCATAGTAGGCGCATTTTTTGCACCACTGTTTGTAGATAGGAGATGGACAGGCTCCTGCAAGTACTCTTCTTATCTGTAAGAAAGTGTCTTGCAACCTGTGCTCGTCCTCGGTGCTAAGTACTACTTCTTCGCGCTTACGCAGTTTGGGATACTCCAGTATGCCTATAGCCTCACCCATGCCGCATTGTTTGACCATCCATAAATAAAACCGGAGCTGCCAGCGGTGTACTTCACTCATCCTATCACTGGGTTTGGTCTCATACACGGTGCCGGTATTGGGCTCATAATAGTCTATGCGTGCCACAAGCCCGGGCTGTTCCAGCAACAACTGGCGGCCTGCCTGAGGGCGGCGGGTATAGGTGGTGTCTTGCAGGGTAGTGGCTTGTGCTACAGCCTGATGACCTGCATTCGGTTTATCCGGGGCTTCTTCCATGGCTATGCCTTGTGCCCATAGCCACAGTTTGCGCTTACACAAGTAGTAGTAGGCTATGTGGATGCCGCTGATGCTAGGCTCCTCCTTCATAGGGGTAGGCACTCAGCAGTTCTATCAGTTTAGTACGGGCCTCATTCAGCGCGTGGACATGGCCATTGGCTCTTGTTATGCGCTCCTCGGCATGTAGAGTAACAAATACCGCTGTGTCGTCCCCTGTTTGCAGGTCTATCACTGGTTCAGCTTTAAGCTTTTCTCCGCCATCGTCCTTCAATCGGGCACGCAGGGCAGCCGTAACGGAATGTGCACGGGTGCCTATGCTCAGTGCCAGCGTTTCCATAGGGCTATAAGTCCGCGCCTGGTTGCTGGTGATGTGCCATTCCAGTAGCGCCTCTGCTAGCGCGGCTATGATCTCAGCCCGTTTGGCTTTGGGGGCGGTAATGCATGGGCCAAAGACATTACGGCCTTCTACCCAGCCTTCCTTGCGCAGTTCTTCCAGTACGCTGCGTTTCAGTTCCGGATCGGCCACATCGGTACTTACACTGAAGAGACGCCGCAGATCTATGGCCACATCATATATGTACAGTCCATAGGCGCGTCGCTGGTTCCGGGCATCCACATACTTGGCCTTACGTAGCACAGTGTCCATCTCTTCCAGTTTATTTATCATTTCCTCTGCGTTCATCTTCTTGCCCTCCTCGTCCAGCAGGCTTACCGTACTATTGGCATTTCCGGTACGGTCAAAGGTTATAGATGCTTCTTTTGCGGTATTTGCCAGCAGTGGGTGCAGTGGGCGCATAGCCGATATACTGAGCGGACTACGGCGTTTCACCACACCGGCAGCATCTTCCTTCTCTTCCTCGCCCTTTTTCGTCCCTTTGCCTTCGGCCAGCATATAGCCCCCTAGCAGTTCGTCTACATATTTAGGGTGTGTAGAAAGCACAGCAATATCTTCACCTATTGTTTTTGTTTTGCCTTCTGTTTTAATTTTGTATTGAAACTCTACCGGTGCACGGCCTGTTCCCAGCAGCTCGGTAAGCTTGTCCAGAATGGATCGCTTCACCTGCTGGCCACTAGAATAAGACATTTCGGTGTCAAACTGGGGGTCCCAATAAGTCTTTTGGCCATTGGCTACAGTAAAAACAGTGTGGTCTACATGACGTAGGCCACGGATGTAGAGATACGGAGATACTTTCTTGTTTTCCATGACAAATGATTCTTAGAAGTCAATATGCTTTTGATAAAAAAATATGAATAAATAACCGGGTATGTCAAATGACCTTGCCGCCACCTAGTACAATAACATAGGTGCATTTGAGCAAGGCTATAAAGAGCCGATAGCTATCTGCGGGCATAAGAAACACAATCTCGCGTGCCTGGTTATATAGATCTTTAGGCATATCAGCAGGGAGTTCATTCACAATCTCGGCCAGTACCTGCAGGTAGGATGCCTTGGTGGTGGCATTGACCAGATTATCTGCCTTCTTGAGTTTGGTATTAATAGTGCTGTCTTTTGTTTTACCTTTCTCAGTAAAATTTACTAGTTCTGTTGCTAGCATATTGGCTAGCTGTAGCAGCTCCTCATTGTTGGCCTGCCGCGGGTTTTGTAATAATGTCATAATCCAGGCTTGAGAATAGAAAAGTGTATAGGGAGATTTTTGATACAATTTATATAATTTATCCAGACTTGCCTTGCCAGTAGATTGTTTGTCAGGGAAGAGCGTTTGGTAATCTTTTGGGGCCAATGCTCGTAAGCCTAGCCCACCGGTTTGCACTGCCTTTTCCAAACTATAATTAACGCTTAGCCAGTTTTCCAATCCTTTTTTGCCAGGTTCGGGCAAACCAGGGTTCAGGCCCATCAGCTTTTCCCACACTTCTTGCATCCGCTTTATTTCAGGCAATTCTATGGTCATCATACCTAGCGTTTTATTGGTTTGGCCAAAAGAAAATCCATTCACTACTGTTTTGAATGTTCCTTTGGTGGCCTTGCATAGTTCCAGGACTTGCTGAGGCCAGTCCGGCCTGTCCAGCTTTTGGCCTGCTTTATCAGCTATTACATGATTATTCTGGGCCAGCAAAGACTTTACTTGTCGGTAGGTCTTCTCTACATCTGCATCTGTATAGGCACTTTCCAGCCCATACATTAGCCACAATCCGTTCCAGGCAGCTATCTGGCGGCCTTTTAGGAGGTGATTCTCGTTTATATACTGACGATAATAAGGCCATCCCTGCCAGATATGCCAGAGAATATTTTCTTGTTCGAATAGCATATCATACCCCCCGCCGAACCCCACTGCCAGTCCGGCCCCTATCCACGAGCAATAAATGGACGATTCATCGGGATTCTGTTGCAAGTGACTCACTTGGCCCGATGTAGTCTCCTCTGGCCCAGCGGCCCAGTAACCTATCGCCAGCGCACCGGAGACCAGCTGCCTCCCTTCTATCGTATCTTCCACGGCTTGTTGGAACTTGACCCGGCGATAATTTGGAAGCTCGGAAGAGGTAACCTGCTTGGCATAGGCACTCTGAAAGAACGCAGAGTTCGTTACCTGCATCAGATGCTTTTCGTCAGGCGCATTAAAAAAGACGGGCCATAGCTGCTCGCCAAAAAACTGCCGTGCCGTAAGCTGTTGCCCGGTACGGCGGTTGTACTGGTCCAAAAAAACGCGGCCGGTATGTACGGTATACATTGGTTTCTTGGGGGATAAGGCGTTACATAAAAAGGTCGGGTTCGGTAAAGGTGAGACCCAGCAAATCGTAATCTGGCGGACAAGTCACCACAAAGGGACGGTTCCCCTCTTCCAATTGGTAGTATTTACCGCGATGCGGCCACATGGTGCGGCCGTTTACGGGAATCTCCAGTTCCATGCGGGTTTCCCAGTTACCGCTCTGGTAATCCTCGACATTCGTATCCAGTATACAGGCTGCACTGTCTATGTCCAGCAGTTCCATCAGCACGGGCTTGCCTACATGCTGTAGCGCGGAGAGTAAGAGACCCTGTTTGTCCCACATTACTTGGCCGCTGATAACTAACGGTTGCAGGCTGGGGTACACTGTATCCATCTTCTGTTGTAGATCTGCGGGGCGGAAATGTTGCCCGTCTGCCAGTAGCTCATAGCTTTGCTTCACCTGTTGGGAATCGTAGGGCAGGGTTTTTTCTGCCGGAGCCAGTATATGCACCGGTTTGAGGGTGTTCAGATTATCTGTGGTACGGCGGCGGTTCACCCGGCCAAAGCGCTGTACCAGCGCGTCTAGCGGCGCGGCATCCGTTACCATGCGGTCAAAGCTGATGTCCAGGCTTACCTCCACTACCTGCGTAGCCACCACCAGGCAGGGACCGGGCTGTTTCTCAAATTCCTCCATTAGTCTGCCCTCCTGTGCCTTGCGGTCCTTGCGGCGGAAGCGGCTGTGCAGTAACAAACAGCGCTGGGGCTGCGGCCACATCTCCATCAGGCTACGATAGCGCTCCTGTGCACGTTTTACCGTATTGCACACCACCAGCACCTTTTCGTTTGCTTCCAGGGCTTGCAGTATCACACAGTCAGCGCTTTCATCGTCCGGCAGCTTATGCACCGTGTGGCGGATATACGTGTCCAGTTCTTCCTTGGTCAACGCCACCTCCAGTGTTTTTTCAGTGCCTCCCAGGCTTTGCAGCAACTGATCGTACAGGGCGCTGGGCATAGTGGCCGTACCTACATGTACCCTGCAGTTCAAGTGGGGGCCAGCCAGCAGCTTTACCAGTTCCAGCACCAGCGACTGTGTGATGCCGCTATATGTATGTACTTCGTCCAAAATGACATCCGCGCCCTCCAGGTCCTGCACCAGCATTTCATAACCGGGGCCGGCGAACAGCACATTCGCCAGTTGATGAGGCGTTAATACCTTGAGCGCCGCGCCAGTAAAAGGTTGCAGGTCTGCTTCTGTTTCGTCCTTTGCTACCAGCCTGGAGGCCGCATGCAGTACCCGTATATCCGCATCCGGTATGGCCTCGCGCATCCGCTGGTACATAGCATTGATAGATGCCTGAAAGGGTAATACATAGAACACGCGTCCCTGGCAACGGCGCATCAGGTAGTCTGTCTTACCTGCACCAGTAGGGGCCACTACCAGTGTGTGCGGCTGGGGCGCATCGGCAGTGTAGGCCGATAGCGGGAACAGCGGGTGGGTACGGTCAAAAAAACTGAGGCCAGGAGCTGCAAAGAATCCCTGTAGCTGATACTCTGGCAACTCTCCCAGCGCTGATACCAAATGGTCTGCGGCCATCAGTAGACCGCGCCAGCGGCTCCATTCTTTTCCTAGTCCCTGGCAGTAAGTTATACACCATTCCAGCGCTTCTTGCGCCGTAGTTGTGTTTATAGGTGCCGGTGGCTGCACTGCCCCGCTCAGTCTGGCCAGTATCTCCAGTGCAGGTTGCTGCCACTCGGCCCAATTGCCCAGGTGGAACCGAATAAACCCGTTGCCATACTCATTTTCCAGGTCCAGCAGGCCTTTTTCGCCCTTGTCATTCTTAACCGATTTATGATGTGCCACCACCATCTGGCACAGGGCTGGCCAATGTTCTTGCGAGAAAAGGGGTAGAAAGAAGAGCGAGGCCAGTTCGTGGCGAAAGGGCTGGCCCATGACAGGGCCTGTGCTCCTTATACGCTTCTGGAATTCAGGGTGCACCTTACCCGTATCGTGCAGCCAGCCGCCCATGCGGGCAATTTGGGCATCCATTCTAAACTTGAGAGCCAAGGCTGCAGCTGCGTTGGCCACCTGCTGCAGGTGAACCTCCAGGGGTACGGATGGATTATCGCCGCGTTCACTTTTGGCTAGTATATGGCTGGTGTCGAACATTATGTAGTGTTTGCTTGGTGATGAATGCTTTTAGTAGAGTGAATAACGAATGGGGTTGCCGGTAGTGGTCAACTCACCGTAGGTCATGGGATGACCTGGTTCGAAGCGGTTGCGCCCGGTGGGAATACCCCTGTTTACTTCTGTCGGCACCAACTCAAAGCCAGGCAGTTCGTCAAATGCAGGCTGGGACATGGATGTAATGAGTTTACCATTGCACAGATCAGGCCACAACAGGTCTTCGTTTCGGCAAAGACAGATGTGTTGCTCGGCTGCTATATCCGCGTCTTTCTCGCTGCCAAAAGCCAGGTAAAGTTCTGGCTCCAGCAGAACGCCCCGGTTTAGGATGCCTTTGCGATAGTCTATGGATTGTTTCGTTCGGCTATATGTAGGTTTTTTCGCCCAGGTCTGTTCCTGCTGTACACTATAGGCTCCAAAGCATAGGCGGTAGCGCAGAACCCGGTCCTTCTCGCCCAGTCCAAACAGCTTCTGGCTAATGCCCTGTATAGTGGCCGGTGCCAGAAATTTCTCGCTATAGGTCAGCTCATCCCGTACAGCTGTCCACGGCTTGATATAGCCAAAGGGACCTGTATATTTTACAATATAGTAGTGCATATTCGTTCTGGAAGGTTTCTAAAAAGTCTCCCCCTGCCGTAGCACCCTGCTTGGCCTTTATGAGAGGCTAGCTGGGGTATGCTGCATATTGGGAGAAAGCAATCATGAGCCCAATGTATATTGGATACTTGGTTGATTTTAAGTCATATCGTTGTGATTTTTGCATGGTATCTGAATATTATGTATAATTAGGGTAGAGATTACTTCACCCCTCCGAACCCTATTCCTGTATTAGCACCCAGGCCGGTGGACCAGATGGCGGCGTGCACTTCGGGCGGGGCAGTTACCCGCACGGGGCAGAGCGAGCCCCGCACCTTGACCTCTTTTTGCTGCCCGGGAGTGTCGCGTTTCAGGGTGATGAGGCGGGTCTTGGCTTTGGGGTAGGTGGTATCAAAGGCTACCTGCACGTCGGTTTCAGGCACGTGTATGTCCAGATGGTGGAGCTTGCGCATAAGTTGTTCATGCAGCTGGGTATTGGCTTCGGTATCTTGCCAAGTAAGGTATTTGACGGGTCCTGATTCCTGGCGCTGTCGCAGTACTAACGGGCTGTCCATAAAGTACTGGCGAGTGCCCTCTGTGTGAGGTGGGGATGCCAGCTGCACTTCCTGTATGTGCATGCCCCAGGGACCTGTGGAAGATTGTAGCATGCCCTGCAGAAGTGTTTTGAGCAGGTTTGCCTGCCAGGCGGCTACCCACCAAGTTATTTGCGAGTTGTGGCAGACCAGGGTGTTGCCTTGTGCCTTCAGGCCCTGTAGAGAGCCAAAGTTAAAGGGGCTGTAGGTCTTGCCATGCCAGGGATTGTCTGGTCCTAGCCAGCGGTGCAGCGCACGTGCCAACTCGTACTGATAGTTAAAGGGGATGGCTTGTCTGTTATGTAAAAAACGTATTTGTAAGCGCATGCTATTGTTAATTTATAAACTGCAATCTATAAAGACATGATATTATTTGTCAAGAGTCTTGTCATTAAAATCATTTTTGCATTTAAATAGAGATGACTTCATGTGATGTGTAATCTTGTCTATATCCCACTATCCTGTGCTTTTTGGGATATCTGGACAAATTCATGTGTTTCAGTTAGATCCGGTGCAGTTTTTTGGGCGGATAAAGCATATAGATGAGTGACCTGAATAGATATGACAGTAGTTCTTCCTGGTACAGCTGGTGGTGCAGGTTAGCCACTTGTTTCTCTCATTTTAGTTGGACGAAGTTTGCGGAAGCTTACTTTTGCAGATGGATCCCGGGCATAATGCCCCTTTGGCAGGAACAATCATAGCTCAGACACATTCTTTGATATTCATAAACTTTTGGAAATGAGGATATTGGTTGTAGAAGACGAGCCCAAACTGGCTAGTTTTCTGGAAAGGGGGCTGAAACAGGAAGGCTTTGCTGTGGATGTGGCAACCGACGGACTGCAGGCCGAATCCATGACCGAAGAGAATCCCTACGATCTGGTTGTGCTGGATGTTATGCTGCCTACCAAGAGCGGCCTGGAAGTATGCCGGAAGCTGCGCGAAACGCTCCCCAGGCTCCCTATTCTCATGTTAACCGCCCTGGACAAGCCTTCGGCTGTGGTGCAGGGTCTCAACCGCGGGGCGGATGATTATCTTACAAAGCCCTTTCAGTTTGAGGTACTGGTGGCTCGCATCCGGGCTTTACTGCGCAGAGCCCAGGTGAGTACTGAGATGGATGCTAAGCTTTCCTGTGCAGATCTGGAAATAGATCTTATTGCCAAAACGGTCACCCGCGCCGGGGAAAAGATCAGCCTGACGGCACGCGAGTTTATGCTTCTGAACTATTTACTGGTGCGCAAAGGGCGCATAGTAAGCCGCATGGATATTCTTGAGAAAGTATGGGAAACCAGCTTTGATACAGACTCGAATATTGTGGAGGTGTATATTAATTTTCTGCGAAAAAAGATAGACAAACCGTTTGCTACCAAGTTGCTGCATACGGTTGTGGGGATGGGATATGTTTTGCGCGAGCCTGATTGAGTATGACGCTTCGAACACGAATAGCGCTTCTTTTTATGGTACTGGCGGCCTTGTTGCTGGGCATTTTCAGTGCATTTGTGTATATCAAGATCAGCAATCTGCGTGCCTCCGAGTTTTACGAACGGCTACGGGAGCGGGCGGATGTCGCCGGGAGATTGGTGAGAGATTCGGACAGGCTTCCTGCAGAAGCCCGCGCCCGCCTGCAGCGCCAGTTGCTCAACGCACTACAGGATGAAGAGCTGCTGGTCTATAGCACAAAGGACAGCCTTATTCTGCAAGAGGCTACGCATTCACTAAGCATCAGTCCGGATCGTTTGCATCAGGTTCGGAAGACGGGGTTCCTCTTCTGGCAGGAAGGTAAGCGCCAGTTCCTGCTGGAGGTGATGGAGCATTACCCGGACTCCATCATAGTGGCGGTGGCGGCAGAAGACAAGCTGGGCTATGAGCAGCTGGAGAACCTGTCCGTTGGCCTTGCCTGGGGGGGCTTACTGGGGATTGGCATTGCAGGGCTGTTTGCCTGGGCGCTTGCCAGCTGGGGTATCCGGCCTTTGAAGAAACTTACCCTCCAGGCCATGAAAATACAGAGACCCCATGAGCGCCTGGTGATACCCGATAAAAGAGATGAGCTGGGTTTGCTGAGCCAGACATTCAATCATTTGCTGGAGCGCCTGGATGCCGCCTTTGCCTTGCAACGCACATTTATTGCTAATGCCAGCCATGAGCTGCGCACACCCATCGCTGTGCTCATGGCGCAGCTGCACGAGCTGAAAACGGCTGCTATACCTGACAACCAGGCCAAGCTCGCCGAGATGCAAACCTCGCTGGAACGGCTGCTGGACCTTATTCAGCAGCTGCTTTGGATGGCCCAGTCTGCCCAGGAACCGGAAAACGTGCAGATGGAGCCTACCCGTATGGATGAAACCACCTTTGAGGCCATACAGATAGCCAGGCAACGCTGGCCCGAAAGGGATATCCGTATGGATATGAACCTGCTGGAGCAGGCGGAATCCGAACCTATTGTGCTTGGAAATCCGCTATTACTCCAGGTGGCTATTCTCAACCTGGTAGACAATGCCTGTAAATACGCAACTCCATCCACACCGGTACTGGTGAGCATCCGGGAAGAAAAGGGACTGTCCATTATTGTTTCGGATACCGGACCGGGAGTGCCGCCCGAGCGGCTGTCCAGGTTGAAGGAGCCTTTCTTCCGGGCCTCTACAGCAAGGGCAAAGCAGGGAAGCGGAGTAGGACTGGCGCTGACGGACCGGATTGCACAGCTGCATAACGGGACGCTGGAGCTGACGGTCATCCCCGATGGCGGGCTCAAAGCTGAGCTGTGCTTTCCCAAGATGGGTGAGCCAGCATCATCCGGCTAGCGCCAGCCGCCACCCAGTGCCCTGTAGGCGTTCACTACGGCCTGCATTTGCAGCGCTTTCAGTTCAATGAGTTCCACGTTTGCCTCCAGGTAATCCCGCTGGGTGAGCAATACCTCAGTGTAATCGGCACGAGCATTGCGGAACAGGGCCTGCGAAATGCGGATACCGTCTGCCAGTGTTTGTACCTGCTGATACTTGCGCTCATAAGCCTGGTTCAGGTTGACAATACTCGACATCTGTGTATTTACTTCGGTATAAGCGCGTATGAGCGTTTGCTCATACTCATAAATGCGCTGAACCTGGTGGGCATTTGCGGTGTTGTAAGCTGCCACAATACCGTTTCGGTTAATGACCGGGGCAACGAGTCCTCCTGCCAGTCCCAGCCCGATAGATTGCGGCGACAAGAACAGGTGTGCAGGGTTAAACGCCTCATAGCCCAGGCGGCCGTCAATGGCCATTGCAGGAAGAAAGTTGGCACGGGTCACTTTCACATCAATCTGGGCCGCCTGCAGTAAATACTCGGCTTGCCTGACATCCGGACGGTTGGCTAACAGCTGTGCAGGTACACCCGTACTGATGGAGGGCGGGACAAGTGTGGTAAAGGATGTGGAACTGCGGATAACGGGCTGGGGATAACGCCCTGCCAACTGATTGATCCTGTTCTCGGTTTCTATGATTTGTTGTTTGGTGAAGAACAAACGGCTTTGGTTGCGCATGAGCTCTGCTTCAAACCTTCGCACAGCCAGCTCATTAACCCTTGCCGCCTGTTTTTGTTGCCGTACCACTCCCAGCACTTCTTCCTGCAGGCTGATATTACGCTGCAGGATTAATAGCTCATTGTCCAGCGCCATCAGCTCATAATAGGAGTTGGCAATCTCTGCTACCAACAGGGTGGCAATCAGCTGCCTGCCTTCCCGGGAAGCATAATAACGCTGTGCGGCCGCTTTCTTGGCATTGCGAAGCTTACCCCATATATCTACTTCCCAGCTCAGGTCCAGGCCGATGCTTTGATTGGTGTAAGGCTCCGGGAACCTTTGCCCGGGCTCAACTTCAAGATGCTCCTCCACCACACCATTACGGGTGTAACGAGGGGTTTTTTCCATGCTGGCCCCGGCAGCACCCCGCACGGACGGCAGGTATTCTCCCTTGCGCGCCTGGATCTCAAACCGGGCAATCAATGCCTCTTGTTCCGCGATCTTCAGTTCCTGGTTATGAGCTAATGCGGTATCGATCAGCGAGATCAGGTTGGGGTCTGCAAAAAACTGGTTGGGAGCCAGGAGCCCTGTGTTCGTAGTATCCTGGGTTGCAGCATTCCCCATAAATGCCTGTGGCAATGGACGACTGGTTTGCAGCGGCGCATGTGTGGGTATGCACGAGGTTGCCAGCAAAGCCGCAGCAATCCCTGCCAGTATACATTTGAGCCGTATGGGGTTATTCATATTCACTCTCGGTTTTGCCAAATGCAATGTTGTCCTGCATCTCTGTGAGCGGTTTGTCGTCTTCCTCGCGGATAAGTGCTTTCCCCTCGGCTATCTTGCCAAAGACGTAATAGAGGCCCGGCACGATGATGACACCGAAGATGGTGCCGAATAACATCCCCCCCAATGCTGAGGCGCCGATGGTGCGGTTGCCAATAGCACCGGGGCCGGTTGCGACCACCAGCGGTATCATGCCTGCAATGAATGCGAATGAGGTCATGAGAATGGGGCGCAGGCGTTGCTTGGCGCCCTCAATGGCGGCTTCCAGCACTGTGCTGCCCTGCCGCTGGCGCTGCACGGCAAATTCTACGATCAGCACCGCATTCTTTGCCAGCAGGCCCACCAGCATGACCAGCCCCACCTGTGCATAGATGTCATTGGCAAGGCCCATCCCTTCCAGCAGCAGGAAGGAGCCAAATACCCCCGGAGGCAGGGACAACACCACTGCCAGGGGCAGAATGAAACTTTCATACTGTGCCGACAATACCAGGTAGACAAAACCCAGCACTATCAGAAAGATGATCAGCGCTTCGTTGCCCCTGCGGGTTTCGTCCTTGGAAAGGCCGCCCCAGTCGATATCATAACCACGCGGCAGAGTCTCTCTGGCCACTTCCTGGATAGCGGCAATGGCTTCGCCGGAGCTGTAGCCTGCGGCCGCACCGCCTCGTATGGAGGCCGTGGGGTACATGTTATACCGGTTGATTTCGTTGGGGCCCTGGGTATTCCGCAGGCTCAGAAATGCAGAATAGGGCACCTGTTCCCCGCGGTCGTTCTTCACAAACAGGTTCAGGATATCTGAGGGCAGCCGACGGTATTCCGGCGCTGCCTGTACGAACACTTTAAAGAACCGCTCAAACTTGATAAAGCCCTGCTCGTAAGTACTACCGACCAGGATGCTCAGATTGTCCAGCACCATGCCTATCGAAACACCTTTTTGCATGGCCCGCTCGTTGTCGATCACCAGCTCATACTGGGGGTAGTTGGCACTGTAGAAGGTGAACAGTCCCGTCAGCTCCGGTCGTTCGCGCAGTTTGCGCATAAACTCATCGTTGACATGCTCCAGTTCCCGGTAATTCCCTGTATTGGTCTTGTCCAGCAACTGCAGCGAAAAGCCGCCTGCGGCACCATAACCCGGAACGGCAGGCGGGTCGAAGAACTCGATGATGGCGCCCGGGATCTCATGGGCTCGCGCCTCCAGTGCTTCAATGATCTCTGCGGCCGTGTGCTTCCGTTGTTCCCAGGGTTTCAGGTTGATCAGGCAGGTTCCGGCATTCGAGCCGCGTCCTTCCGTCAGCACCTCATAGCCTGCCAGTGCAGAGACCGATTCTATGCCGTCTACTTCCTTGCATATTTGCTGAAGCTCGCGGGCAATGGCATTGGTGCGCTCCAGTGTGCTGCCGGGTGGCGTCAGTATCACAGCATAGATCATGCCCTGGTCTTCGGCCGGGATGAACCCGGATGCCATTCTTTGCGATATCAGTCCTGTGCTGGCGGCAAAGCCCAGCAGCAGACCGAACGTGATGACGCGCCGGTGGACTATCTTTTGCAGGAACCAGATATACCTGCCGGTGAGGCGCTCAAACTGGCGGTTGAACCAGTCCAGAAACATCTTTATGGGCGAACGCCTGCGGTGCGCGGGGTTGTGCTTTTTCAGGATCATGGCACAAAGCACAGGCGTGAGCGTTAGGGCCGTGATGCCCGAGAGGATGATAGCGGTAGCCATGGTGATGGCGAACTGCCGGTAGAATACCCCCACCGGGCCGGACATAAAGGCCACCGGCACGAACACCGCTGTCATCAGCAAAGTGATGGCTATTACCACCCCGGATATCTCTCCCACCACGCTGCGCACTGCAGCATAGGGCGAAAGATGCTTGTCTTCCATCTTGGCATGCACCGCTTCTACTACTACGATTGCGTCGTCCACCACAATGCCGATGGCCAGCACCAGGGCAAACAGCGTGATCATATTGATATTCAGGCCAAATAGCTGCATAAAGAAGAAGGTGCCCACCAGCGAAATGGGCACGGCAAGGGATGGAATGAGCGTGGACCTCCAGTCCCCAAGGAAGAGAAACACCACCAACGCTACGAGTACGAATGCTTCCACCAGCGTATGCAGTACTTTGTCTATGGAGGCGTTCAGGAAGCTCGAAACATCGTAACTGATCTCATAGTCCATCCCAGAAGGGAAGGAAGTGGACTTAAGCTCCTCCAGCTTGGCCTTTACCTGGTCTATCACATCATTCGCGTTGCTGCCATACGTTTGTTTGAGCACAATGGCCGCGGAGGGGTAGTTGTCGAGATAGGAATAGATATCGTAGTATTCACTGCCCAGCTCAACCTCTGCCATGTCCTTCAGGCGCAGGACTTCCCCGTCTGCGTTTGCCCGGATGATGATATTCCGATACTGCTCTTCGTCATTATAGCGCCCCTGGTAGGTGAGCACATATTCCAGGGACTCGGCATGCCTGCCGTCGGCTCGTCCGATCCGCCCCGGTGAGCCTATTACACTCTGCGAGCCCAGGGCGGTCATGATCTCTTCTGTGGAGACATTGTAGGCCCGCATGCGGTCAGGCTTCAGCCACACCCGCATGGCATACTGCCGGCTGCCCAGGATACTGGCCTGGCCAATACCCGAGATACGTTGCAGCTCAGGCAGCATGTTTACCCCGGCATAGTTGAAGAGGAACTTCATATCGCTGTTGGGGTCCTTGCTGTAGAGGTTCACATACATCAGCATGTTGGGCTGGATGCGGTTTACAATCACGCCCTCCCGTTGCACCAGTACCGGCAGCCGGTTCAACACCTGCGCAATCCGGGTGTTGACGTTCACCACGGCCTGGTCCGGGTCTGTGCCCAGCTCAAAAACGATCTGGATATTGGACTCTCCGGCACTGGTGGCGTCAGAGGTCATATATTTCATCCCGGGCACCCCATTGAGCGCTTGTTCCAGCGGAATGAGCACCGAATTAACAAGCACATGGGCGCTGGCGCCCGGATAAGAGGCCCGTACGATCACTGTGGGCGGCGAAATGTCCGGGAACTGGGAAATGGGCAGGGTTGAGATGGAGATAACGCCCAGGAACAGGATGGTGAGCGCAATAACGATAGCCAGCACTGGCCTGTGAATGAACCTTAGAAACATAAGATCGTCGCTTGATTCAGGAAAGCGTGTAAGAGGTGTGGATGGAGATGGGATGTAGCTTATTCAGCGTACGCTTTCAGGCTGGGGAGCACCTGGCGGGGTTCCTTGTAGCTGTATTCGATGAGGTCGTTGTCGCGCACTTTTCGCAATCCCTCCAGCAGGATACGTTCATCGGGGTTGAGGCCGGAGGCTACTACATAGAGATTGGGCATCTCGGCCCTGATGGTAATCTGCCGGGCATGTACGCGTTTCTTGGCATCTATTACATAGACATATTTTTTGTTCAGAATCTCGAATGTGGCTTTCTGGGGGATGATGAGCGCATCGCGGATGCTTGTCTGGATCAGGATGTTGCCGGTCTCCCCGTGCCGGAGTATCCGCTTGGGGTTTGAGAATGCCGCCCTGAAGGCGATATTGCCGGTTTCATTGTTGAAATCGGCCTCAATGGTTTCGACTATGCCAATCTGGTCGAAGATCTCGTTGTTCGCCAAACGCAGCTGCACCTTTAGGGTGGTATCTTTTCCCATCCGGTTCATATAGTTCAGATACTCCGCTTCCGGCACATTGAAGTAAACCCACATCCGGCTGTTGTCCGAGAGCGTGGTGAGCAGTTCTCCTTCATCCAGCAAACTGCCCAGCCGAACCCGGAACTTGCCCATGATGCCATCAAATGGCGCACGGATCTCTGTAAAATCCAGGTGTGCCTGCTTCAGTGCCAGTTCGGCCTTTGCTTTCTCAAACTTGGCCTTTGCCAGTGCCAGCTCAGTTGCCGATACGATGTGACTGTCTGCCAGCGCGCGTGTATTCTGATATTCGATCT
Source organism: Bacteroidota bacterium (assembly GCA_019638695.1). Taxonomy (GTDB): domain Bacteria; phylum Bacteroidota; class Bacteroidia; order J057; family JAJTIE01; genus JAHBTG01. The sequence goes on along the minus strand of JAHBTG010000002.1, from coordinate 11,466 downwards.
CAGCATAATTGACTTCTGCAATGGCCTTCTGGTATTCTGCCTGGTAGATGGTAGGCTTTATCTGAAACATCAGCTGCCCTTTGGGCACCAATTGTCCCTCATCTACAAAGATCTGGTCGAGATAACCCCTCTCGAGTGCACGCAGCTCAATGTGGTTAATGCTGTGAACCTGGGCAACATACTCGCGCACAAAGGCAGTGTCGACCTTTAGGGGGCGTGTTGCCAGGAGCCGGAGCGGTCCTTTGTGGTGGCCTTCTGCCGAACACCCTGCTAGTAAGACAACGGTAAGGAACCCGAACAATAAAACCCAACGGTTGTGAGTGGATCCTGGCATAAGACTGGTTGTGGGTAATGACTTTAAGGGCACAAGGTTACTCCCCGAATATTAAAGCCCCCTTAGCATAAGATTAAAATGTTTTAATCTCAACCATATTGCTTATTTGATCCTAGACCAGACTCTAAAAAGGCAATAATATATCAATTTACACAACAGCTCACACCAGTACCCCTCTCAAGTATAACCACTCCCGCATCTAAACTCGCCTGTCCCCTGCGGGTGGCTTTCTTTTGGCTTGACCCAAAAGAAGCAAAAGCTCAAGGCTGTACAGAAAAGGGCGAGACAGTGGGGCTTGCTGCGCAGGCGCCCTTTTCTGTAAGGCCATTTTGGGCAGGGCATAGAGCAATATCTTGTCTTGTGATGGTGTAAATTTGTATATCATTATCTTAAAAAAATGCCCCTGTCTCCAAGGGCTTAAAACTTGCAGCGGCAAGCTGCTTTATTGTGAATAGGTATCATCTCTATTCATAATAAAAACTCTTGTCCGAAAAATCGGACACAAGATTCAAAGATACCTGATCTTAATCCTAAACAAACATCATGCATTTAGCAGCCAGGCAGCAAGCTGAAAGAGGGGATAGGGATGTAACTTACGAAGCCATTCTACAAATAAGAACCGTGTGTCTTTCTCCATATGAACACGCTTAAGCCCACGCTTGGAGAGGCACATCCCTCCAAATACCCTTGCCAAACGTCTATGGATGCAGTGTATAATAGTATGCCGCTGGAAGGGCTGCCTGGAACCAATGGAATATAGAAGCCGTCAGGCAGTAGGTTCATGCACCTGCGGGCAAATGGACCACGGCCCCAGGTTCCGGGCACATGTAGCCACCTATTTACCCAGAATATGAACAAGTCATAAATGCCCCTTACGACCAGGGCCTCAAGGCACTGTACCTACTGCGGCTTGTTGTAGAAGAAGGTAAAGAAGACAAGCGCCTGAGACTCCGTTACACCATCCAGCTTGAGCAAGGTGTTGTAGTTGTAGTCCTGAATCTTGTCCGGCTCCAGGTGACCCAGTGTGTAATGGTTGCCATCTTGTATGCGATTGCGGCAGAAGACATAGGTGAGCGTTTGGTAATAGGGGTCTTGCACCTTGTCATCTACCAGGTAACCCAGTAATTTATAGTTGGCGTCCTGTATCTTGTTGCCATCTATATACCCCAGCGTGGTATAGTTGGGCCCGATGATCTTATTGCCGTCAAAGGTGGCCAGCACATTATAGTTATTGTCGCTAATCTTCTGAGCCTGAACCTGGTAGCTACACAGGCAGCACATGACCCAGCATAGCGTGGAGTATAGTACAGCTTTTTTCATGGCTAAATATATACAATAACTGTATTTGTGTGTATCGCTTTGGATAATATGAGCCTCAGGGTCTTTTATAATAAACTCATCTGCTGGTTATCTTCTTTCTTTGGATAGTTGGCTTTTCAGTGTCTGCACCAGGAGACTGCCACACGGCCTGTTTGCCGTTCAAACTACCCTGCCTATCCCTTATTTGTAGAAAATGCACGATATTGCCATTTCAAACCCCTTAAACCGCATAATCAACGACCCAGAAAGTATTGATACCCTACATATCATAAACGTATAAAACGTTTCCATCATCCGACTCCGGAAAATCGGGAAAATTTAAAGTGAGCAAGGATGAGTTGGGATACGCCCATGAATTGGCGCGTACCCGCTCATTTGCTTGCTGGGCTTTCCCGAGCCTTCCGGAGTGGTGAGTAGGGGCGCGCCAAGTCACTTCATACCGCGTATCTCATGTATAAACTAGCATGGATTTATTTGCTTCTAAGCGCCTGCACACAGGCACTTGCCCAAAACATCAACAGCCCCCTGGGCGTTTGGTACAATCTCCAGCCGCGGAATGATGGGGGCATTTTACGCTCCGGCAGCCACTGTTTCGACTGCCTGCTGCCCAACCACCGGCTGTACCTGGATAACCCCAGCGCCTGGTACCTCGACCTGATGAACCGCATTCAGCGGCGGGCCAAACAAGGCAACTATATCACCGAAGAAGAAAAGCAACAGCTGGCATTCTATGGCTTTACGGAAACCGGCAGCCTGCACCGGCTATTCATAGAAGTAGGGCATTGGGATGTCATGGCCGAGATCCAGCGGCGGGAACAGGCCGGGAAACCCCGGCCCATGCTGCAAACCCAAACTGCACAACAAATGGTGGCGGAGCGCACTTACAAGCCCCTCAGTCAAAGCCAGCAAATGGCGAAAATCATGGCGGAAGCCGAGGATATGGCGCGGCAGATAAAAGAACAATATGAGCTTATCAACGAGGTGCTACGAGAAACAAAAGATGAGCAAGTCAGGCAGAAACTCATCCAGGATATCAACGCTGCCACCCGCTGGTATTACGACGCTTTTGCCGAAATGCGGGCCATGATAGAGGAGGATAAGCCCGACCTGTTGCGCGCCGTCTGGCTAAGCGAAGCCGCTTATTGGGACAGTCCTTACTACATGGAATATGAGGAATTTAAGGCTGCCATACAGGCCGAAGCCGAGCGGGTACGCAAGTACATAAAAGGCAAAAATCTTAGCCCTTACGAACTCCATATGGCCATCTTTTATACGCTATGGGAAGGCTCAGATGGCCAGGTTAGTTTGACCTATGATTTCTTTGACCCGATGGGTGAAAAAGATATGAGCAAGGGAGACGTAAACAAGCTGTTAAAGACCCGAACCGGCCAATGTCACAGCCTGCCGCTTTTATATAAACTGGTGGCCAACGAACTGGGTGCCGAATGCTGGATGTCCTACATTCCCAACCACAGTTTGGTACAAATAAAAGACAGCATCGGGTACCGCAGGGTGTACCTGGAACTGACCAATCACCGGGTACTGACCGACAAGAACTTGCTGGAAACCGGCTATGTACCCGTAGAAGGTCTCCACAGCGGCATTTATGGCCGGGCCGTGGATGACCGCGAGGTCATAGCCGAATGCCTGGCCGACCTGCTGGTCGTCAATGCCCGCAAGCTGGGCGACTATGTCTTCGAGGAAAAATGCGCCGATTATATCCTGAGCCAATACCCCCGGCACCTGCGCGGCATGATGTTCAAGGCAGGCGCCCTGACCTTCCGGCTTCGACAGGCAGCCGCCAAATACAAATACCCGCCCCCAAACGAGCTCTCCAAATACCCGGAACCCTACAAGATTTACCTGGAGCGGGAGGCCGTCGCCAACCGCATGGAGGAACTGGGTTATGCGCCTTACTCCAAACAAGCCTATGCCGAATGGACAAACACCTTGAAAAAATACCAATCACTTAGTAGAAATGACTAACTTAATCCCAATGAAACCGCTGGCCATCCTGCTCACCCTGGCAGCATTGCTTTCCTGTAGCCGCAAGCAACAGCCGGTTACTTCATTTCAGTATACACCGCGGCAAACCCAGGCGGAGGAAAACACATTCCCTAAAGCCATTGATATTCCGCCGGGAAACACCCTTATTATAAAGGAAAATTCCGGTCGGATGATCTACGAAAAAGCTTATCTGGAACTGGAAGCCATGCTGGAAGGTCGCGCTATACCCAGCTTTCAGCGTGCGGTTTTTATTACGGAAAATGCGTGGTTCAACAACCGGCTTAGTTATCAGATATTTGATAGCAGGATAGACGCCATTGCCGATTTTTGCAGGCTCCTGGCCGCCACACAATCCGATAGTATAGATCCCAAACTTTCCTCCTATTGGGCCGTCTACACCTGGATGCACGATTCCATTCGTTTTGTGATGGGTGCTGATACGCTTTTATTCAAGAATATCGACTACGATTTCGTGGACTACGCAGGCAAATATGATTGGGCCAATACCTTTGTTACCCGGTTATTGGCAACTCAAAAAGGTACTTGCCGGAGTATGCCTTATTTATATAAGATACTAGCCGACAAGCTGGAGTTAGAAGCATACTTAAAGCTGGCGCCTAACCATGTCTATATCCAGCACCCTAAGATGGAATATCTTGACCATGCTTTCAACAAAGGTACTTTCAAGCGCTGGTATAACGTGGAACTGACCAGCGGCTGTTTCCCGTCCGACGGCTGGATAGCGGGTAGCGCGTATATCTCTTTGGATGCAATAAGAAGCGGCCTATATGTGCGCCGCCTGAAGAACAACCAGGACATTAACCTTTGCCTGCTCGACCTGGCACAGGGGTATGAACGCAAATTCATCCAACGTCATATTGAGCAAAGCGAAACATCTTTGGCCGACGAAGCCTTCCTGGATAAATGTATCAACCTGGCGCTGAAACACGATAAAGAAAGCGCCCAGGCCAAGATTATGCAGGCGGAACTGTTGACCAAACGCTACAAACAAGGGCGCAAGGAGCTATTACCTCAAATGGAAGAAAAGTATAACAAACTCTTCCTGGAGGGTTATGCCGAAATGCCGGAGTTGATGTATTTGCAGTGGCTCTACACCATGCGATCTGCCGGGGAGAAAGGTATCCTGGCGGATACGAATCGTTATTTCAAGGCCGAAAATGAGGCTTATGAGCGGCAATTGGGTATTCCGCTGATGACGATGAGCGATGGCCGCTTTAAAGAGGTACCGGATACGAGCAGGGTACGGCGGTTGGGCAGTGTTATGCTGGATACGGAAACGGGTAGAATCGTGTCTATAATTAACGTGGACACGCTCTACTCCGAAGCTTCTATGGCGCCGGAAATCCTCAGCAGATGGCTCAGTCCTGACCCGGTAACGCACCCCTATGAAAGCCCGTATGTGGCTATGGGGAATAATCCTATCCTTTATGCTGACCCCGATGGCAGGGATATTGTGATTAAGAATGTGACGGAAGAGCAGGCTAAAGCATTTTCTGATAGGATTACTTCAATTTCTGGCATTAAGATTAGCATTTCATACGAAGGGAATCAAGCAATATTAAAACTGGCCAGCGACTACACCGTAGATGCAAAAAGTAAAGATGTTATATATAATGTATTTGCTAATGCACTTTCTCCAAAGCAGAGTGTGCTATTCCAGAATGACCCCAGTAATGTAACCTTCTATGATGCTTACAATGATGGACACCCTAATCCACAACTCATTAATATAGATCAGTATAATAATACATCAGAGTCTTGGTTTAAATATGCCTCAACCCATGCCGTTACAGAATATCTAAAAGGGAAAGAGCATTACAATCGAACAAGACAACAGGGGGGCTATGAGGCAATGCACCAGAAAGTACTTTCTCAAGACTTAAAAGTCTTTGCAGGATTGACTAAAGATGCCGGATTATATTCCAGACTTACTGCAAATCTAAATGGAGAGAAATTGATGGAACCAAGAATCCCATTTAGTGAAGAAGAATTATCAAGAGAGTCAGGTGCAAACAATATTGTAGTTAAATATATGAGAGCTTCTTTAGCTATCAATACCATAAATGACAAGCAACTAATAAAAGTGAATTATATTTTTAAACAGGAATATCAGGTTGACTCAGACGGGAATGAACAGCCAATTGGCAATAGAGATGTTGTTGGTGTTCAATCCATAGAATCTGAAGGAAATACGTATCAAATCCAGGATTAAATGAAATATATTTTTATATTAATAATTTATTTTTTCCCTGTTTTATTACATGCACAAGATTCTTGTATATGTAATATTGATAGGTCTAATTTTGATTTAATAGAATGTGATTTGGAGTATAATAATGCCCACAATTACAACAAAGTAATATACTCAATTCTTGAATATGAAGATAGAGATTCTAGCTTGATGTATGTAAAGGCAGAAGCAACCTATATTTATACAATAATACCCTGTTTTAACAGAAAATATAAACCAGAAAAAGGCATGAAATATAGTTATTTATTCCAAACATTTCTTGATGGAGGTGTGCATCTTCTAAACACTAGAGACAATGCAAAATTAATTTTAGAAAATGGAATAGAAACTAGAGTCGAAAGTGGAATTTCTTTTTACTATCATACAGGAAGAGAAAGCCCTTTATTTGTAATAAACACGTCAGATTCTTTAAGTACATTTAGGTACAAGTCATTTCAAGGAAGTTGGATGGTAGACTTAATTGAGAAATACTACCTCTTTAATAATGAACGATTCCCTGTTTATAGATATTCAATATCTGACTATGTTTTTAAAGGGAGGAAAAAGCTCTTGAATCTCAGACTAGAATTAGACTTTATACCTAAAATAGGAATATATAGGTACCAAGGATTTAACCGGAAAGGCAAGTTATTAGTTAATTTAGAGCTAAAAAGAATTAATAGCTGTCCGATAGAAGAGTTTATTAAAGTATGCCCACCGATAACTCCTTTTAAGTCATATTAAGTCTTTAGTGGTTTAACCGGAGATAACGGGTTATTTGAAAGACTGAAAACACAGATTGGATTTGCCTATTCTAATAGCGGTCGTAAATCCATTAGCAATTACAATGAATATGATGTCCTGGAAGATCCTATACTAGTTAAGTTCATTAAAAAATACTATTTAAGAAACAGCAAAGCATACGCGGTATACCGGATACATCTTCGTTATCCCGATAAGAACCAGGGGATCATTATAGTTGATTATTGCCATAGGTTGGGGTTTGTCCGGTATCAATGCTATAATGAGCGGAAAAAATTGATCGCAGATATCAAGCTCAACTCAATCAATGATATGCCGATAAAGGAAGTGGTTGAAAAAGATATCATAATCACTACTTCTGATACCGACTATGGGGCAATGCAGTAGAAGTCGTTACTTCAAAGTGGAGAACAAAGCTTACGAGCTTCAATTGGGTATCCCGCTGATGACGATGAGCGACGGTAGGTTTAAGGAGGTGCCGGATACGAGCAGGGTACGGCGGTTAGGCAGCGTTATGCTGGATACGCAAACGGGTAAGATTGTGGCTGTAATCAAGCTGGATACCTTCTCCGAGGCCTCAATGGCACCGGAAATCTTGAGCCAATTGGTTTCCATGTAATCTAGTCTCCACCTATGCAACTCCTGCACTGAACAGAAAAGCTTCAAAGCCTCCCCAAATATCTTACCCCCAAAAATGCCATCAATGACCGCTGGCTCTGCTCCAGTGCGTGACTGCTATCTCCCAAGCACACAGGTAATATCTACAACCGCTGGGGCACCTGGTCTACCAAGGACCCCCAAACCCCGGCTGGGATGACCTCGCTCCCAATGGCAATGATGCACCCACAGGGGTCTATACTTATGTGCTACATGGCATAGAAAAGCTTAGGAAGGGGGTGGTGACGTTGTTGAGGTAGTTGCTTTTACAAGGCATAGCGTTTCTCTTGGCCGTGTTACTGTACAACAGGCTAGGCTTTTACAGGTAAGGGTAGGTCATACCACCGTGCTGTGGCCGCACATCTGCTGGATGGTCAGGATGTCCAGCCCGGCAATGTAAGCCGCGATAACCCCGCTGTGTTTCCAGCCCATAGAAGGGGCCATATTGTCCCGTGGACAGTAGTGATGGCGTGAGACAAATACTGCTGCGCACCAGCAATACTTAATGGTCGCGCTATGGTGCGCGTTATATAGGAGTATAAATTTGTAGATCATGAAAAATAATGTCTTCTAACTCTACATTTTAATTTTTCTTGTAATTTTACTCATCTACTCTGTTATTAATTAACTGCCATGTATGTGTCAATAAACCAAATTCTAAGAGTAATTTGCATCCTATTATTACTATCTGAGTACTCTCTAGCCCAAGTCCCTACAGCTTCTAATGCTATAAATTCAAATGGCCTGGCACATGGAGATTGGGTTGTACTATTTGATAGAGATTGGGAACCAGCCTATCGAGTAGAGGATGTTAGCTATTACCGGAAGGTCAGTTTTAATAATGGTGTGCCAGTAGGTATTGTAAGAGACTATTATTTAAATGGTACTTTGCAGTTTGAAGGAAAATTATCTTCCTGCAATCCTAAAGACATTCCACACGGATTATGCACATGGTATCATCCCAATGGCAAAAAGGCACAAGAGTGTACTTTCAATAATGGAAGTCCCATTTGTGAAATTAAGAAATGGGATGAGAACGGTCAACTTATTCAGAAAAAATACAAGTTTGTATCTGCTTTGGCGCGAAATGAACGTACTATAAATTCGGAATTTAATATTTATGCTAAACCAAGTAGAACCGTTATTCAAGTAGATTTACCACTAAATACAGAGTATTATATTGTAAAGATAAGTATGCGTAATATTAATCAAGGCGGAGAAGATAATAGCGTTGAGTTAATCAAGTTATTGGCTTCTGTAGTTGCTCCCGCATATCCATTAGTTTCTCAAAGCCTAGGATACATTTTCTCAAGTATTCCAACAGATGCTTGTAATACAACTATATGTATAACTGACAAGAAAAATGCTGAATTATTTCAGCAGGTAAAAGAATATGCATGTTGGAAATCAGATAATAATATTAAAACACTCACTAGAGCAGTAAATAATTTTGAACCAGGCAAGGCTTATATCTGCATAGATAATCATAATAATCGCACAGCAGTAATTGCTACTGTTGAAGTTGTCGCAGTAGTGGCAGAATAATGCATTTTAATTAAAAAGATAAAGGCCACAGATGCAGCCTTCTTTCATTTCATCAGCAATAGCCAACCTTCTTGACTATCTGCCGCCATTTCTCACCTGTCTTGTCTTGAACAAAATCTACACCTACAACATTGTAGCCAGAGGTTGAAAAGAGAGGCAAGTATAACCCAGTAATCCCCTCAAGCTTAAGTAGTTGCAGAATAGAACGTGCAATTCATGCCATAAGCCAGGTAGCCCAACAGTATGCCATTTCTGGCTACAAATCTCCTCCGAACCAAGTCAGGTAGCTGCTGTTGTCTTAATTATTTCAGCAGTGAAAGCCCTCAGTGATTAGTTGGGCGAGCTTTCTGGAGCCCTTGAGCAAACAAAGTTCAAGGTCTTTTAGAAAGATTGGGTTCTAAATGGCTCCCACAATAATTGCCTGCCTTGCTGCCGTTACTTGGAGAAGAGGAGATACTGGCCTCCGGAACACCCAAAATGAAACAGCAGCGCAAGAGCCTGTACAACATGAAGACGATGGCCGCTAAGCTTGGCTGCAATGAAAAGCGCTTCCGGGCCTTTTACCACGAGAATATAGACTTTATCGGTGAAGAATCGCACCGCCACTTCACCCCCTACCAGGCACAGCTAATCGAAAGGCTGTGGAAGCGAAGCCGCTACCGCTTCATGCCTACAAGAGGCAAACGAAAGCCCTAGCAAAGCCCGGAAACCGCCTGAAACCTGCACAGGAAGCGGAATAAGGCTTTGTACCTTGCATTACCGACCAAGCAGATACACGCAATGACAACCGATGCAGGCAGATGTGTCTGGGGTAGTCGGCAACATTCAATACTTACAAACATGGAATACATGTTAAAAATGCGCACAGAAGAAGGCGTGCAGTACAGCCCCGCCTACCCCTCCAAGCGCAATGCCGAGCTTCAGTATGAGAAGATGCGGCTGCGGTTGGAAAAATCCGGCTCCTCCTGGTACGAGCTACTCCTGCTGGAACGGGAGGAACCCGACGAACCCTGGGAGATACTCTCCGGTCGCCTGTCAGATGCCGACGAAGAGCCGGATGAAGACGAAGACTATGCGGAAGACGACGAACCGGGTGAAGACGACTATGAAAGCTAGACGCTGCCCGCCCGCTTCAGCTTGCCAATGTATTCAATCAAACAACTTTTTATATGACAAACTCTTCAGTACAAATCATCACCCTGAGTGTAGAAGACCTGCGCCAGGTAGTGATGGAATGCATCGAAGCCGTCTTCGGTGCACACCCAAAAGCAGCGCCCTCAGAGGAACTGCTGACCATGGACGAAGCCGCCCGTCAACTCGGCATCGGCAAAGTAACCCTCTGGCGTCTGCGGCGTAGCGGGAGACTGCCCTCGCACACCCTGGGCAAGCGCGTCTACTTCAAGAAATCGGAGCTTATCGCCTGCCTTACCCCCAGTCGCAAACGCAACGCTTGAGCAGATGCGCCGGTACAGCACCTACGACCGCCTGTGTGTACGCATAGCACGGCTGGAAGGCCCGCAACTCGTGTACATCTATGCGCAGCACTTCCTGCGCAGACGCCCCCGGATGTTGCCCGCTACCAGCCTGTTCCTGCGGGATATGTACGGACTAAACCTGGCCATTCTGCAACTGTTGAGGCAGAACTCAGGCGTATCCTATTATGTCACGTTCCCACAGCAGCCGGATTGTTACTACGATACTTCACCGCTACGGGACTGTTATCGGTTTTTGCAAGGAATTGCCGTGCTCAAACAAGGTATAGAACTACTGCGAAAGCTATGGTAAGCGAAACAAAAGGACGTCAAAAGGGGTGTCGTGTCCGCTTTTACCCCCGCTTGTGGATGCGTTGCGGCGGCTCCTGTGGCCTTTCGTGTCCGCTTGTGGCGGCTTATGACGTTTTGCGCGGCGGGTCGTGTCCGTTTCGCCCCCTTTTGTGCCGGGTTTTACCCCTTTTAAGGCTTTTTCTGCCAAAAGGAATCGGTCGTGCCCCGCCTTTTGCCCTCCTGTTATGACGGCTTTACCCCCTTTGTGGCCTTTCGGCTAGAAGGGGGCAACCGTTTACGCCCTTTGATAAACCCTTTTATAACGGGACTATCCCTTTCGTGGCCTTTTGAACCAATAGCATAACACCCGTTTTTCCCCTTTTGCAGATGTTTTACACCCTTTTAACCTCTCATTGAAGCATACCATGACAAACAACCCTGCATACGAACTCCTGCTGCCCGACCGCAGCTGCACCCGCTGCGGGCAGGCATTTCAGCCCCGGCGGCGCGACCAGCAATATTGCAGCCGCGCCTGCAAAGAAGACGCTTACCGGCACCGCAAAACCGGCTCCGGCACACCCCATACCCCGCGCCCGGACTTTGTTGACCTGGTCTTCCTGGCCGGTCTGCTGGACGAAAACCCCCACTGGCAGTTCGACCTGGGCATCAGCCCGCACCCCGGCCAAGTCCACCGGCGGGAGTGGGTGCGTTGCGGCTATCCCGCCCGCGAATTCATCCCCGTGCTCAACCAGTTGCTCCAGAAGTTCCGGCCCGCCAGCGTCTTTGTGCGCATCCTGCCGGAAACCGGCGAACCCACCGAATACCAG
>JAHBTG010000019.1 GCA_019638695.1 Bacteroidota bacterium | reverse complement strand
TTTTTCGCTCAAGGATGAAGGCGCTCAGATCACCTGCGTGCAGTTTGCTTCCAGCTTCAGCGGCCGGTTCGCTTTCCGGGAAGGAGAACAGGTAAGGGCCACGGGTAGCCTCACGGTGTACCCCCCGCGCGGCACTTACCAACTCCAGGTGCGCAGCCTGAAGCCCCTGGGTGCGGGGGACCTCTACCAGCAATTCCTGGCCCTTAAGGAAAAACTGGCGCTGGAGGGTATTTTTGACACAGACCACAAGCGGCCGCTCCCGCATATGCCGCGTCACCTGGCTGTTATCACCAGCCCTACCGGTGCCGTGATCCAGGATATCCTCCATACCCTGCAGCGGCGGTATCCGGCGTTGAGGGTGAGTGTGATCCCTGCACAGGTACAGGGTCCGGGAGCCGTCCCTTCTTTGTTGCAGGCATTTGAGGCGCTGGACCGGTTGCCGGGCGTAGATGTGGCCATATTGGCCCGCGGTGGGGGGAGTATGGAAGATCTCTGGTGCTTTAATGATGAAGGACTGGCCTATACTATTTACCAGGCACCGGTACCTGTGATCTCTGCCGTGGGGCATGAAACGGATTTTACCATAGCAGACTTTGTGGCGGATGTGCGTGCGCCCACGCCCACTGCTGCTGCCGAACTGGCCACTCCTGAGCGTGACCAGCTGCTGATGCGCTTGCAGGAGTATGGCGAGACCCTGCGTCATCTTTTCCTGCGCCGTCTCCGCGATGAGCACCAGTACCTGGACGATATGACCGAACGCATGACCTGGGCGCTTTCTCAACCCGTGCAGAAAGCCCGCCTGCAACTGGGTCGGCTCCGGTCGGATATCTATGCTGTCATGTCCCGGCGGCTTCACCGGGAGAAGCTGGACTTGCAGGAAATGCGGCTGGACCTGCAGCAGCATGATGTGCGCGGTATGCTGGCTCAGGGCTATAGCCTTACGTTGCGCCAGGGCAGGCGTCTCCGTTCCATACAGCAGCTAAAGGCCGGGGATACACTGGAAACCCTGTTACCTGACGGAACGGTGCATAGTACCGTCGGCCGGGTGGAGGGGGTAGAAGATCCTTCTACTTTTTGAGCAGGGACAGGTTGCCCTGTGCCAGTGAGAAATGGGGGGCTAGGCGCAGCGCTTCTTCATAGGCTTTGCGGGCGTCTGCAGTTTTGCCCTGCTGCTGCCAGATATAACCCCGCAGGTTATGCGCTGCCGCTGCCAGCGGAATCTCTTCTACCTGCTGGGCGGATACGGACAAACTCAGGGTAGTGCGCGCTGTGGCCGGGTGCTGCAGTACTTCGTTCAGCGAGATCAGGCTGCTGTCTGCTTGTTGCAGCCGGTATTGCAGGTTGGCCACATAATAGAGATGGCTGGGCCGGAAGGATTGTTCATACAGTCTCTTGTAGGCTGCCAGTGCAGGTACGGTCAGTTGCAGGTTTTCATAAGCAAACGCCAGTTTCTCCAGTGCATACTGGTTCAGCGGTTGCTGCATCAGTATGCGCCTGGCCAGCAAGGCAGCACTGTTCCACTGTCCGCCCAGTGTATAGACTTCCAGCAGGGTATCCTGGTAAGGCAGCGCCATCGGCTGGGCGGTCAGGTAGGCGATCAGCGCCTGGCTGGCTGCGGGCCAGTCCTGCAGTTCCCGCGCCATGCGGTAGTGTGCCAGGTAAGAGCCGCCTGCTGCCACAGTATTGGGCAGCGCTCCTTTGGGAGATTCCATATAGGTAACCGTTCCATGCTTGCGCAAGGTCTCGGGCGTAATCTCCATTTTGGCTTCGTTCAGGTTGCCATCCTGCGCAAATAGCTTGCCGGATAGTATTAACAGACAGATAAGGAAACGCATGCAGGAGCCCACGTGGTGATACCGGGATTAGTAGATGAAGATATACGTAACGTTCAGGTTGGTAGCGCCTCCTCCTGCAAATCCTCTGCAGTAGAAAACAACGGAGTCGGAACCCTGCATGGCTCCGTACAAAATACGGTTATCACCCAGGTCAGCTTTGGGGGTCACTATTACAGCTGCACCGGGAGCAATACCCAGTATGGAGGTAGTCCCTGTCAGTTCCACACGGATAGGCGCTCCTAGTACACCCCAGTTCCAGTCCAGCCGCACGATACCGCTGATATTGCTGCGGAAACCCACAAAGTCGCGCCACTGGTCTCCGTCCCAGTAGAAATATTTTTCTTCCTGCGTGTCATACACCAGCATGCCGGCATCCGCCGGGTTGGCAGCGCTTTGCAGGGTGTTTCGTTGTGCAGTGGTCATGCGCGGGGGCAGGAATCCCAGGTCCGTACTGCTGAGCTCCATGATGGCTTTGGCGCTGGGGGTGGGGGTTCCCACACCTATACGTCCCTCCACCAGTAACCCGTTGGCCGGGGCGGCGTGCAGGGCGGCGTACCCGGTGCCAATGCTTACCCCGCCGTTTACAGCCAGCTTGCTGGCAGGTGTACCGGTGCCGATGCCTACGCTGTCTCCTGCGGCTACCAGTTGTACATGGTTATTGACTTTGGTCCAGATAGTATCCGCACCTATGGGGCTCCATTGGGTGCCGTCCCAGTAGAAGTAGGTGCTTTCGTCCGTGTCATAGACCAGCATGGATTCTTCTGTACTACCCAGTACCGTGCCAAAAGCCGTGCGTTGCGCAGAAGTCATGCGCGGTCCCATGACGCCTTTGTCTGTAGCGGCAATGTCCAGAACGGCATGGGAGTTGGGCGCTGCGGTTCCGATACCGACCCTGGCGTTCAGATCCTGTGGGAAGAGATCATTGCCGTTCTTATCCCAGAGGGTATCGGCGCCTACCTGTTCCCATTGTACGCCGTCCCAGAAGTAATATGCGTTTTCATTGGTATCATAGACCAGCATGGCGGCATCTGCCAGGGCCATGCTTCCGCCCAGGGTATTGCGTTGGGCGGAGGTCATGCGCGGTGCCAGCAAACCGCGTGTGGTGCTGCTGATGTCCAGCTGAGCGTTGGCATTGGGGGTGGCAGTACCTATGCCCACCCTGCCTTCTATCAATGCTCCATTGGCTGGGGCGGCTTGTGTCCCGCTGTACCCGGCGCCTACCGTGAGGTTGCCGTTCACATCCAGTTTACTCACCGGTACCGGTTGCCCTATACCGAAATTCTGGCCCTGTGTCGTGAGACTGTGGCCAAAAAGGAAAGCGCAAAGAACAAGCAGGCGGAGACAGTGTAGCATAGTAAATACTGCGTAATTTATATGCGATATACTAATTTATCGCAATAGATACAAGCAGATGTGTCTTCTTCTGAAGAATTTGTAGCTACAGGCCGGAAATGCTTACCCATGCAGCATATACTGCCAGCACGGGCAGCAGCGCATCAAAACGATCCAGCAAACCGCCGTGGCCCGGCAACAGGTTTCCACTGTCTTTCACCCCGGCACGTCTTTTAGCGGCACTCTCCAGCAAATCTCCTCCCACGGCAACCAGACCCATCAGCAGGCCCGCCGCCCATGCCGGCCGGGGTAATTTCCACAGAGGGTACGCCCCCAGCCAAACCGCCAGTGCCGTAGTGAATACCAGCCCCACCAGCATGCCCTCCCAGGTTTTGCCCGGGCTCACGCTGGGCCAGAGCTTGTGACGCCCCAGCAACTTGCCGCCAAAGAAGGCAAACGTATCCTGTGTCCATACCAGCAGCAGCGGCGCCATAGCGGGGTAGGGAGACCATTCCGGTGCCGGGCGGGCGATCCACACCATGCTGCACCATCCTGCCAGGATGAGCACAAAACCGGGGATCAGCCAGCTGCCCGGACGCATACGCGCCCATTCCCAGCAGCAACCCACCAGCAGCAGGCTGACCAGCGCCACCAGCGTGCCATAGCTGTACCACAGCATGCCCAGGAACAGGGTGCCGCCCACCAGGGCCGTGAGCAGCCGTTGTTGCAGGTTACGATTCATCCGGTATGCGTGATCTAAGTGCCCATTTGCGGTAAAAATATAACCCCAGCACGCTCAGTACCAGGGATGAGACCAGGGCCGCGATAGGCAGGGATATACTATCATCTGCCAGCTGCTCGTCCCATCCCCAGTGGGCTATCCCGTAAAAGGCCAGCACGCCCAGGCTGTTGTTCAGCAGGTGACCTGCTACAGCAGGCCATATGCTGCCGCTCCAGTGGTACAGGTAGCCGAACAGGGCGCCCAGCAACATGCGGTAGAAGAACCCCAGGATCTGGAAGTGTATACAACTGAAAATAAAGGCCGTGAGCCAGATCGCTGCATGCGGACCCATCATGCGTTTGCAGGTGTTTTGCAGCAACCCCCGGAAAAAGAATTCTTCCAGCACGGCAGGCAAAAGGGCCACCACCACCAGGTTGGTGGGCAGGTCGTCTTTTAGCAGGCTTTTGAGGACTTTTCTCGCATTGATCTCTATTTCTCTGAAGGCTTCTTCCAGTGCTTCAAATCCTGTGGGCAGTGAAAATTGCTCGGCAGAGATGACCGTGAACTGCAGGCCCGGCAGGGCCAAAAACACCAGGATCAGTCCCGCAGGAATGAGCCAGGGATGGTATCCTCTTCTCAGGCCCAGGGTGCCGGGTGCATCTCCGGTGGCGCGCGCCATGACCCAGCTGAGTAATCCGAATACGATGAGGTGGGTAATGGCCAGGTAACTTTTGACCAGGGCTGCGCCCTCCGGGGTAAAGGCAACCTTGCCCAGCGCCATTTCCCGCACAGGCAGGCTGCTGACGGCTTCCAGCAGTGCAAATCCTGCCAGGGGAAGTACCAGTTGCTGGAGCAGGAGCATCATGCCCACGCTGAAGAACAGCACGGTGGTGGGCGTGAAGCTGGCGCGGCCAAAAGGACTCCCGGCGGGGTATTTGAGCGGATACATGCGTCCAAATATAGAGCATTCCCCGTCCTTGCAACCGAAAGGCTTTACAAACGGTAATCCATCCCCTAATTTGCCCGGCTATGGCAGAACCCCTGAAAGAGATGTACAGTCCGGAAGTGGTGGAACACTATGCCCGCCTGCTCCGACAAGTCCGGCCCCGGTTTGACGCTGCCGGTTTTGTGGCCTGGGTGCAGGATGCCCGCTGGCCGGAGCTCAGCCTTATGCAGCGGGTGGACCACCTGGCAGATGCCCTGGCGCATTGGATTCCCGGGGATTATACCGAGCAGTTGAAAGTGATAGACGGTATGCAGGCGCAGGTCCGTGGGTTTGTGCACATTGCCATCCCCGCCTTTGTGGCCCGTCATGGGCTGGAGCGGCCCGAAGAGAGCCTGCCTGCCTTGGCGCGTTATACTGAGGGTAGCAGTGCGGAATTTGCCCTGCGCCCTTTCCTGGCCCGATACCCGCAGACCTGGGAATACCTGCACCAGTGGGCCCGGCATGCCAACCCGCATGTGCGGCGGCTGGCCAGCGAGGGCTGCCGTCCGCGTTTGCCCTGGGGTAAAGCGGTTCCCGGTCTCAAAGCAGACCCTGCCCCTATTCTGCCCATACTGGAAACACTGCGGGCAGATGACAGCGAGTATGTGCGCCGCTCTGTGGCCAATAACCTTAATGATATTGGCAAAGACCACCCGGCGCTCCTTAAACAACTGGCCCAGAACTGGTGGGGAGTGCATGCGCCAACGGATGCCTTGCTGCGCCATGCCCTGCGTACCCTGCTGAAGAAGGGGGACCCGGAAGCGCTGGCTATCGTGGGCCACGGCGAGCAGGCGGCTCTCCGCCTGGTTTCCTGCGAGCTCAGCCACCAGCATTTGCGGATAGGCGATACCCTGCGCATCGTGGTGGAAGTAGAGAATGCGGGCGACATGCCAGTGCCCCTGCGCCTGGAGTATGCGGTGCATTACCGCAAGGCCAACGGCAGCCTCAGTCCCAAGGTGTTCCAGATCACCCAGACTTCGCTGGATGCCGGTCAGTCGGGTGTCTGGCAGATAGGGCGGCCCTTGCGCGATTTTACCACCCGCAAGCATTATCCCGGGGAGCATTTTGTGCAGGTGATTCTCAATGGCCGGCGGCAGGAGCTCGTCCCTTTTTACCTGGAATAGCAGGTGACCCTGGCGGCTTGCCTGCAAAGCCTTTGTATTTTTGGCCAGATGGAAGCCCCCTCGCCCGAAAGTTGTGACCGCCGCACCGTATTGCGTGCACTGGCAGCTGTGCCTTTGGCCACACTGGCAGGCTGCTCCTTGCTCGAAGACAGCGAGGTGCTTGCCGGGAGCCGGGCAAGCCTTACCCAGCAAGGTTATCTGGAGACCGATTTTAACGATGCCCGCATCCATGTGCGCCAGACGGCACAGGGGTTGTTGTGCCTGGACCTTACCTGCACACACAAGCAATGTACCGTGCGCTGGAAAGTACAGGAGCAAGTTTTTGTGTGCCCTTGCCACAAAGGCCGGTTTGATGCCCAAGGCAAGGTCCTTGCAGGCAAACCTACCGAACCCCTGCACCGCCTGAAGGCTGAGCTGCGGGGAGAAGAAGTGTGGGTGCTGAATGAGCGGGAATGACCCGACTTATGGCTTAGGCTCCAGGTTATACCATACTTTATTGGGCCGTGGTTTGTAAATGGCGCTGGTGCCAAAGTCTACCGCCAGCGGGATGACTACGCCGCATACTACATCTGCAAAGAGCCAGCCATAAGACAGCTTGCGGTGTATCTTCACCCGTTGCGGTTCATAGCCCGTGGCCCTGATCTCTATATGGCAGTCTGTCTGGGGCTTGCACTGTTTGTCTGCTCTGACCTTACACGGTGCGGTGCCTATGTAGTTGCCATTGTAGTAGACTTTGGCGTTGGCGGGGGTGCCGTTCTTTACATGTATTGCGTTGCGATTGCCCGAAAGGATAGTGGCACAACCGGTAAAAAGAATGGCTGTAAGTAGCAGTAAAAGGGTTTTCAGCATGGGTATGATGAGTTAGGAGTTAAAGTTGTGTGTGCTGGTACAGGCAAAGCCTTCCTTTACCCTGTGCGTCAGTATGTTGTGTAAAGCTATTGAGAAGTATCGTATAAAGATACAAATGTATTATAAATAAATACAAACGTACTGTTTTTCAAATCACCGCTCATCTATACGACGCCCCAGATCTTGTCATATTAGACACATGTTGTATAGAATAGGGGATCACATTCAGGCACGTGTGCAGGAGAAGAGGATGTCTGTCACCGAGTTTGCACAAGCCATCAACCGCAGCCGGGCTGTGGCCTATTCGATCTTTGAGCGGAACTCGCTGGACACCGAGCTGCTCTGGAGCATATCGATGGTGCTGGAGTATAATTTCTTCCAGGTCGTTGCCAATGCGCTTCCGTCAGCTATTGTGGAACCCGCCGCCGCCCCGCATCGCTACGCTTTCCAGGATGAGCTTGCCTCTTCGGCCCGTATTGTCCAGCTGGAGCGCGAAGTACAGGGGTGTAAGCGAAAGCTCGCACTACAAAAAGAGCAGCTGCAGGACAAAACCCGCCTGATAAAGTTACTGGAGGAGAAGCTTGCTCAGCTGGAAGCCGGTAGCGGGCAGTAAGTAGTCTACCGGTTGTTCTTCTGGAACCAGCCGCGCACGGTGAGCCAGATGACGCCCCAGATGGCTTCCTGCACAATGCCGCTGGTCATTTTACTGGCGCCGGCCACCCGCTCGGTAAAAATGATGGGGACTTCGGTAATGCGGAAGCCCTGCTGCCATGCCTTGAATTTCATTTCTATCTGAAAGGCATAACCCACGAATTTCACCGGCTCTGCCAGGATGGCTTTCAGCACCTGCCGATGGTAACACTTGAACCCGGCAGTGGCATCGCGGAAGGGCATGCCCGTGATGAGCCGCACGTAGACGCTGGCAAAGTAACTCATAAGTACCCGTCCCATAGGCCAGTTCACCACATTAACGCCGTTCACATAACGGCTGCCTATGGACATGTCATATCCCTGCTCCCGGCAGGCGTCCAGCAAGCGTTCCAGGTCTGCCGGGTTATGGCTGAAGTCCGCATCCATCTCAAACAGCCAGGTGTAGTCCCGGGCCAGTCCCCAGCGAAAGCCATGCAGGTAGGCAGTTCCCAGTCCTTGTTTGCCGGACCGTTCTTCCAGGAATACCCTGCCGGGGTATTGCGCCATTAACCGGCGCACCGCCTGGGCCGTGCCGTCAGGGGAACCGTCGTCTACGATCAGCAGATCGAAGCTGCTGGGCAGGGCCATTACGGTAGGCACCATCTGCGAGATATTCTCTATCTCGTTGTAGGTAGGTATAATGACCAGTGCGTTAGCAGACATTCTGCCCAAATATAGGACATATCCGCACACTCAGGCCCCCGCAGGGAGCGCGGTGCCGTGTTGCAGCAGGAAGAGCTTGCGGTAATAGCCGTCCTGCTTCAGCAGTTCGGCATGTGTGCCCCGTTCAATGATCTCGCCCTTGCGCATGGTCAGGATCTGGTCGGCATGTTGTATGGTGCTTAGGCGGTGCGCCACCACCAGGCTGGTGCGGTTTTGCAGCAGGGTATTGAGCGCCTGCTGAATCAGGTGTTCCAGTTCACTGTCAATATTGGCCGTGGCCTCGTCCAACAGCAAGATAGCGGGGTTGTGTACCATCACCCGCAGGCAGCTGATCAGCTGCCGCTGGCCGGTGCTCAGGTTGCTGCCCCGCTCTCCCACCCGGTAATCCAGGCCGCCGGGCAGGCGCTCGATAAACCGGTCTGCCCCCGCCCGGGCCACGGCGTCCATGATCTGGGCACGGGTTATCTGGGGGTTATGCAGGCGTATGTTTTCAAAGAGACTGTCCGAGAACAGGAAGACATCCTGCAATACCAGGCCCATGCTGCGGCGCAGGGCATACAGGTCATAGTCCCGCACATCCTCACCGGCCACCCGTATCTCTCCGCTGTTCCGCTCATACAGTCGCATGAGCAATCCGATAGCTGTACTTTTGCCGGAACCGGTGGCGCCCACAATGGCCGTCACGCTGCCGGGTTTCACTTCAAAGCTTACGCCGCGCAGGACGGGCTCATCGGTATTGTAGGCAAAGTGCACGTCCTTGAATACGATATGCGGATCCGTCCAGATCCTCTGTGCATCCACCCCGGGCTTTGGGGCGTTGGCGATGTGCTCCTCAGTATCCAGCACGGTGAACACCCGTTCGGCACTCACCACCCCCATCTGCAGTGTGTTGAACTGGTCTGCCAGCTGGCGGATGGGGCGGAAGAACATGTTGATGAACATGATGAATGCCGTGAGCTCTCCAAAAGAGGTGAAGCCCTCCATAGCGGCACCCATGCCATACCATACCAGCAAGGCCGTGCCCAGGGCCGTGAGGATCTCTACCACGGGGAAGAAGATGCTGTAGGCCAGCACGGTGTCCAGGTGAGCTTTGCGGTGGAGGGTGTTCAGTTCATCAAAAGCTTCGCGTTCGCGTTCCTGGCGGTTGTATAGCTGGGTAACCGTCATCCCGGTGATATGCTCCTGCGTGAAGCTGTTGAGCAGGCTGACGTATTTGCGCACCCGCCGGAAAGCGCCTTCCACAAAGCGCTTGAACAGCCAGGTGGAGAGGATGATGAGCGGCATTACAGACAGGACGACCAGCGTAAGGCGCCAGTTGTAGTAAAACATGATGCCTACGATGACACCCAGCTGCATGATTTCTCCTACAATGGTGACGAACGTGGAGCTGAATACCGTGCTGAGCGTTTGTGTATCGCTGATGGCCCGTGTTTGCAGGGCGCCTACCGGGGTTTTGTCAAAATACTGGGATTTCAGGCCCACCAGGTGCCGGAAGACTTGCTGTCTCAGGTCATTGATAATGCGCTGGCCCAGCAGGTTGGTCAGTTGTATCTGCAGGTACATGCTGAAGACGTGCAACAGCGTGGCTGCCAGCAACAGCCAGATGCCCTGGTGCAGGAGAGAAAGGTCTCCGTTGGCTACCGGTCCGTCCAGTATACGCTGCATGAGCAGGGGCTTCATGGGGCCCAGGATGCTCTGTAGCAGGGTGAGAACAAGGCAAGAGATGAACAGCCAGCGGTAGGGTCTTATATACCCCATGAGCCTGCGCACAATAGTATTCGTGCTATAGTGGCGTTGCGGTCCTTTTTGAGTATGTGTGGTGGCGCCGGACAAAATAAGTGTAACTACAAGGATTGATTACACAAAAGAAAGCTTTTCCGTTCGATAAGCGAACGAAATTCCTTGTTAAATACAACGCCCGGAATGACCGGAGCGGTATGTGCGTTTTATTTACTCCACTTGAGTTTCTTCAGTGCAGTGGGCAGGCTTTCCAGTGCAAACGTAATGTCTTCATCGGAAACGCCTCCCACAGAGATGCGGCACCAGCCTTCGTTTTCCTTGTCGCCAAAGGCTTCGTAGGGCACCACCGCTACACCCGCTTCTGTAAGCAGGTACTTGCGCATCTTGTCTGCGCTGCTCAGGATTTCCCCGTCCGGGGCATTGTATCCCTTGATGTTGAAGAGCACACTCAGGTAGAGCCCGCCCTGGGGTTCTATGCTGTCTACGGGCAGGCCGGCAGCTTTCCATTGCTGCACGGCATGGTGTATGCGTTGCAGGCGGGTTTCTATTTTCTGGTTGAGCCCGCTCAGGTACTGGTCCAGGCTGCTGTCCATCTGCAGGAAAGCGGCGGTAGCCAGCTGTTCGGGTTTGGGAGACCAGGCGCCTATGTGGCCCAGCACACCGCTCATGCGTTTCATCACCACCTCGGGACCCATAGCCCAGCCCACGCGCACCCCTGTGGCGCCCAGGTATTTGCTGATGCCGTCTATGTAGATGGTGTATTCCTTCATCTCCGGCCGCACACCCACAGGGTGCACATGTTGCCGTCCGTTAAAGGCCATGAGGTAGTACATCTGGTCATACATGAGGTATACCGGTTTGGCGCCCCGGCGTTCCCGCTGCTGGTTCTCTTCCAGTACCAGGTCGCAGATATCTGCCAGTTGCTGCGCCGTGAACATGGTACCGGTGGGATTGCAGGGGCTGTTCAGGGCAATGAGCACTGCTTTGCCGATATACTCCTTGATCTCCGTGGCCGTAGGGAGGAAGTTGTTCTCCCGCTTGAGGTCTATCTGGCGGGGAAACGCATTGACCAGGTGGCAGTAGTGGTTGTTATTCCAGGAGGGCACGCCATACAGTACCAGGTCGCCCGGGTCTACAATGGTCACATAGGTACCGTAGATGAGCGGACGACTGCCGCCGGCGATCAGGATCTGGTTGGTGCTGTAGTCCAGTTCCAGCCGATTGCGGCAGAAATCGGCCACACTCTGGCGTAACGGCATTTCGCCGCTGCTGGGCGGGTAATTGGTGTTGCCTTCGCGGTATTGTTGAATGATGAGGTCGGTCAGCGCGTCGGGAATGCGGAACTCGCCTTTGGCAAAATCTCCTACCGTGAAGTTGGCTATGCGTTTGCCCTGGGCCTTCAGTTCGTTGATCTGACCGGAGATGGTCAGGATCTCGCTGGCAACCAGGTTATAGGCCATCAGGCTCACCTGTACCTTGCGGGTGCGGAGTTCGGACGTTTCAGACATAACCGTTAATCTAGGGAGAAAGGCGATAGTGTATTTTCTGTGGCAAATATCCAGAAAAATGCGCCTTGTTTACAAAACCCGGAGGGATTTGTTGTCACCCTAAAAAATCAAGGGCTTTTCGTTGCAAAAAGAAACGCTTATCCCGTTTGGTTGCTATGTGTACAAACAGAGATTTCTCAAAAAAATACCCCCTGAAGCACGTGGCCCCAGGGGGTATCTTCGGGAAAGCAAGTACCGGCTTACAGCCCCAGTTTCTTGCGGATGTCTTTGGGCAGCGCGTCTTTGTGGATCATGATGTCCATAGTCTTGTAGAGGAAATAGGGCTCTGATGCGTACAGGTATCCGTCGCATTCGTTGCTGTCCGATCCCCAGCTGTTCTTGACAATAAAGTAGCGGTCGCCGTTCTGGTCTTTTACATAGCCGGTGATGTGCATCCCGTGGTCGTCGGTAGTCTCATAGCGGTCATATGCTTCCTGACGCATTTCGGGCGTAATGGTGGCCTGGGCTACAGGGCTGTTCCATACTTCTTCTTTCTCCTCTTTGCTCATCTCGTCCCAGCTTTTCTTGGGCATCAGCGCCAGCCCGTTCTTCCAGGAGAACCCGGTCTCTCCCACGTCGGCAGCCCAGCCGATGGAGTAATTGTTGTCCAGGGCGTGGAAAGCAATACGCTTCAGGTCTTCCAGGGGTACATTGTACACACGGCCGTGCAGCCAGTTGTCCGGCACTTCGAGCACAAAGCTCTCATAATAAGGCTGGTGGCTGTAGCTGGTCAGCTCAATATAATCGTCTGGGTTAATACCCAGGCTCTGGGCATAAGTTTTGGGGGTGTATTCTTTGCCCTGGTAGGTAAATTTCTGGGGCACAGCACCCAGGTAGGCATCCAGTATGCCGTTGTAGCCGGTTTTCCAGGCGGTGGACAAGCGGCGGTTGGGGTTGGAGACCACAGCGTCCACATAGGCTTTGGTCACTTTGTCCAGTTCCCCGTGCATGTGCTTGGTTTCGCCATAGTTCAGGCCGTTGTATACCTCAAAGGGTACGATACCGTAGTTCTTAATCACATACGACACATCATGGAAAGCGCCGCCGGCACTGAAGTTGATATGGCCGTTCCAGCGCACAAAGCGGTCGGCTTTGTCCTGGTAGGTGTGGCGCACGATATACATCTGGCTCAGGGAATGTTTGCCCTTGCCCATGCGCATGATCTCACTTTCGAAAAAAGACAGGCCGGAGAAGCTCCAGCAGGTACCGGTGCGGTGCTGGTTCTTGACATCGGTCTTTTCCACGTCTTTTACCACGCTGAAGGCATATTTGCTATCCTTCTTATTGGTGAGCGGCTGTGCCCAGGCAAACAGGCCTGTGAGCAGGAACAGCCCGATAAACAGGGTTTTCTTTTGCATACGATAGGGAAATAGAAGGCTGATTATAGGAAAATGAACGGCAAAATATCATTTTTCGCAGAGAACGGGTTTCCGTTCATCCTAAAAAGCGGGGATTCGCTCATTTCCTCCTGGTGAGGTGCCGGCGCTTCCCGGCCGTGAGCCCCGGTCCTGTTTTCCCGGACCAAGACTTGTTGCAGGCGGCTGGATGCTGCCCGTTTGTGTAGTATCTTTGCGCTCGTTATGCCCAAGGATACCTCTCTGCGCTCCGTCCTCATCATCGGGAGCGGTCCCATTATCATCGGTCAGGCTTGCGAATTCGATTATTCCGGTACCCAGGCATCCCGCGCCCTGCGCGAGCAGGGGATAAAGGTATCGCTGATCAACAGCAACCCCGCCACTATCATGACGGACCCCATGACGGCGGATAAAGTTTATCTGTGGCCGCTGACTACCGAGAGCATAGAAAAGATCCTGCAGGAGGAGCAGATAGACGCGGTGCTGCCCACTATGGGCGGCCAGACGGCCCTGAACCTGTGCATGGAGTGCGACCGCCTGGGCATCTGGCAGAAATACAATGTGCGCATCATAGGCGTGGACCTGGCCGCCATTACCAACGCGGAAGACCGCGATATATTCCGCCAGCTGATGGCTACCCTGGGTATCCAAACCCCTCAGTCCCGCATAGCCCGCAGTTTCCTGGAAGGTAAGGAGGCCGCCCAGGAGATCGGCTTCCCGCTGGTGCTGCGCAGCTCCTTTACGCTGGGAGGTACCGGCGGCGGGTTTGTCAAGCGCAAGGAAGATTTTGACGCCGCCCTGCGCCACGGCCTGGAAAGCAGCCCCGTTCATGAGGTGCTCATTGAACAGAGTATCTTCGGCTGGAAGGAATATGAACTGGAACTGCTGAGAGACAGCGCCGGTAACTTCATTGTCATTTGCACCATAGAGAACTTTGATCCCTGCGGCATCCACACCGGGGACAGTGTGACGGTAGCCCCGGCTCTCACGTTACCCGATACGGCCTACCAGGAGATGCGCAACCAGGCTATCCGGGTGATGGACGCCATCGGCACCTTTGCCGGCGGCTGCAACATCCAGTTTGCCCTGGAGCCCGAAACCCACGAGCTGGTGGTAATCGAGATCAACCCCCGTGTCAGCCGCAGCTCTGCGCTGGCTTCCAAGGCCACAGGCTATCCTATTGCCAAAATAGCTGCCCTGCTGGCTATCGGCTATACCCTGGATGAACTGCCCAACCAGATCACGGGCACTACTTCGGCTTGTTTTGAGCCCAGCATAGACTATGTGGTCACCAAGATTCCCCGCTGGAACTTTGACAAGTTTGCCGGGGCCAGCCGCCGCCTGGGCCTCACGATGAAGAGTGTGGGCGAGGTCATGGGCATAGGCCGCAGTTTTGCAGAAAGTTTGCAGAAAGCCTGCCAGAGCCTGGAGATCAAACGTAACGGCCTGGGCGCCGACGGCCGTGAGCAGAAAAACACCGAGCGCCTCCTGGAAAGCCTGGAGAACCCCAATGCCAACCGCCTCTTTCATATACACGATGCCCTGCGTGCCGGCATCAGTATGGATACGGTGCTCAAGACCACTCAGATAGACCCCTGGTTCCTGGACCAGATAGAGCAGATCTGCGACACGGAGCGCCGGCTGGAACAGCAGACACTGGAAACCCTGACGCCCGAGCTTCTCCGCCGTGCCAAGCAGCAGGGTTTTGCAGACCGCCAGATCGCCCACCTTACCGGTTGCCTGGAAAGTCAGGTGCGCGCGCGCCGCATGGAACTGGGTATTGTGCGCACCTACAAGCTGGTGGATACCTGCGCCGCGGAATTTGAGGCCCGTACTCCTTATTACTACAGCACGTTTGAGGGTGAGAATGAGAGCATCGTCTCAGACAAAAAGAAAGTGGTGATCCTGGGCAGCGGTCCCAACCGTATTGGCCAGGGCATAGAGTTTGATTACTGCTGCGTGCACGGCCTGCTGGCCGCCAAGGAAGCCGGGTATGAGGCCATCATGATCAACTGCAACCCGGAGACCGTGTCTACCGACTTTGACATGGCGGACAAGCTCTACTTTGAGCCGGTATTCTGGGAGCATGTGATAGATATCATAGAGCATGAGAAGCCCGAAGGGGTGATCGTGCAGCTGGGTGGCCAGACGGCCCTCAAGCTGGCCGAAAAGCTCCACAAGAACGGTATCCGTATCCTGGGCAGCAGCTTTGACAGCATAGACCTGGCCGAGGACCGCGGCCGTTTCTCCACCCTGCTCAAGGAACAGGACATTCCTTACCCGGAGTTTGGCGTGGCGCATAATGCGCAGGATGCACTCAACCTGGTCAAAGACATCGGCTATCCCGTGCTGGTGCGCCCCAGTTATGTGCTGGGCGGCCAGCGTATGCGCATCGTCATCAATGATGAAGAACTGGAGGGCCATGTGCTCAAGGTGCTCAAGGAACTGCCCGGCAACCATGTGCTCATAGACCGTTTCCTCGAAGGGGCCATTGAAGCCGAAGTGGACGCCCTGTGCGACGGCAGGGAGGTGCAGATCATGGGTGTCATGGAGCATATTGAACCCGCAGGTATCCACAGCGGGGATTCCACCGCGGTACTGCCTCCCTTTAGCCTGGGGCAGGTGCATATTGAATTGATGCAGGCATATGTGCGCAAAATAGCCCTGGCCCTGGAGGTCAAAGGTCTTATCAATGTGCAGTTTGCCATCCATAAAGACCAGGTGTATGTGATAGAGGCCAACCCCCGTGCCAGCCGCTCCATGCCCTTTATCTGCAAGGCATGGCAGGTCTCTTACCTGAACTATGCAACCAAGGTCATGCTGGGCACACACACCCTCAAGGATTTTGATATCAACCCCGTCAAACACGGCTATGCCATCAAAGTGCCGGTCTTCAGCTTCAATAAATTCCCGAAAGTGAACAAGGAACTGGGTCCGGAGATGAAGAGTACCGGCGAGGAGATCCGCTTTATTGAGAACCTGCAGGATCCCTACTTCCTCAAAACATGGCGGGAGCGGAACCTGTACCTGAGCCGATAGTTAACCGGTTAGTGGTCAACTACTTATAGGGCGTTTCCTGGACAGGTACTTCAGGAAAACGGCTCCTGCTATGTATCCTGTTGCACTGGCGCCCAATCCCCACAGGGCCGGACTTAACGCCGTCTCGGCCCACGAGGCTAATAGCCAGGCGGTCAGTCCGCAGATCATGCTGGCCAGTGCGGCTCCCTCATATCCCTTGGGCTGCCATAGTACCGCCACCATAGGCACAAACAGGCTGACCAGGCTGATCACGCTGCTTTCCACCACCAGTGCATGTATGCTCTCGCTCAGCAAACCAATGGCCAGGCAAAGCAGGGTAATGCCTACTACGCTGCCTCGGGTAACCGCCAGTTCTTTTTTCGGACTGCTGAACCACCCGGGACGCAGGTGTTTGAGCAGGTTCTCGCTCAGGATAGCTGCCGGGGCCAGGATAGCTCCGCTGGCCGTGCTCATAATGGCGCTGAGCAGCGCCCCCAGGAATA
Source organism: Bacteroidota bacterium (assembly GCA_019638695.1). GTDB lineage: Bacteria > Bacteroidota > Bacteroidia > J057 > JAJTIE01 > JAHBTG01. The sequence continues at coordinate 25,116 of JAHBTG010000019.1, read as the reverse complement.
GCAGCTGCAACCAGAATGGCGCATGTGCCTGCACAAAGGCCGGTAAGGCGTATTGCGCATCCGCCCCTACCAGCTCCGGTTGATAGCGCAGGACAGCTGCCGATACCACCACTGGAATAAAACCCAGCACCAGGTACAGCAGTCCGGCCAGGAGGCTGCTCCATACCGCCACCCGCACAGAACGTGCACTCATCACCCGCTGGAAGACATCCTGCTGCGGCAGGCTGCCCCAGCCCACAGCTATCCAGAGTGCCAGCCAGTTCCAGAAAGACACCGTGCCTTTTTCCGGTAAGAACGCCAGCTGCTCTGCCGGCAAATGGCCGGTCAGTTGTTCCAGCGGATACGTTTGGGCGGCCAGCCATAACAAACCCAGCAGTCCGGCGATGATCACGGTGTTTTGCACCGTATCCAGGATAGAGACGCTCCACATGCCCCCTTGCCGCGTATAGGTCATGACCAGCAGGCTGCCCAGTACAATGCCCCATTCTTTGGGAATCCCCATAGCGATTTCCGCTACAATGCCTATGGCCAGCATTTGGCCCGCTATCCAGCCCAGGTAGCTGACTACCAGGAGTATACTGCCCAGCCACTCTGCCCGGGGGCCGTATTTTACCCGGTAATAATCCCCGAAGGTGTAAAGTCCCATGCCGTACAAGGGCCTGGCTACGAACAGTCCCAGCAGTATCAGGCATAGCGCCGCCCCTATAGGGTCTTCTATGGTACCCCGCAATCCCTCTTTGGCAAACGCCTCACTAGCGCCCAGCAGCGTTTCGCTGCCAAACCACGTGGCAAACAAGGCTGCGGTGGTAATGTGCAGCGGCAGCCGCCGCCCCGCCACCAGGAAATCCCCGATACCCTTGACCCGCCGTGCCGCCCATAATCCCAGCCCCAGCGTTAGCAGGCAGTAGAGCAGGATACCGGTGGCGAGCATGGAGTATACGGCTTTTCGGAAGAGGGGAATCTTCCCCCATGAGCGGATTTATACGGGCAAAGATAACCACCTGGGAATCTTCATCACTCTCTGTGGCTTTCGGCCTCCTCACTTTCTTGCAGGAATGGCAATGGGACCCTGAGACAAGCTGAGGGGTGACGCACTGAGGAAGGAGGATACCGGGGCGGTTCCCTACTCCGCTACCGCTTCCATGCCATACATCTGGCTCTGGTATTTGAGGCTGGGGCTGGGGAGGAAGTCTCCCAGTCCCAATTTGGGCCAGAGAGTATCGACATGCGCGATGGTCTCCGGCAGCGAAACAAGGATATTGGGCCAGTCGCGGGTGAAGCCGTCCAGTGCCTGCGTCTTGCGGGTGCCGTCCAGCACCAAGTGATTGACCTCGCCCGGTTGCGTAGCCTCCAGGATAAGGCTGTCGCGTTTCACGTCCGTGTTGTTGCTGAAGCGCCAGAGGTTGTCCTGCATATCTTCCACGGGATTCTCAGCATCCAGCCAGATAAGCACTTTCACCCGGGCAAACTCCGGTCGGGCCAGCAGTGCACGGCTCAGTTCCTTCACCTCTCCTTTGCGGGTCTTGCGCAGCGTAGCCACGACCAGGCTCACATTGTGGCGGAGCAGATCACTGTTGAGTGCCACCAGTTCCGGGTGGTCCTTTTGCAGGGCAGAGAGGTCTATGCGTACATCGGCAGTGTCATGGGGGTGACTTTCGCCGGTACCCAACTCTTCGGGGAACTTGGCGGTGCCGTCCAGTCCCAGCTTACCGCCGAAAGCCATGCTGGAGCAGGAATGGTCCAGCACGTCTGTGGGTCCCTGTGAGATGACCAGGTCCCGTGCCGGGTCAAAATGGCGGCTGATGTATTGGGCCAGTTGCAGGTAGTCCTTCATCTGCGCGTGCTGGTCGGTCACCACCATCATCTTGGTAAACATCATCTGGCCTGCCCCCCAGAGGCTGTTCATGACCTTGAGCGCCTGGCCCGGGAAGGTCTTGTCTATCTGCACCAGCGCCAGGTTGTGGAACACCCCGTGGATGGGCAGCTGCATGTCTATGATCTCCGGCACCATGGTCATTTTGATGGGCGCCAGGAAGATGCGCTCGGTGGCTTTGCCGATCCAGGCGTCCTCCTGCGGCGGCACGCCCACTATGGTGCTGGGGTAGACAGCGTCCTTGCGGTGCGTGATGGCCGTGATGTGGAAACGCGGGTACCAGTCCGGCAGGCTGTAATATCCGGTATGGTCGCCAAACGGGCCCTCCCAGATCATGTCTTCCTCCGGGTCCACATATCCTTCGATAATAATGTCTGCATCCGCAGGGACTTCTATCTCCGGCTGGGTGAGGCAGCGCACCAGTTCCACCCTTTTTTTGCGGATAAATCCGGCCAGTATATACTCGTCAATCCCATCGGGCAGGGGTGCTGTGGCTGCATAGGTATAGACCGGGTCTCCACCCAGCGCCACGGCCACGGGCATACGCTTACCCAGCTTGCGGTATTCGTTGAAATGGCGGCGGCTTACCTTGTGCAGGTGCCAGTGCAGGGCGGTGAGCTGCGGCTCAAATACCTGCATGCGGTACATCCCCACGTTGCGTGCGCCGTTGAGGGGGTCTTTGGTATGAATGACCGGCAGGGTGATGAAAGGGCCGCCGTCGGCAGGCCAGCATTTCATCACAGGCAGTTGAGTGATGTCCGGGTGGGTCATCACCACCTGCTGGCACTCGCCCCGGCCGCGCTTTACCCTGGGCATCCAGCTGGCGAGTTTGCCCAGCTTGGGCAGCATCTTCAGTTTGTCCATCAAACCCTCCTTGGGCCCGGTGAGCTCATGGAACAGCGCTTCTATTTCGCGGGTAATGTCATCCATGTTATGGACGCCTAGCGCCATACACATGCGCCGGTTACTTCCCATGCTGTTAATAAGCAGGGGGAAACCCGTACCCGTATTTTCAAAGAGCAGGGCGGGGCCATCGTTCTTGGATACCCTGTCTACGATCTCCGTGATCTCCAGCTCGGGATTCACATATTCCCGGATGCGCTTGAGCTCTCCGGCGGCTTCCAGGGCCTCTATAAAGTGTCGCAGGTTTTTCCAGGCCATGAGTGAGTATTTGATATGAAATAACTGCCTACGGAGGGCAAAGGGTTTCCTGCCACAAACATACGGGCATTTGAATTGCTCCGTGACGGGCCAACCGGGGGTTTTTCTTAGAACCGGATGCCGATCACCACGATGTCATCGGTCTGTTCATTGTCGCCGCGCCAGTGGCGCAGCTCGGCATCCAGCAGCAGGCGCTGGTGATCCATATCCTTGTTGTAGATCTCCTGCAGCAGCGTGTGGAAGCGTTTGCTCTTGAAGCGGCGGTCTTCCTTCTCGCCTATCTGGTCCGGATAGCCGTCGCTGAAGAGGTAAATGGTGTCTCCCTCGTCCAGTTCAAAGTTGTGGGTGGTATACTCCACGTGCTCTTCTGCCTGGTACCCCCCGATGCTTACCTTATCACCCTTATGCTCTTCTACGGTGCCGTCCTTTTTTACAATGATCAGGGGGCGGTTGGCGCCGGCAAACTGCAGTTTGCGCCGTTTGGTGTCTATCTGCAGCAGGGCAATGTCCAGCCCGTCTTTCTGGTAGTTGTGGTTGCCGCCGCTGGTTTCGGTATCCTGGGACAGGGCCACCCGTACCCGCAGGTTGAGGTGGTACAGGATCTGGTCGGGCTTGAAGATACCCTCCAGCTCCACGATCTGGCGCAACAGGGTATTGGCCATGATGGTCATGAACGCGCCCGGAATGCCGTGGCCCGTGCAGTCTGCCGCGGCAATGATGGTCTTGCTCAGGCGGCGGCTGAACCAGTAGAAGTCCCCGGAGACGATGTCCTTGGGTTTGTAATACACAAAACAGTTGTCAAATGCCTTCTTGATACCGTGGATACTGGGCAGGAAGGCATCCTGGATACGCCGTGCGTAGTTAATACTGGAGATAATGTCGTCGTTCTTCTGTCGGATAAGGTTGTGGCTGCGCTCGATCTCTTCTTTCTGGGCCATGACCTCGCGCGTGCGCTCATCCACGATGCTCTCCATATGGGAGTAGAGCTTGGCGTTCTGAATGGCGATGGCGGCGGGTGCCGTCAGTAGGCGGAACAGCTCCAGGGATTCGCTGTTGAAGGCGTCGGTCTTCTCATTGTTTTCCAGGTAGAGGATGCCATACAATTTGCCCTGGTAAATAAGAGGTGCGCACAGCAGGCTGCGGCACAGGTTCTTGCGCACATAGGGGTGTGTAGCAAAGGCCCCTTCGTTCAGCGCATCATTGAGGATGACGTTCTCGCGGGTCTTGCGCACATAGTCTACAATAGCTGGGCACACGGGACTAAAGTCCGTGATCTCTGCCCGCTCCAGCCGGGTGTCATAGCTGCCCTGTGCGCCGCTGGCTTCTATATAGAGGTTGCCGTTCTCCTCCTCCATGATGATGTAGCCATGCCGCGCATCGGCATTATCTATGAGGATGCGCATCATCTTGTGGAGGAGCTTTTCCAGGTGAATTTCCCCCGAAAGGTTCATGGAAGCGCGGTGCAGCTCCGTGAGGATCTTGGCCTTCTGGTTAACCGCCTGCTGGTAGAGATAGAAGCTGGTGGCTTCGCGCATACCCAGCCCAAAGCTGAGGTTGTCCAGCGGGCGGTAAAATACCCGGAAGATATGAGCTGCCTCGGCGTCTTCCAGCGAGACCGTACCCGGCTGTTCTGCAATGAGCATGAACAGGCTGTGCGGCCATTTCTCATAGGATTTGGCCAGGAAATGCGTGCCCTTGCCGTCAGACAGTTGCTGGGCTACCAGCAGCATCCCTATGGATTCGCCCTCCAGGATCAGGCGGTCCAGCATCCGGAGCAATTCATCGCCGTCATTCACCGCCCGGATGACAAAGGCATCCTGGTAGGGCAGTAACAGCTCCATCAGGCGCTCTTTTTCAGTGCGGTTACTCTCCACACACAGGATGTGGGGCTTGTGGGTATCGGTCTGCAGAGACAAGAAAACGGTCGATTAGGTACCAGACAGGGCGAATATACAGGAAACGGTTGGAAACCAAAAGATTACCTGCGCCCGGGCCGATAACTATGGATATACCAGCTCCGGATCCCAGGGAAGCAGGCGCTGGTAGAACGGTTGTCTAGATCCAGCCCTTTTCAATAGCCGTCATGCACATCTGCACAATCAGGTACATGCCCAGGGAGATGAACAGCCACCCGATCACCCGCGTCACGCGCACCTTGCTTCTGTGGCTCATGCCCTCCTGTTTGCGCGAAGCAAACAGCGCCACCAGCGTTTGCAACAGGAGTGTGCCCAGCATCACACCTACGGAATAGGTCACCAGGTGAGAGAGGTCATCGCTGATCCAGCTGCGGCTGCGCAGGTAGCCCGCCACCATGATCCAGAAAGGCAGCAGCATGGGGTTGAAGAGGTTGAGCATGAAGCCCATGGCCATGCCTCCCATGCGGCTGAAACGCTTTACCTTTTCGCCGTCTTCATCCTCCTTCACCCGCTTCACCAGGTTGTGAATGCCCAGGGTAAACATGAGGGGAATGGAAACCAGCTGCATGAACAGCAGTGTAATGTCCTGGTCCTGCTGGTTACTGAACAGCAGGTCTATCCCCCACACGGAGATGAGGCAGTAGATCAGCTCTACCAGTGAACTGCCCACGGCTACCAGCACCGCCTGCCAGCGCCCGTGGTTAATGGCCGTTTGCACGATAGCCAGATTTACCGGCCCCAGCGGCATGGCCGCAAAAAAGCTGATAAATGTACCCAGCAGCAGGTGGATGATAAAAGGCATGCCTGGTGAAGAGAGAGGGGGTTACCGGACTGCAATGATACGCACGAAACTATAACGGGTAGTCATATACGGTGGCAAATTTGCGCTCGATATAACTTAAGAAGTATTCTGCGTTCAGCCCTTCGCCTGTCACGCGGCGGCACAGGGTCTCGCTGTCATACAACCGCCCCTGGCTGTGGATATGGGTGCGCAGCCACTGCCGGAAGCCCTCGTAATTGCCCGCAGCGATATCCGCTTCCAGTGCGGGCATTGCCTGGCTGGCATGCGCCCAGAACTGTGCCGCATAGAGGCTGCCGAGGCTGTAGGTGGGGAAATAGCCCAGTGCGCCGATACTCCAGTGCACGTCCTGCAATACCCCTTCGGCATCGCTGGCGGGCACGATACCCAGCAGTTCCTTCAGGGTGCTGTTCCAGGCTTCGGGCAGGTCTGCCACGGCCAGGGTACCTGCTACCAGCTGGCGCTCCAGCCGGTAGCGCAGGATGATATGCAGGTGATATGTCACCTCATCGGCATAAATGCGGATGGGCGAAGGCGCTATGCGGTTAAGCGCCCTGAATACCTGGGTAGCGTCCTTTCCGGCCAGCCCGTCCGGGTAGAGGCCGGCCATGCGGCGGTGCCAGTGCTGTACAAAGGGCAGGCTGCGTCCCAGGTTGTTCTCCCAAATGCGGCTCTGGCTTTCGTGGATGCTCAGGGAGCAGGCTTCGCCCTGGGGCAGGCCGCGGAACGCGGCGGGGAGCCCCAGCTCATAATATGCGTGTCCAAACTCGTGGATCGTACTGTAGACCATGGCCGTGAGGTCCTTTTCTTTTACCACGGTGGTAATGCGCACATCGGTGGGATGAATGCCAATGGAGAACGGATGCGCAGAAATGTCTTGCCGGCCATGCTTGCGGTCATAACCCAGTTTGTCCAGCAGTTCCAGTCCAAAGGCCCATTGGGCATCCTGCGGAATGGCCTGGTACAGGAAGCTGTCATCCACCTGTGTACAGCCCTGCACTTTCTGCAGGAAAGGCACCAATGCAGTCTGCAGGTCTCCGAACAGCACATCCAGCTGGGCGGCGGTCATACCCGGCTCATAAGCATCCAGCAGGGCGTCATACCGTTCTGCCGCATAGCCATAACACTCGGCTTCCTGCTGTTTAAGCTCCAGGATATGTTGCAGGTGAGGGGCAAATTGTGCAAAGCTGTTGGCGGCCCGGGCCTGTTCCCAGGCATGCTGGGCCTGTGCGGTAGCCGCCGCCAGCGATTGCACCAGGTCTTCCGGCAGCTTAAGCGTCCTAGTCAGTTGCCGGTGCAGCTGTTCCACGTTGAGCCGCTCGGTCTCGCTTAGCCCGGATTCCTGCAGGAGTGCTTCTGCCAGGGGCATCAGTTCCGTAGCCAGCATGCGGTGGTGGATACCCGAGAGCGTGGCCAGTTGCCCTGCGCGGGCCTCAATAGCCCCGGCAGGCATATACGTTTCCTGGTCCCAGCTGAGCAGACTCATGGCAGCAGCCAGGTCTTGCACCTGTGCAGCGGCGGCTTGCAGGGCGGTAAATGAGCGGTTCGTCATGCCGCAAGATACGCATGCCGCCGCCACTCATCCAATCTCTGCCTGGTCTCGTCTAAAAACCACTAACTTTGATGCTGGAGAGAGTCCTGTTGCCCATAAAGCTATGTCATCAAACAGCAAGCGCCATGCGCTTATCTTTTTATCTGCTGGTATCACCGGCCTGCTATGCCTGGTGCTGCTGGTTTCCTGCAAAAAGAAAGAGGACGATACCCCGGCTCCGGCGGCGCCCACGCTCGTTTTGCTGGTTCCTTCTGCAGGCACGCTGAGCTATGCGGCCGAACAAACCCTGCGTGTAGTGGTGCAGGCGGATGCCGAAGGTGAAGTGGCCAGCATCGGCTATCGTATAGAACCGGTTAGCGCCGGTATCTGGCAATACAGCTCCACGCGCAACTTCGGCCGCAATGCCGTGCGCGATACAGCCGATATTTACCTGCCCACCAGCGCCCCTGCCGGGGAGTATCGCCTGCGGGTGACCCTCACGGACAAAGCCGGCCAGACGGCCGAAGTCACCCGCGAGTTTACCTTTACCAACCCCAATGACCTGGCGGCGCCGGCCATCACCATTATCAGTCCGGACCCGGACCAGGTGCTCCACACCACAGCGGGCAGCACTCTGCGTTTGCAGGCCAGCTTCCGGGATGACCAGGCGCTCGACATATTGCAGGTGCGGTTATTCACAGAAGATAACCTGATCAGTAACCTGCTCTATACCACCGAGCTAAGCGGCACTCAGGATGCTATCGATGAAACCGTAACGCTCCCCAATGTATTGCCGGCTAACTATAACCTCACCTTCCTGGTGAGCGATGAGGCCCTGAATGTGACCACAGCTACCGTGAAAGTGGTGATTACTCCCTAGTAACGGTTATTCTCCGGTCCCCCAGCGGCGGGTGATGCCTGCGTAGGTATCTATGCGCCGGTCTCTCAGGAAAGGCCACCACTGGCGGTAATAGCGGATCTCTGCCAGGTCGATCTCTACCAGCAGGTTCTGTTCAGTTTCATCCGCATGGGCCAGTACCTTGCCCAGCGGGTTGGCCACAAAGCTGTTGCCCCAGAAACGGGTGCCGCCTTCCGTGCCCACACGGTTCACCGCTACTACGAATACATTATTAGCTATCGCATGGCTGCGCTGGACGGTCACCCAGGCGTCCAGCTGGGCAGCGCCTTCTTCGGCCGGCTCACCGGCGCTGTAGCCGATGGCGGTGGGGTAGAACAGGATCTGTGCCCCTTGCAAGGCCGTCAGGCGCGCGGCTTCCGGGTACCACTGGTCCCAGCAAATAAGGGTGCCGAAGTCTGCAGCTTCCGTGCGCCACACCCGGTACCCCCCGTCTCCCGGGGTGAAATAGTATTTCTCTTCAAATCCCGGGTCATGCGGGATATGCTGTTTGCGGTAAGTGCCCAGGTGCGCCCCGGTTTCGTTGATGATCACTGCGCTGTTGAAATACAGCCCGGCAGTAGGTTCTTCAAAAATGGGAATGATGAGAGACACTTTATATTGCACGGCCAGCTGACGGAACAGCTGGTAGCTGGGCCCGTCTGCAGCTTCTGCCAGGGCAAAGTGGGTGGCGTCCAGCGTCTGGCAGAAATACAGGCTCCGGTATAGCTCCGGCAGGCAGATGAGCCGGGCGCCCTGTTTGGCCAGGGCCTCTGCCTGTGCATAGGCCTGCTGCATGTTACGGGCGATATCGGCCGTGCAGGCCATTTGTACCAGGCCCAGTTTCAGAGTGTGGTCTTTCATGTGTGCAATTTCCGGCTTTCTGCGCAATCTTGCCGCTGGCAGCTAACATACTTTAGCACAAGCCCGCGTTAAGTTTTTGTACTTTTGTCTGTTTTTGCCAGGAATCTTTCCCCTGGATCGTTGTATGGCCATACGCTTCCATCCCGCTTTTCGCAAGTTCCGCATCATCCTGCTGAGCACAGTGGGCGTTTTGATGCTGGCATTCATCATTTTCGTGATCGTGGTGCTGGACAGCATGCCCCGACTGGAAGAGCTGGAAAACCCCAATACCAGCCTGGCTACCATGGTCTATTCCGCAGACGGCAAGGTTATCGGTACCTTCTACCGGCATGAGAACCGGGTATTTGCCAAAATGAGCGAGATTCCCCCGGTGGTCAAGAATGCCCTTATTGCCACAGAAGACAAACGCTTTTACCATCACAGCGGTATAGACCTCTGGGGCCTGTTCCGCGCCTTTGGTAAAATAGCCACCGGGGATGCACAGGGGGGCAGTACCCTCACCATGCAGCTGGCCCGTAACCTGTATGACGAGCAGCAGGTGGGCAAGGCCCGCAACGCCACCCGCAAGCTCAAGGAGATGATCGTATCCGTATACCTGGAGCGGCGCTATACCAAAGACGAGATCATCCTCCATTACCTGAATACGGTGCCTTTTGGCGGAACGCTCTACGGCATACAGAGTGCGGCCAACGTTTACTTTGGTAAAAACTGTGCAGAGCTCAGCCTGCATGAGGCAGCCTTGCTGGTGGGCATGCTTAAGGGCCCCAGCGTATACAATCCGCTCAAAAATCCCAAGAAAGCCCTCAACCGTCGCAATATCGTGCTGGAACTCATGGCGAACCAGGGTATTATCACCCCGGCGCAGGCAGACAGCGCCAAGCAACTCCCGCTGGGAGTGCGGACCTATGGCCGCCTGGCCCATAACCGGGGGGTGGCGCCTTATTTCCGGGAACACCTGCGGCTGTGGCTGCAGGACTGGTGCGATAAATGCGAGGTCACCATCAACCACAACGGCAAGCGCCGCTGCCCCAATATCTATACCGACGGCCTGCGGGTATATACCACGCTGGACACCCGCATGCAGGTGCTGGCAGAGCAGTCCATGCAGGAGAATATGCGTTTGCAGCAGGAGCGCTTCAACAAGAATATGAAGGGCTACGAGATCTGGAAAAAGGACACGACCATCATCCGCAGGGCCATGCGCCAGAGCGCCCGGTACAATACCATGCTCACGGCCGGCCATACCAAAGCCCAGATAGAGGCTGCTTTTCGGGAGAAGGTGCCCATGCAGCTCTATGCCTATAATGACAAAGGGTATATAGAGGTCACCATGTCTCCGCTGGACAGCATCTACTACTACAAACAGTTCCTCGAAAGCGGTATGGTAGCCATTAACCCCGAGAACGGCCATATCAAGGTGTGGATAGGGGGCCTGGACCAGGAGTTCTTTAAGTATGACCACGTGGCCAAGACCAAGCGCCAGGTGGGTTCTACCTTCAAGCCGTTCGTATACACAGCCGCTTTTGATAACGGATATACCCCCTGCACCCAGGTGAGCGGGGAGCGCCTGGAATGGACAGACCCGCACACCGGCAAGGTGTGGGACCCCAAGAACGCGGATGGCAAGTACCCCGGCAAGATGCCCCTGCGCCGGGCGCTGGCCCTTTCGGTCAATACCGTGACAGCCCGCCTGATCACGGAAAAGGTGACGCCCCACGAGGTGGTACGTTATGCCCAGAAGATGGGTATCCGCTCCGAGATACAAGCGGTGCCGTCCCTGGCGCTGGGCTCATTTGAGCTGAATATCCTGGAGCTGACCAGCGCCTATGCCACGATTGCCGGGCGCGGGGTGTGGCATGAGCCCATATTTGTTACCCGTATCGAAGACAAATTCGGCAATGTCATCAAAACCTTTGTGCCCAACACCACGGAAGCGCTGAGCGAAGAAACCGCTTACCTGATGGTGCAAGCCCTGCGTGCGGTGGTGGACCAGGGCACGGCCGGTAACCTGCGCCCGGAGTATAAGGTGCCCTGGGAAGTGGAAGTGGCCGGCAAGACCGGTACCACCAACAAGAATACCGATGCCTGGTTCATGTGCATCACGCCGGACCTGGCTATAGGCACCTGGGTGGGCAATGCCGACCAGGCCATACACTATCCTGAGTACAGCGTGTATGGACAGGGGGGGTATATGGCCATGCCCAATATTGCTATATTCCTCCGCAGGCTTTATACAGATCCTATGCTTAAACTGGAAAAACGCGGTTTCCCTGCACCCAAGAACATGACTAGCAGCTGCGTGGAAACGGCGGAACGCACAACCGGCAACTACAACCGCAATGATGCGGAACGCCCCAGCAACCAGTTTGAGGATTAACCCTTCTTTCCCCTGCGACCAGCCCTCTCTATACGCACCCTGTGGCTGCTTCTTCGCCTGGAGTGGCAGCTGGAGATTCGCCAGCGGTCGGCTTTGTACGGCCTCTTCTTTTATGCCGGGGTGATGGTGTTTGCCGCCGGACTGGCCCTGCCCCGCCCCGCCGGTACTAGTTTGTGGGTGGTGCTGGTATGGCTTATGATGCTGTTTACTGCCATACTGGCGGCTGGTAAGGGTTTTCTCTCCGCTCCGCCCGGCCTGCATTTGTATCGCTATCAACTGGCCGGTCCGCAGGCACAGTTAGGAGCTCGCCTGCTCTATAACTTTGTATTGCTGCTGCTGTTGCAGGGCGTCATTCTGGTATTGGCCGCTATCTTGCTTCCCCTGGAAGATACATCTCTTACGCTGCACCGTATCTGGTACGTGGTGCCGCTCTCTGCTTTTGGCTTTGCGGCCACACTTACGCTCAATGCGGCCATAGCCAGCGCCGGTAATCACCGCAATACCCTTATGGCAGTGATCAGTTTCCCGGTGGTGCTCCCGGTACTATTGCTTTCGGTGCAACTGGCGCTCAAGATCCTGACAGGGTTGCCGCACAGCCAGGAGCTGTGGGCGCTCCCGGCCACTGGCCTGCTCTTTGCCGGGGTAAGCTGGGTGCTCTATCCTGTCATTTACACTGAGTAAGACAGGTAACTCCGGTTCCGTTACACCCTTTTCAAACCGGGTTGGGGAATGCCACAGCATTCCCCAACCCGTTCCGTTTTGTTTGTTTCAAATCCCTGTTCTGCGTCAATCGGCCTTCTCGAATATGCGTTTGCGGTGCAGGCTGCCCCAGGAAACGATCTCCTGTATAACACGCTCCAGGGTTTGCCCATAGGGGGTTATGGCATATTCTACGGTAATGGGCTTGGTAGCCTGCACGGTGCGTGCTACCAGTTGATTGATCTCCAGGTCCTGCAGTTCCTTGGATAGCATTTTGGCAGCTATGCCATCCACTTCCCGCAGCAAATCCATAAAACGGAGCGGGCTTTTACGCATGAGCGCACCAATGATCTGGATTTTCCATTTGCCGGATAGCAGCTCCATGGTGTCCCGGATGGCCAAAAAGGTTTGTGTGCACTCCCGGACCGTTTTGGGCAAGGGTTGCAGCGCAACAGGTTCTGTGGGCATTGATTTCATCAGGGTAGTTTCATTAAGGAAACCGGTTTCTAAAAGGAAACTCATTACCATAGTAAACCTAGTAAAAATACCTTTGTCCGGTATTTCATGCTAAGAACTTTATTTATGAAAAAGATGAAAATCGTCTATTGGGCAACTACTGGCCTGTTTTGTTTTATGATGGCCTTTTCGGCTTTCAGCTACCTGACCAATCCCGAGCTGAAGGCGGCTTTTGCGCACCTGGGCTTTCCGGATTACTTCCGCGTGGAGCTGGCTTTGGCCAAGGCGCTGGGCGTGCTGGCGCTGTTACTGCCTGTGGTTCCGCCCAGGGTAAAAGAATGGGCTTATGCCGGTTTTGTGTTTACAGAGCTTTCTGCCATGATAGCGCACCTTGCCTTAGGGGACCCTGCTCAAATCTGGATTTTTGCCTTTGTTTTACTGGGCATTCTACTGACCTCATATGCCTGTTTTCGCAGGTTGCAGGCGGTGCCTGCGCTTAAGATGAGCAAGTAAACCCGGTGGTTGTGGGGAAGGTATTGAGCAGGTTTACAGGAGATTGGGTCCTGCCGGTATCTGCTGGGTGACGCAGTGCAGCCCTCCCAGTCCCCACAGCAGGTGGCGGCAGTCGATAGGCACGATCTCGTGCTGTGGAAAAGCCTCCTCCAGCAGGCGAATGGCAGCAGCGTCATTCGGGTCCCGGAACACGGGCAGCAGGATGGCCCCGTTGGCTATGTAATAATTGGCATAGCTGGCCGGCAGGCGCTCCCCGTCCACTACCAGGGCGGCAGGCATGGGCAGCGTGTCTATGCGGTAGGGTTTACCGGCAGGCGTGGTAAAAGTTTGCAGCGCTGCAAAGTTCTCTTGCAGGACGGCGTAGTTCTCGTCCTGGAGATTGCCTTCCAGTATGGTCAGGATACGCTCGGTACCCACCAGCCGGGTCAGGTCGTCTATGTGGCCATCGGTGTCGTCGCCTATGATACCGTCTTCCAGCCACAGGATGCGCCCCGCGCCCAGGTATTGGCGGAGGTAGCCCTCTATCTCTGCCTGGGCGAGGTGGGGGTTCCGGTTGGGGTTCAGCAGGCAGGAACGTGTGGTGAGCAGGGTGCCCGCGCCGTCTACTTCTATACTGCCGCCTTCCAGGATAATGCCCGGGGTGAGCACGGGTAATCCCAGGTAACCGGCTACCTGGGCCGGTATACGGTCATCCGCATCAAAAGGCGGGTATTTGCCGCCCCAGGCATTGTACCCCCAGTCGGTAAGCGCGATCTCCCCGGTAGGGCGGTGAGCCACGCCGATAGGACCGTGATCCCGTGCCCAGCAGTCGTTGGTGACGAAGGGCAACAGGGTATAGGCATCCGGGGAAATCCCTGCTTGTGTCAGCAATGCGGACACCCGGGCCTCAATGCCCCCGGCATTGATGAGTACCCGCTCCCGTCCGGCCAGGGCGCTTACCAGCGCTGCAAATACTTGTTCTACCTTATCCAGCTTATCGCCCGGCCAGGTGGCGGGGTTGCGGGGCCAGCTCAGCAGGGTGGCGTAGTGCGGCGCCCATTCGGCGGGCATATGGTAGTCGGTGGGGGTCATTGTAAGAAAGTTGAAATGGCAGTTATGGGGTAGAACATGTTAATGCTACACATGTATTTAACATGTTTTACCACGTAGTAACCTGTTCATAGCCTAATCCAGGATATCCCGCACAGCCTTGAGGGTATGCGCATATACCTCCTCTGCCAGGGAGCGGGTGGTCTGCCGGGGTTCGAACGGCAGGCCCGTTACCTGCTCATAGAGCCGGATATAGCGGCGGCTGACTTCCTCCACGAATTCCTGTGGCATATCCGGAGGGGTGGCGCCTTCCTGGCCTTGGAAGCCGTTGGCCATCAGCCACTCCCGCACAAATTCCTTGCTAAGCTGTTGGGGGCGTTCCCCTTGTGCACGTGCAGTGTCGTAACTGTCTTTCAGGAAATAGCGGCTGCTGTCCGGCGTGTGGATCTCGTCTATGAGGTATACGTCCCAGTCGCGGTGACCGAATTCATACTTGGTATCGGCCAGGATAAGACCCCGCTGTGCGGCCATTTCCGTCCCGCGTTTGTAGAGCTGGAGGGTATAGTGTTCCAGCTTGAGATAATCATCTTGTTCCACCAGCCCGCTTTTCAGGATCTCGTCGCGGGAAATATCCTCGTCATGGCCCACCTGGCTTTTGGTGCTGGGGGTGATGATCGGCTCCGGGAAAGGATCGTTCTCCTGCAGGCCGTCGGGCATGCGCACCCCGCAGATCATACGTTCTCCGCTCTGGTACACCCGCCAGGCATGGCCGCAGAGATAGCCGCGCACCACCATCTCCACCGGGTAGGGCTGTGTGCGCAGCCCCAGCGTTACATTGGGGTCCGGTGAGGTGATAAAGTGGTTGGGACAAATGTCTTCGGTCTCCTGCAGGAAGTAAGCGGCGGTCTGGTTCAGCACCTGCCCTTTGTGCGGAATGGCCTGCGGCAGGATCACATCAAATGCCGATATGCGGTCAGAAGCCACAAAAACCATCAGTTGCTCCTCTATCACATAAACATCGCGCACCTTGCCCTGGTAGCGGCGCACTTTGTAACCGGGGAAATCAAAACGGGTTTCGGCTAAGGTGTTCATCCGGCAAAATTACATGGAAATGCCGGATGCCGCTTGTGTATTTCTTTACATGAACGGCACTTAATCTTTTGCAAAATTGCCGTAAGCTTGTGGCATGGAAGCGAGTTTGCGCACCCGGCGGGCAGAGATGATGATGCTCGTCATCCTGGCGGTTATACAGTTCACCCACGTAGTGGATTTTATCATTATGATGCCGCTGGCTCCCTGGTTCCAGGAGGCCTGGCATATCACCAATGCACAATTTGGCATGCTGGTGGCCGCCTTCCAGTTTGCGGCGGGCATTGCCTGCCTGGTTTCCGGGGTGGTGGCGGATAATTTCGACCGCAAAAAATTCCTGCTGTTCTTTTATGCCGGCTTCATTGCAGCCACGGTGGGCTGCGGCTTTGCCAGCAGTTATGAGATGATGATGGTCTTCAGGGTGCTGGCCGGCATTTGCGGCGGCCTGATCAGCAGCACTACGCTGGCTATCCTGGGAGATGAAGTGCCCCGCGAACGCAGGGGTTACGCCACAGGTGTGGTCATGTCCAGCTTCTCCATAGCCTCTGCACTGGGCGTGCCGCTGGGGTTGCTGGCCGCGGTGCAGTTTGACTGGCATATGCCTTTCTACCTCATAGGCGCACTTTCAGTACCGTTCTTTATCCTGGCATGGCAATACTTGCCCGCTATGCGCAGCCATATGGGCCGCGTGCGGGAGCGTAGCGTGTGGGATGAAACCCTGGAGGTAGTCCTCACCAGAAACCACTTGTGGGCCTTTGCCCTGATGGGAATGATGGTAATGGGCATGTTCATGGTCATCCCTTTTATTGCCAAAAGCTATGAAGCCAATGTGGGCATTGATAAATCCCAGATCTTCTATGTCTACCTGGTGGGGGGCGTCAGCACCATGCTCATTATGCCGCTGGCCGGGCGGTTGGCAGACCGCTATGGCGAAGTGCGCATCTTCACCATAGGCGCTTTCCTCACCGTGATACCACTGCTGCTGGTTACCCACCTGGGCCGTGTGCCGCTGTGGCAGGCCGTGGCGGTGACCACCATGTTCATGGTATTTTCCTCGGCACGCACGATTCCCGGCATGTCGCTCATTACCATGAGTGTGCAGCCCCAGATGCGCGGACGCTTTATGAGTGTGAATATTGCCGTGCGGGAACTGATCAATGCCCTGGCGGTGAGCCTGGCCGGTTTCATCCTGCTGGAAGGCCCGCATGGCGAGGTCTTGCGTTATGAAGTAGTGGGTTATATAGCTGCCGTCACTACCATACTGGCCATTCCCATCGCCATGCGCATCCGCAAAGTCTAGCCCTCGCTGGTATTCCGAGCAAAACGCTTGAGTACCTTCGCGGTATGAACATCGGCATACTGGGTGCAGGGCTGGCGGGGTTGTCTGCAGCTTATGAACTGGCCAAACGCGGGGTGACCGTGCAGGTGTATGAGCGCAGCCACCATGTGGGGGGCAATGTCCGCACCCGGCAGGTGCAGGGGTACCTGGTCGAAGAAGGACCGGCTACCATCGCCCTCGGAGAGGGCACGCTGAAAGCGCTTATTGAGGAACTGGGTCTCACGGAAGCGCTTATCGGGCAACAGCCTGCCGCCTACAAACGCTACCTGCTGCGCAAAGGCAGGCTGCGATCCGTTTCTCCCCGGAACTTATTGTTTTCCGGTAAGATACTGCCGCTGGCAGCCCGCTGGCGGCTGTTGCACGAACCCTGGGTGCGCACCTCTCCGCTTGCGGAAGAAGAAAGCCTTGCCCATTTTGTCTCCCGGCGGCTGGGTCCCGGCTGCCTGCCTCTGGCTGATGCGTTTGTGTCGGGTATCTATGCCGGAGACATCCATCGCCTCTCCGTGCAGCAGGCATTCCCGCGCCTGGCAGAGATGGAGCAGCGCCATGGCAGCCTTTTCAAAGCGGTCCGCAAACTGCCCAGGAGGCAACCGCATTCCTTTGCGGCAGGCATGCAGACCCTGCCTGTACGGCTGGCCGCACAACTGCCCCTGCCGGTACGTTTGGATACTCCGGTTGCCGCACTGGATCATACTGCGGCCGGGCAATGGCAGCTGCTGGATACGGACGGACGGGAGATAGCCGTCCATGACCATGTGCTGGTCACCACTCCTTTGCACAGTGCTCCCCGGCTGCCATTGGGTCATGTGTATCCCAAAGTGACCTATGCCCCGGTTACTCTGCTGGCCCTGGGTTATACCCGCGAAGCGGTGCGCCACCCCCTGGATGGATTTGGCTTCCTGGTACCCGGGGATGAAGCGTCCGGTTTGCTGGGCGTGCAGTTTATCAGTTCCATTTTCCCGGGCAGGGCGCCGCAAAGCAAAGTATTGCTGGGGTGTTTTGTGGGCGGCAGCCGCCAGCCGGAGCTGGCGGCGTTGCCGGAGACCGAGCTGGTCTCTTGCATTCACCGGGAACTCAGCGGCTTGCTGGGGATAAGCGCCCTGCCCGAACTGGCCCACCTCGTCAGGTACCCGGCCGCCATTCCCCAGTACAACCTGGGCTATGTGCAGGTACAGGGGGCGCTGGACACCCTGGAACGCCAGCTACCCGGCCTGCATTTTGCCGGGAATTACCGCCACGGGGTTTCTGTGCCGGATACCGTGGCCGGTGCGATACACTGGGCCAGGGGCTTGCAGGTTTCCTGATTTTCTTATGCGCCTTACTTGCCGTTTCTGCTAATTTGCTCCTATGAAGCGATTCTTCAAGACCCTCTTCTGGCTAGTCTTTCTCGGCGCTGCCGGGGTGGGTGTCTATTATTATTTCTTTTACAAACCCCCACAACTGGCGGCCCTCTCGGCTATCCCGGAAGACGCGATACTTATCGTGGAAACCAGCGAACCCGTCGGCAGCTTTCGCCGGGTGCAGGAGACGGCCATCTGGCGCCACCTGCTGACGCACCCCTGGTTTGCCGAAACCAACCGGGAGCTCAATGCCCTGGACTCGCTCATACAGGCCAACCGGCAGCTGGCAGATTTGCTGGACGGACGGCCCATAGCCATGTCCCTGCACCTCACCGGCCCGGCAGATTATGATATGCTCTACCTGGCGGACCTCAAAAGCGGGAGCAGTGTCTCGGTGCTGGAAGATATCCTGCATCCCCTGCTGGCTACTTTTACGGATAATGTTACCAGCCAGACGTACCATGATGTCCGTATCCTGAAGGTGTATGACGCCGGGCAACGCAGCACCCTGCATATCGCCATACTGGGCAACCTGCTGACGCTGAGCTATTCTCCCAAACTCATGTATGCAGCTATAGACCAGCAGCGGACTCCTTATTTTGAGCGCCTGCCCGGGATGACCCGTCTGCGGGAGAAGACCGCCCGGGGAGGCATACTTACCTGCTATATCCACCATAGTCGTGTGCCGCTGTTCCTGGCGCTGTTTGCCCCCCAGCAGCAGGGACTTATAACGGATGTCTCTGCTCTGCTGGATTTTACCGGTATGTACCTGGAGGTGAAGGACGACCAGATACACCTGAACGGCTATACCTATATACACGACTCTTTACCCGGGTATTTTGTGGATATACTCCATAGCGGCAATGGCCGGCTGGCCGCCCCGGCAGTGGTGCCCAACCGCGTGGCGTTGTATACCAGCCTCCAGTTCGCAGATTACCTGTCTTTCTATGAGCGCATGACTGCCCGCTTCTCCGGCAACCCGGAAGCAACGGAGTACCTGAAGATGCTGGAATCCCTGGAGAAGTGGTTTCGCATAGACCTTAAGCGCGATTTTGTTAGCTGGATAGGGGGAGAGATCGCACTGGTGCATACCGTTGGTCCGGAAGGCAAGCCGGAACCTTGTGTGGTGATACATACCCGGAGTATTGATGAAGCCCGCGCCGGTATGCAGCGGATGGAGAAGCAGATACGCCGCCGCAGCCCCGTCAAGTTCAAAACCCGCAACTACAAGAAGTATGAGATCAACTACCTCCATATAAAAGGGTTCTTCAAACTTTTCCTGGGCAAACTGCTCAGTGGGTTTGAGTATCCTTATTACACTTATGTGGATGACTGTGTGGTATTTGCGTTAAGTGAAGCAGCACTGGAGCAGTGGATAGACGACTATGAGCAGCGCAATACCCTGGAGCGGAATCCCCTTTTTCGCCAGATGCGGGACCGGCTGGACAGCAAGGGTAATGTCTTCATTTATGCGGAGATGAAGCATCTCTTTCCCCTGATGCGCCAGTGGCTGGATGCCGATTCCTGGCAGTTGTGGGTGGAGAATGAACCCTGGTTCCGCAGCTTCCCAAGCCTGGGCCTGTGGTTGGGCGGCGCCGGGCAGTATTTTGAGAGTAAAATAGTCCTGAGCTTTGATCCCTGGGAGGACCGCGCGCCTGCCGACCTGAGGGAACAACAGGTTTCGTTCACTGCAGACACCGCCTTTACCGTGCTGTATCCCAGCGGTACCCCCCAGGAAAAAGTGGTCTATAGAGCCGGAAAGCTGCATGGCAGCTACCGCAGCTATTACCCCAATGGCAACACACGTGAAATGGGCGCCTACCGGGAAGGGCAGCGCGTGGGGAAGTGGTACTTCTATAACCGCAAAGGCAAATTGCAGGAAGAGAAACAGTATGAAGAAACGGCGGCTGTCCTGGCCCGTAATCCTGCGGCTGATACCAGCCGTATACACTAGAACCCGTAGGCAATGCGCAGGCCCAGTACGAGGTTGGGACCGGTGTGGTTCTCCTCATAGGAACTGTTCAGCCCGGAGCGGGGCTCTTCCCAGGAATCGAAATTCACACCCTGCAGCTGCTGGAACCGGATCACGGCGCCGGCAAAATACTCCACCATCATATTGGTATTGAGGAAGTGCTGCTGACCAAACAGGATTTGGATATCTGTCAGCTTCCGGCTCTCTTCAAAGGTGCCCTTGGCCACTACTTCCAGCGGGAAGGACGGGTTGCGGTAGTTCTCTACCACGGTGTTCCAGCCATAGGTCTTGTATTGCACACCCAGGCCCATAAAGAAGCGGTTCGGCTCATCGGCATTCCCCACAGGATAAAGCCGCAGGGCCGTGCGCAGCGCAATACCGTTCGTGTAACTTTCTATGCGCTTGGGATCCATGAACTCTTTGCCGCCTATCTCACGGCCCAGTTGCCATACATAGTCCCGGAAAGTGATTCCCATGCCCACTTCCCAGCCCAGCTGGTCATTGAGCCGCCGCTCATAATGGAGCCCGAATTCCCCGTGTATCAACTGCAGGGGGTCAAACTTGATGATGTTCTGGATGACATCTCCTTGTGCCCGGGGCATACTGGCAGCCCAGTTGATGGCGGGCGGGGTATACGTGCGTACCTTTTGCTGGGCATATAGCGGACCGGCAAGTAACAGGAGCATGAACAGTAACGGCATAACTACGCTGGGTTGGAATGAATGAATGACAGGTATCAGGATGTTTTTGCAAAATACGTACCAAAGCCATAGAAAGATACCGGGCGTTTATTCTGTCTCCACCCGAAAGATAGCCAGGCTATGCAGGCGCAGCAGGCCGCCCCTGTTCCATATATACAATTTCAGGGAATCCCCGGGCTGTACTTCCCGGGGTAGTTGCACCTCATACCACAGGCTGTCGCGTATCCCCGGCCGGGTAGACGGCTGTATGCGCACCCCCGCCCAGAGGGGTGGTGTGGCCGGTGCGCCCGTCAGCTGGGTGACCAGCCGGGCATTGGACTCATCGTCAAACGCATCGTCTGTGTATTCGGTTATGGCCAACACCCGTACCCAGTCTCCGCCTTGCAGAGGTTCTTTTCCGGCCGGTATGGCCAGCACGGAGGAATATTCCCGTGCCGGACTGCTGAGCTCCCCGGGTGCGGCGAAGGTCTGCTTCCCCGCCAGCGCCCCCCAGGGGCCGTCATGCCGCTGGTCCAGGTCGCGGTATTTCATCCACCGGTAATCCATACGTGTCTGGCCGAACGTCTGCCAGTAATAGAGCCGGGAGATGCCGTCCTTAGGCAGGATAAAGTGGTAATACTGCCACACCTGGAAGACATTGAGGCCAATGGCTGCTGCAATAAGCATGCCCGCCAGTCCCCGCCAGTACAGGTTGCGGGCGCGTATCCATGACAGGGTTGCGGCTAATCCCAGGGCCAGTAAGGGATACATCTGCACCACGGCCCGCATACCCACGCCAAAGGTGTACCACCACATGTGCCAGCAGAAGATCACATACAGGTTAAGCGCCGCATACACCGCCAGCGCCAGCTGCCAGCCTGTATGGCGCAGCAAACCTATGCCCAGCAAGGTCACCCCCATCAGGGGTGTATACAATAACCAGCCTTTGCGGTAGCTGAAGAGGCCCTCGAGCAGGTGAGGGGCGGTCCAGTGGAAAGTGTTGTGGGCGCCGTAACTGTGGAGCCAGGGTTTGCCGGCCACCAGCCACCAGTAAAGGCTCTGCGGCAGCAGGGTCAGTATCAGCGCACCGGTTATACACCCCGCGGCTGCACGGTGCCGCCACATCCAGCGGACCTGTGTGCCCATGCCTCCCTTCAGTGACACCCCGAACAATAGTACCAGCACCCCGGTAAGACCTTCCGTGGGGCGGGTGAGCATGGTGAGGCCCAGTACCACCCCCAGGCTGATGCTGCGCAGGCGTGTGGGATCACGGTGCCAGCGCGGTATCTGCCACGCCAGCAGGGCGATGGGCAGCATCAGGGGAATGTGCACCTGCGTAATACCTCCCAGGGACAGGAAAAGCACATTGGTGCCCAGCAACAGGCATAGCAGGGTAAGCGCCGTTACCCGCTCATCGAAATAGGTGAGCAGCACCCGGCGCAGTACCCAGAGGGCCAGCGCCAGGTACAGCCAGCAACTGAGGTATACGGCGATATGGTAGGGCGGCGAAAACCCGTTCGCCGGGTAATCTGTCCACAAGGCCACCAGGTGGGCGATAGCATAACCCGGCGCCATTAGCAGCGCATAGCCCATCCAGTACTGAATGACCCGGCTGCCATTGGACTGGGCGTGCAGGTAGTGCCGCGCATACGGATTGTCGTCTGCATAGGCATGTTGTGCCAGATCGCAGTGGATCAGGCCCGTAAGATAGAGCAGGTAACCCTGCGTATCCCAGGTGATGCAGCCGGTGATGCCTTCCGGTTGTCTTTGAGGATACGTCAGGAACGAGCTGAGGAATAGCACAGGCAAGATCCCTCCTAAGACCCATTGACTGGGCTTTTGCTGTACAGTGCGCCACCAGGAGCGGAGAGAGGCCATTTGGTAAAGGTAAGAAACCCCTATTTTCTCCTGCACAAATTTTTTAGCAAGGGTATTGCCCTGTATGCACTTCATCAGCTACCTTTGCAATCCCTTTTGGCGCGTTCGTCTAGCCAGGTCCAGGACACCTCTCTTTCACAGAGGCGACACGGGTTCGAATCCCGTACGCGCTACCAAATAAAAAGCCCCGATGAAGGGGCTTTTTATTTGCGGTAGATTCCCGCAGTGCATTTGTCCGTTCCGCTTTACCGGAAACGAATAGCCGCTATGCGGAATCCGATATAACTATGCTGCGCGTCCGGCAATTCCCGTTGCCGCCAGCTCACGGTCATATGTTCTGCAATGTCTGCCCATCCGCCGCCGCGCACCACCTGGGCAGTGGTACTTGCGCGTGCAGTGGCACTGAGATACAGGTCATAATCGCGGTTGCAGGGACGGTCATATACCTCCGGGCGGTCTCCCTGCAACAGGAACATGTCCTCGCACCATTCGGCCACATTGCCCGCCATTTGGTGCAGTCCGTAACCGTTGGGTCTGAAGGTTTTGACCGGCGCAGTGAATTCAAAATTATCCAGGATGAAATTACCGTTCGCCGGGCGAAAGTTTGCCTCAAAAAGCACCTTGCCTTTGTCTGCATAGGTGCAGTGGACACTCTCTTTGCCCTTGGCCGGCCAGGGGTAGAAACTGCGTTCCTGCCCGCCCAGTGCGGCATATTCCCATTCTGCTTCCGTAGGCAGGTGAAATCCACCCATGCGGATGTGTTTGTACCACAGCTCTCCGTAGACCGCTTTTTGCTTTTGCTCCATTTGCGCCGCAAACCACTTGCAGCAGGCCAATGCCTGTGCATGGCTCACACCCACAACGGGGTATTCATTGAAGGCCTTGTGCTGCAGGTAGTTCTCTACCAGGGGATTCAGATAGCCAACCGGAAAATCCTTGCTCCAGCAGGCCGTATCGGGGTAAGCTGCCCAGAAGGCGGCGTCACTGCTGTCCTGCAGGAGCCGCCACAGGTAGCTGCGGTAGAGCAGCACGCTCATCTCCGTCTGCTGCAGGTAGAAGCCGACCACGGTTACCTGCCTGTCCGGCACGGATTCCTCTGCCTTGCCCATCGTAAAGGTGCCGGCAGGAATCAGCTTCATTTCTTTCTCCAGTGCACTTAGGGGGTCTGCCAGTACATATTGCGGCAGCTCCCTGGGGTTGGCCTGCACATGGCGCACCCAGGAAGGTAAGGTTGTTTCTTGTGCATACAGTAGGGCAGGCAGGGCAAGGAACAGGCAGGTAACAGTCCGGTGTAGTATAAACATATGATCAATATGAAGTTAGTCTGATTAGGGATCCAGTTTGTTTGATATAGTGTCCAGTACCCGGTCCAGCTTGTCATACAATTCCCGAATCTCCAGTTCGGCTTTCAGGTTAACCTGGTAATCATTGATACTGCGCAGGCGGTCTTTCTCTTCTTTCCGGTTCTGGCTCATCATAATGACAGGCGCCTGCAGCGCTGCTACACAACTCAGTACCAGGTTTAGCAGAATGAAAGGATAGGGATCGTAAGGTTTGCTCAACAGATAGATATTGGAGAACATCCATATCACGATGAAGCATAAGAAACTGATGATGAACGTCCAGCTTCCGCCAAACTGGCTGATTCTGTCTGCCAGCCACTGGCTCCTGGAAAGGGGCTCATCCTGGTCGTCCGGACCTTTGGTTAGCAGGTTAGTGCGCAGGCTCAGCAGCAAGGCTTGTTCTGTCTCACTAAGCTCTCCCATTACTAGCCGCATGCGCTCATTAAAATGGGTTTCTGTAAGCATAATCAGTTCTTCCTTGCTGATAAAACCAGATACGGGAGCCGTATCCTTTATCCGTGCTTGCAGTTGCCTCAGCACTCCGGAGCTCAGGCTACGGATGTCAATAGCTTGCTTAGGTTCAAGAGGTTTTTGGGAAAGTATGCTGGCTATCAAGGCAAGAAGGATTAAACATTCAGATAGCCTAAAATACAAGTTATTTGAATTGGCTGAGGTGCCGGAAAAAACCCGGCATCTTACTAGAATACAAAAGCCGCCCTCTTCAAAGAGCGGCTTGGATTGTTGAATGAAGCGTGCGGATTATTTCACCAGGTTGCGGGAGATCACAATGTGCTGGATCTCACTGGTGCCTTCGTAGATCTCGGTGATCTTGGCATCGCGGTACAGGCGTTCCACGTGGTATTCCTTCACATAGCCATAGCCGCCGTGCACCTGTATGGCTTCCCGCGCCACATCCACCGCTATGCGGCTGCTGTAGAGCTTGGCCATGCTGGCCGTCTGGCCGAATGCCATCCCGAAATCCTTCTCCCGGGCAGCCTTGAGGCAGAGCAGGCGGGCGGCTTCCACGTCGGTAGCCATCCGGGCCAGTTTGAAGGCGATGGCCTGGTGTTTGAAGATCTCTTTGCCAAAAGCCTTGCGCTCCTGGCTGTATTTCAGCGCAAACTCAAAAGCGCCCGAAGCAATGCCCATGGCCTGGGAGGCAATGCCTATGCGTCCGCCGTCCAGTGTGCTCATGGCAAACTTGAAGCCGAAGCCGTCGTCGCCGATACGGTTTTCCTTGGGCACCTTAACGTCGTTGAACAGTAACGTGGTGGTATCGCTGCCGCGGATACCCAGCTTGTCTTCTTTCTTGCCTACCACAAAGCCGGGGGCGCCTTTCTCCACGATGAGGCAGTTGATACC
>JAHBTG010000018.1 GCA_019638695.1 Bacteroidota bacterium | reverse complement strand
AGGGATTTTTCATGCGGTTGAGCCGCACGGAGAAATCCAGCAGTACGCTTACATTGGGCTTGATGTCTATTTTGGTGCTGCCGAATATGGTGGCAAACAGCTTGCTGTTGACGTTCAGCTGGGGTTCCAGCAGGCTCCGGGGTTTATTGGCGTTCTGGCTGCTGTTGCCTGCCAGTTCGCGGAAATAATCTTCCCGCTGTTCCTTTTCCCGCATGCGCATGAACTGCTCCCGGGTAATGTAAGACGGGGGACGGATATCCTGGTCGCCCACCCGCTCGTATACATAAAAGCCCTTGCCGTCCGGCGCCAGCTCAAATACCTTCTTGATATTGCTGGGATTGGGCAGGCTGGAGTTGTCATACTTGTCCCGCCGGGTGGCATCGCCATACCTGTCCAGTTTTTTGCGGGTGGTATCTTCCGGGATTGGCCATAAAGCAAACGCCTCCCACAAGCCTTCGGCCGGCAGTAATGGCACATTTGCGCAGGCATCTGCTGCACTGACAGTCCATGCCAGTACGATAATACATGCAGATAACAGACGATACTGCAAAACGCGTTTACGGTTTTCGGGAAAAAATCAACTTACGTAGAGATTTATACCATGCGTTGCACTGGGGAGAGGTTAGATATTGCCGCGGTCAGAGCTGGATTGTTAACGCTGTTTTGCGAGGCAAATATACACAGGCACAGAAATAATCAGCCTTTAAGGGCTTCTTTGATAAGAAATTCTACCGAAACCGGAGACGCTTCCTGTTTGAGTATGCGATCCAGCCGTTTTTCCATCTCGGCCTTGGGAAATCCCAGGCTGAGCAAAGCCTGCAGGGCATCTGCCCGCAGGGCAGTGGCCCCGCCGGGGGTTTCTCCTGCGGCTTCTGCCAGCTGCGGCAATTTGTTCTGCAGTTCTACAATGATGCGGTTAGCCGTTTTTTCACCTACTCCTTTCAGCTGCTTTAAGCGGGCTACATCACTTTGGGCAATGCAGGCCTGCAGCTCGGCAGCCGTCATGCCGCTCAGCATAGTGAGCGCCGTGCTGCCGCCCACTCCGCTCACGCCCAGCAGTTGCAAGAACAAGGCCCGCTCGTGCACGTGGGCAAATCCATAGAGTGTGTGGCTGTCTTCTTTGATCTGCAGGTGGGTGTGTACCAGGGCGGTGGCCATACCCTTGAGCGCAGTGTATGTATTCAGCGATATGCGGCAGGCATAACCCACCCCATGGCACTCCACTACCACCAGGGCCGGGTCCAGCCGGGCCACTTTGCCGTTGAGGTATTCTATCATGCCCCGAAGATAATAGCTAGCTTTGTACATGCTTTTCTGGGTAGTGCAAACCAGCCTGCTGCTCGCCGCCCTGGTGTTGCAGGAGTATGTGCGTCGCCGGGCGCGGCGCAGCCTGAATGCGGAGTCGCAACAGGTGCTGGGGCGGCGCATTACGGCTTATTATACCACCCGGGGATACCTGATGCTGGGGCTTTTACTGGGCATATTGGTGCTGGTGCAACTGTTTCCGCAGGAAAAGCCCTTGCTGCTGCAGATAGGCGTGCTCACATGCCTTGCCCTGGGCGCCGGGGTGGTGCAATGGCAGTATGACCGCCTGGCCGCGCTTCCCTGGGCTGCCGGTATGCTGGAAGCATTCCTCTTTGCCGAGATGCTGCTCTATGTTTGCCTGGCGGGAGGGATAAGCCTGCCTTTGCTGGCCCTGCGCCTGGCCCCGCCTGCGTATGCTCTGCTGCCTTAAGCGGCTCCTATAATTTTATTCATACAGTAGCTTGCGCTGCCTTGGATTATTCCCGTAATTTGCGGGCTAGTAAAAAAGAGAAAAAGCACGAGAATGTATCTGACATCCGAAAAGAAAGCTGAGATTTTCAAGGAAAACAGCATTTCGCAGAAAGCTAGCGACTCCGGTAGTGCCGAGAGCCAAATCGCCCTGTTTACGTATCGTATCAATCACCTGAACGAACACCTGAAGAAGAACCCTAAGGACATGAGTACCAAAACGGGTCTTCTCCGCCTGGTGGGTAAGCGTCGTAGACTGCTGGATTATCTCCGCCGCGATGAGATCGTACGCTACCGCGAAATCATTCAGAAGCTTGGCATCCGTAAGTAGGACTCGCCCTTCTTCTTTCTTCCTGTTTTCACTTATATCCTTTTAGTATGGAATTGGTTTCTCGCTCAATTGAGCTTGGGAACGGACAAGTTGTTACCGTAGAGTATGGTAAACTTGCCCGTCAGGCGGATGGCGCCATTTGGCTGACTGTGGGTGACGTGCGCATGCTGGCTACCGTTGTGGCACGCAAGGAGATCAATCCGCTCACGGATTTTCTCCCCCTGTCCGTAGACTATAAAGAAAATTATTCGGCCACCGGTAAATTCCCCGGTGGCTTTTTTAAGCGCGACGGCCGCCTCAATGATTACGAGATCCTCACGTCTCGCATTGTGGACCGCTCGCTGCGCCCGCTGTTCCCCGAGGATTATCATGCGGATATCCAGGTCATCATCACGGTGTATTCTGCAGACCGCATGATCCAGACGGATGCCTATGCCTGCCTGGCGGCTTCTACCGCCGTCTGTGTGTCGGATATCCCTTTCCCGGATCCCGTTTCCACGGTGCGCATTGTCTACAAAGACGGCCAGTTCATCATCAACCCTACCTATGAGCAAACCGAAGGTGCGGACCTGGAGCTGGTGGTAGGCGGTACCATAGACTCCATCAACATGGTGGAGGGTGAGGCCAATGAAGTGAGCGAGGAGCTGATGGTAGAGGCGCTGAAGACCGCTCACCAGGCTATCAAAAAACTGAACGAAGTACAGCTTGAGCTCCGCAAGGCAGTGGGTAAAACCTTCCGTGACTACGAGAAGCCGCTGCGCGATGAGCAGATTCTGCAGCAGCTGGAAGCTTTTGCGCAGCCGCAGGTGAAGAGCATATTTGACCGCATGCTGCCCAAGCAGGAGCGGAGCAGCCAGCTCAAGGCTATCAAGGAAGCCTGCCTGGAGAAATTCCTGGACAAGGAGCATGAACAGGCCGATCAAATGGCCCTCATGATCAAGACCTACTATGAAGATGTGGTCTACAAAGAAATGCGGGCCATGATACTGGACAAGAATACCCGTATCGATGGCCGCCGCCCGGACCAGATCCGTCCTATTTCAGGTGAGGTGGCTGTGCTGCCCCGTAGCCACGGCTCCAGCCTGTTTACCCGGGGAGAGACGCAAAGCCTGAGCACCATTACACTGGGTAGCAAGATGGATGAACAAACCATAGACTATGCTACTCAGGAAGGTTCCAAGAAGTTCATGCTTCAATATAACTTCCCCCCCTTCAGTACCGGTGAGACCAAGTTCCTGCGAGGTCCCAGCCGCCGCGAGGTGGGCCACGGCAACCTGGCCGAGCGTGCCCTGCGCAAGGTCATTCCGTCAGAAGTAGAACATACCATCCGCATTACCTCCGATATCCTGGAGAGCAATGGTTCCAGTTCCATGGCCACCGTCTGTGCCGGCTGCATGGCGCTGATGGATTCAGGGATTCCTATCCGCCGCCCGGTATCCGGTATTGCTATGGGCCTTATCCTGGAGGGAGACCGCTTCGCCGTATTGTCCGACATTCTGGGAGATGAGGATCACCTGGGAGACATGGATTTTAAGGTAACCGGTACCGAGAAGGGTATTACCGCCTGCCAGATGGACATTAAGGTGCGCGGCCTCAGCTATGAGATTCTGACCAAAGCGCTCTACCAGGCTAAGGATGGCCGCGCACATATCTTGGGCAAGATGCTGGAAGTGATCGCAGAGCCCCGTCCGGATATCGCAGAGTTCGCTCCCCGTATTCTCAAGCTCACTATTCCTCAGGATACCATTGGCGCCGTTATCGGGCCTGGTGGCAAAATCATCCAGGAGATCCAGCGCGAGACAGGTACTGTCATTGCCATTGAAGAATATGACAACCTGGGCCATGTGACCATTGCCAGCTCGGATAAGGTGGGTATTAATGATGCGGCCGAATGGATTCGTTCTATCACTGCCAAGCCGGAGGTAGGCCAGGTATTCCATGGCGTGGTGAAGGGTATGAAAGAATCCGGCGCTTTTGTAGAATTTATGCCCGGCCGGGAAGGCTGGCTGCATATATCAGAAGTAGCCTATGAGCGTATCCCTTCCATAGAAGACGCCATTCAGATAGGAGATGAGTTTGATGTGAAACTCATTGAAGTGGATGCTAAGGCTGGCAAATTCCGCCTGAGCAAAAGGGCGCTGATGCCTAAGCCCGAGGGTTGGGTAGATGCTCCTCCACGTGAGCGTGGCGACCGCGATCGTGACCGCGGCCGCGGTGGAGACCGCCGTGACCGTGGCGGTGACCGCAGAGACGGTGGACGTGACCGCCGTGACGGTGGAGACCGCCGCCGCGACTCCTTTAACGGAAATGGCAGCGATCAGGCCTAGACTCCATATTGCTAATCCCCTTCTCCTGTGAACGTTTTTATCACCGGTGGCGCTGGTTTTATAGGTTCTAACCTGGCAGAGAACCTGCTGGCAGCCGGGCACCATGTGCAGGTGCTGGATAACCTGTCCACCGGGCGTAAGGAGAACCTCGATACGATCTTGTCTCATCCCGGGTTCCAGTTTCACCTGGGTACCGTGACGGATGCAACCCTGGTGGAACCGCTGGTAGCCTGGGCGGACCATGTTTATCACCTGGCGGCGCCTGTGGGTGTGAAGTACATCATGGATAATCCTGTACTGACCATCCTGGACAATGTGCGGGGCATGGATGTGGTGATAGCTGCTGTGCACAAGCACAATAAGCGGATGCTGGTGGCCAGTACCAGTGAGGTCTATGGCAGGAGCCTGGATCTGCTGGATCCTACCGGCCAGCGCAAGCTTAAGGAAGACGATTACCGGGTAGAGGGGACTACGACCAACCACCGCTGGGCATATGCCAATACCAAGAGTATGGACGAATTCCTGGCGCTGGCCTACTGGAAGCAGTATGGCACCCGGAGCGTGATTGTGCGGTTCTTCAATACCGTGGGTCCTCGTCAGCTCAGCCTGTATGGGATGGTGATACCCAATTTTGTGAAGGCTGCCCTGTCGGGTGAAGACCTTGTCATTTTTGGCGATGGCACCCAGAAGCGCAGTTTCCTGCATGTAAATGACGCCTTGCGGGCCATCACAGGATTAATGGGTTCGGATGCAGCTTTGGGCCAGGTATTCAATGTAGGCAACCCCTTCGAGATCACTATACGGGAATTGGCAGAGCGTGTGATTGCCCTCACTGGCTCTACATCCGGTATTCGTTGCATCTCCTATGAAGAGGCCTATGGTAAGGGCTTTGAGGACATGAACCGGCGCACTGCCGATATCTCCAAGCTGCGCAATGCACTGGGGTTTGAGCTGGGTTATGATCTGGACGCCCTGCTTACAGACATCATTGCCTACCACCGGCAGGCAGTATAGCCCGCTTCAGGCTTTGCCGCCAGATGTCCCCTGTCCTTTGTAGCTAACGGAAGTGACCCTTTTTAGGAGTTGGACTTGTCGGCGGTTGCCAGTGTTGGTTTAGGCTGTGCCGGAACCGATGGCTCTGGGGTAGTCCGGGTGCGGGTGGCCTGACTAAGTTGTCTGATGAACCGATAATATTTAACCTGATAATCTCGCATATCTTATACTGTAAGAGATAAGGTGTATACGCTTATTACAGCAAATGGATGCATAAGATTCCGAATTATTTGTTAATTCTTGTGAATTAAGCTGAGATTTTTGCAAAATACAGAAAGATGTTAGGCTTATTTGCCTATCCACGGAATGCAACTGCCTATGCAGGTTACCGTTCCTTGATAGCCAGCTGCCCGCAGGCCCCGTCTACATCCCGTCCCCGGCTGCGGCGTACGTTGACAATAGCCCCTCCGCGCTCCAGGTGGGTGCGGAAAGCTTCCATCCGTGGGGCACCGGTATTGACAAAGCCGGCTTCTGCAATGGGGTTGTACTCAATGATATTGATCTTGCTGGGCACTACCCGGGAGAATTGCAGTAAGGCTTCCGCATCCTCCGGCCCGTCGTTCAGGTCCTGCAGCACAATATACTCCAGCGTAATGCGGGTGCCGGTGCGGTCATAAAAATGCAGCAACGCATCGGTGAGCGCTTCCAGGCTGTTGCTCTCGTTAATGGGCATGATAAGGCTGCGCTTGGCATCCGTGGCCGCGTGTAACGAGAGTGCAAATTCGCAGCGGAAGCCGTCATCGCCCAGTTTGCGGATCATCTTGGCGATCCCTGCAGTGCTTAGGGTAATGCGCCGGGCGCTCATACCCAGCCCTTCTTCTGCGCTGGTGACGCGCTGGATGCTTTCCATCACATTCCTGTAGTTTAGCAGGGGCTCACCCATACCCATGTACACGATATTCGTCAGCGGACGCCCATACTCCGCCAGGGCCCGGGTTCTCAGGGTGGCTACCTGGTCAAATATCTCGTAGGCGTGCAGGTTGCGCTTCAGCGGCATGTAGCCGGTTGCACAGAATTTGCAGGACAGGCTGCACCCGCTTTGGCTGCTTACACAGGCCGTGACCCGGCTGGCCGTGGGGATGAGTACCCCCTCTACCAGTTCACCGTCTGCCAGGCGGAACCCGTATTTAATACTGCCGTCGCGGCTGCGCTGTTCGGTGGCAATGCTTACCTGTCCAATGCAAAAGTGCGCTGCCAGTGTAGCCCGCAATTCTTTGCCCAGGTTGGTCATGTCCCCAAATGCGGTGGCATGGCGTTCCCATAGCCATTCGTTGACTTGCTTCAGACGAAAAGAGGGTTCTCCCCGTTCTGCAAACCAACCGGCCAGTTCCTCTTTGCTCAGCCCGCGAATATCCGGCAAGGGTGTTTCCATGCCACAAAGATACGCCCGGGAATGGCTTTTGTTGGTTAAGGACCGGTTTATTGCTCCTTCATATGGGGGCAAACCGCTTTCTCATGGCCTTGTTTGCCGCCCCGGCCGTGGTGTTTGTGGTGACCCCGGTGGTGGAAATGCCCATGATGCGTAGAATCTGCCTGGCAGGAAGCACTGTCTGCCGTGCAGGTTTTAGGTCCCTTCATACAGCAGGCTTTTCCCTGGCCTTTGCAGCAGGCGAAGGCTTTTTTTCCGTGCATGCCCTTGTGGCAGCAAGCGGCCTTCCCTTCCTGGCAGCATTTCCCGTTTGGACAACCGTGTGCGCAGGCGCCGCTTTTGCCGCCTTTGCACGCATGCTGGCCACCGGTATGCGGAGACGTGGTGGTACACTTTTCTTCGGAGCCGGCGCATTTTTGCATGGCCCGCACGCCAATAGCCCCACCCACGGCCAGCACCAGCGACAGGGCGGCCATTAACAGACTGTTTCGCATCTTTTGATTCATACCCCTAATATAAGGCAAAGCCAGATTCCGTCCATGCGGCTTTTTGGCCGCTCATTGATTTTTTTCAAAGGGATTGCAACCAATTCCAAAACGCTTGCGTTATTTCGGAAACTTTCAGAGTGTTCAGAGTTTCCTGAATATTTATCACTGGTAAATCCGTCTTATTTTCTACCCTATATGAAAAAGGTTATCCGCATAGTCGTCGGCTTGGGCATCACAGCAGCAGTGGTGGTGGGCTCTGTTTCCGTAATGGAGGGCAACAAGGCCGCCCGTGAGGCCGAGGCAAAGGTTGAAACCCTGTCTGCTACCCCTGTAAAGGTAGATGAAGTGAAGACCGGCGAGCTCACCGGCCAGCTGGAACTGCTAGGCACGGTAGAAGCCAACCGGGTCATTACGGTTTCCAGCGAAACCAACGGCCGCATTGTGTCTTTGTTCGTCAAAGAAGGCAGTGTGCTGGCGCCCGGCACTCCCATCGCCCAGCTGGATGATGAACTCAAGAAGGCCAACCTGCAGGCCGCCAAAGCCAATTATGAGAAGGCCAAACGGGATATGGAGCGTTTTGAGAACCTGGCCAAAAGTAACGTGGCTACCGGTCAGCAGGTAGATAATGCCCGCCTGGCCCTGGAAACTGCAGAGAGCCAGTATATCGTGGCAGAGCGCCAGTTGAAGGATACCCGCATCTTCTCCCCCAGCTACGGTGTGGTGACCAAAAAACTGGCTGAATATGGCGAGCTGGCCAATCCCGGCACTCCCGTGGTGGAACTGACGGACATCAGCCTTCTGAAGGTGAAAGTGAATGTGACGGAGCGCGATGTGTTTCAACTGAAGAACGGCGACCGCGTGGAGGTAAGCACAGACATCTATCCGAATGCCCGCCTGGCAGGGGTGATCACTTATATAGGTGTGCAAGGCGACCGCGCCCACAACTATCCTGTAGAAGTGACTATCCAGAACACTTCCGGACAGCCCATGAAGGCCGGTATGTTTGCCCGTGTACACTTTACCCAGAAAGCCGCCGGACAGCGCATCCTCATCCCGCGCAATGCCCTGGCTGGCAGTATCAAAAATCCCGAGGTCTTTGTAGTGGAGGGTAACAAGGCCGTGCGCCGCAAGATTACCCTGGGTGTGGTGCAGGCCGATATCCTGGAGGTAACCTCCGGGCTGGCTGCCGGTGACCAACTGGTAGTGGCCGGTCAGTATAACCTGAAAGATAGTGTGGCGGTGACCGTGCAGAAATAACCTTCAGGCCAGTTATCACTACGCATTCCACCTCCCCTCTTCCTTATTTAATAAATAGCAACTTATATGTCGCTTACCCAAACCGTAGTAAACCGACCTACCCTGGTAGTGGTGATCTTCACCGTGCTGGGCCTGCTGGGTGGCTTCGGATATAATAATCTGAAGTATGAATTGTTGCCGGATATGGCGCCGCCCGTTATCTCCGTGGTAACGGTATACCCGGGGGCTAGTCCCAGCGAGGTAGAGAACAACGTATCCAAGCGGGTGGAAGATGCCGTCTCCGGCATATCGAACCTCAAGTATGCCAAAAGCCAGAGCATAGAGAGCTTCAGCTTTGTGATGCTGGAGTTTGACCAGAGCGTGGATATAGATGTGACCACACAGGACGTGCAGCGCAAACTGAATGAGATCCGGAATATCCTGCCCGAAACGGCGGACGAGCCCCTGGTGCTCAAGTTTGCCATCAACGAGCTGCCTATCCTGCGCCTGGGTGTTACCTCCACTATGGACAGCAAGGATTTCTACCAGTTTGTCAAGAACCAGGTGCAACCCCGCCTCAACAAGGTATCCGGCACCGGCCAGATCGCCCTTATCGGGGGTGAAGAGCGCGAGATCCGCATCAATGTAGATGAGGATAAGCTGCGCAGCTATGGCCTCAGCCTGTTGCAAGTGGTGCAGACCATACAGACCGGTAACCTGGATTTTCCCACGGGCAATGTCAAGAACAGCAACAATGAACTGGTCGTCCGTGTGGCCGGTAAAAGCCCGGACCTGAACAAGCTGCGCGACCTGCGCATCATTACCCCTCCCGGGTATAACGGGGTGGTCTATGTGCGCGATGTGGCGGAAGTTGTAGACGGGGTGAAGGATTATATGAATATCAACCGCATCAACGGTATCAACAGCATCGGTATGCAGATCCAGAAGCAGAGCGATGCCAATGCAGTGGAAACGGCAGCTTTGCTGAAGCAGGAGATGGCGGCGCTGGAAAAGGAGTATGCCAATATCCAGCTGAAGTTTGACGTGGCGCAGGATAGCACGGAGTTTACGATAGAAGCGGCTAATTCTGTGATGGTGGACCTGCTGTTTGCGGTGCTGCTCGTGGCTTTTGTGATGTTTGTGTTCCTGCACAGCCTGCGCAACTCTCTTATTGTCATGGTATCCATCCCGGCATCCATCATCTCGGTGTTCCTGGTGATGTATGCCGTAGACTTTAGTCTGAACCTGATGACCCTGCTGGCCCTGTCGCTGGTAGTCGGCATCCTGGTGGATGACTCCATTGTGGTGCTGGAGAACATCTATCGACATATGGAAATGGGCAAGCACCGCCGCCAGGCAGCCGTGGACGGCCGGAACGAGATCGGCTCTACGGCTCTGTCCATCACCCTGGTGGACGTGGTGGTGTTTCTCCCCCTGGCCCTGGTGGGCGGGATGATTGGCAATATTATGCGGGAGTTTGCCTTGGTGGTGGTGTTCTCCACCATGATGTCGCTCTTCGTCTCTTTCACCATTACGCCGGTACTGGCCAGCCGCCTGAGCAAGCTGCAGCACCTGGATGGCAATAGCCTGTCAGACCGCTTTGGCCGGTGGTTTGAGCGCAATTTCCAGCGCCTGACCAACTGGTATGGACGTTTCCTGCACCTGTGTTTGCACCGCAAGCGCTGGGTAGCCCTCTCGGCCATCGGCCTGTTTGTCCTCTCGTTCATGATTGCGGGCAATTACATTGGCAATGAGTTTATCAAGCAGGCGGACCGCGGCCAGTTCTCACTACTCGTCGAATTGCCGCAGGGAACACCGCTGGCCCAGACCAACCTGGTCAGCCAGGATATTGAACGGGATCTGATGAATGATTCCCGCGTGGAAAAGGTGATTGCCAAGGTAGGCGCCTCCGAAGATGGCCTGGACTTCCTGCAAGGTTCCAGCCATATCGTGGATATGACCATTATGCTGAAGGGTATAGAAGTCCGGGGCGGGTTGTCTACCCTGCAACTGAGCCAGAAGCTCAAGAATAGCCTCCTGCTCAAATATCCCGGGGTGGAGCTGCGTGTGCGGCAGATCAGCATCTTTGGTACGGCGGATGATGACCCTGTGCAGTATATTGTGACGGGGCCCGACCGGGAAAAGGTGGCCCAGACGGCAGACAAGATCGTTAAGATCCTGCGAGAGACGGATGGCGCTGTCGATGCCCGCACCAGTTCTGAGAAAGGCAAGCCGGAGCTGAGTATTGACGTGGACAAGCAGAAGATGGCAGAACTGGGCATTACCACTGCAGATGTGGGCACGGTGCTGCAAACCGCCCTCACCGGCTATGATGATGTGAAATACCGTGCCGGAGAAGACGAGTTTGACATCCGCGTCATGCTGGACCAGGAGGACCGCCGGAACGAAGACAACGTGGCCAACCTCGCGTTTGTGACCAATACCGGTGGTGTGGTCAAGCTCAAGGACTTTGCCCGTATCGAGCGCAGTGTAGGTCCCGCCAAGCTGGAACGGTATGACCGTATCCCCTCCGTAGTGGTACAAAGCCAGGTGCGTGGCAAAACAGAAGGCGAAGTGGATGCCGTGGTGCGCCAGAAAATGGAGGAGCAGAAAGTGGTACCCGAAGGCGTACAGATCATTCCTTTCGGTAACCTCAAAAGCCTGGGTGAGTCGGGCGAAAGCATGGGCATGGCCATGCTGGCGGGCATCGTGTTCATGTACCTTATCATGGTGGCCCTCTATAACAGCTACTTTACCCCATTTGTGGTAATGTTCTCTGTGCCGCTGGCTACCATAGGTGCCTTCATGGCGCTGGCGCTGGCAGGCGAAAGCATGGGTATTTTTACTATGCTGGGCTTCATTATGCTTATAGGCCTGGTTGCCAAGAATGCCATCCTGCTGGTGGACTTTGCCAATGGTGCCCGGGAACGCGGACTCAACGTCATAGACGCCCTGGTAGAAGCCGGCAGGGAGCGGATCCGTCCCATCTTCATGACCACTTTTGCCATGGTGATCGGCCTGATGCCTATCGCACTGGCCGGGGGGGCCGGTGCCGAGTGGAAGCGCGGACTGGCCTGGGCGCTGATCGGGGGGCTCACGTCATCTATGTTCCTCACTCTTATGGTGGTGCCCGTGGTCTACAAGATCCTGGACGGCTGGCGCAATTTCTTCACGCGCAAGAAACGCAAAGGCAGTGACCCGCAGGAGAACCACCAGCCCAATGCCTATACGCAGCATGCAGAGGTAGTTGCCGAGACGCAAGTCCTGTAAGCCGGTATCCCCTGCCGGCTGGCGCGCAAAGGGATAAAGGTCAGCAAAGATTCATAGTAGTTAGATTTAGGTTAGTGTGAAGCCCTGGTGGTCCCAAGCCGCCGGGGCTATTTTTTAGGCGATGATATACCCATTGACACCGGATAATCTCTTTTCTCATGGCAGCTATTCACCCCTGCCAGACCGGCCTAACAGCAAAAGGGGAACAAGAGGTGACTGGGCGCAGGCGAACAGCCCCAAACACTGTTTGAGGAACACGGATGTGTTCCGAGTTTGTTTTGGGCCGCCGGAGCACAGGCGACTCCCCCTTTTGCTGTTCAGCCTTGATTTTTTGCTTACTTTTTTATCAAGAAAAAAGTAAGACCTGGGACAGCAGATGCCCTAAGCGTCCCATCTGCTGTAGGTGTAAACTTGTATATCATTACCATTTTTTATACGTAGGTATTGGGATAACTGCTTATGTGTTTTTGCCTGGGGGTAGCCAGGGGTAAACTGGCGGTTATGCATTAGCCTTCGGCAGATATTTGGGATTGGCTTTGAGCTGACGTGCAGCTATTGAGCATATTTGTAACATGACGGCTGTTTCGTTGCTTGCCAGAGCGTTCTGTCTACTATGGGGTGCCGGTGCGTTGCTGGCCTGTGCAGATGCTGCACCGGGCAGGTCTGGTGCAGAAACCAGCTCTGCGTCTCAATCCGGCCGCTACTCGTCCATTGTGCAGGATACCACGCTGCAGGTAGATGGCCTTGCGGTGACCATACGCGTGCCCGTTGGGCCGGTGAAAGCGGACTTGCTGGTATTGCCCGGCTGGAACTACAGCCGCACAGACTGGTGCGAAAAGACGGATATGTGCCAACAGGCGCTCGCCAGGGGATACCGCCTTGTCCTGCCCGAGATGCACCGGAGTCTCTATGCCAGCCGGTATTTTCCCGAGACCCGAGCAGACTTCCGGCAGGAACGCACACGCCCCTGGGTGTGGGATACGCTCATCGGCACCCTTG
This sequence comes from Bacteroidota bacterium, assembly GCA_019638695.1. Taxonomy (GTDB): domain Bacteria; phylum Bacteroidota; class Bacteroidia; order J057; family JAJTIE01; genus JAHBTG01. The sequence goes on along the minus strand of JAHBTG010000018.1, from coordinate 28,863 downwards.
CCAAGCAGTATGGGATACTGGACAGTGGAGGGGTAAATGTGGTGCTGGGGCTCAGCACCGGTGCACACGGAGCCAGCCTCCTTTGCCTGGACAGGCCCGGTTATTTCTGCGCCGCTGCTTGCCTGAGCGGAGATTATGACCTGCCCCGCCTGCACTGGGACCGCATCACCATAGCTACCTACGGCCCCCACGACCAGTTCCCTGACCGCTGGACGCTGGATAACCCCTGCACCCTGGTCCGCCAATGGCAGGTTATGGCCCTGTACCTGGGGCATGGGACATTGGATAAGGTTATCCCTGCCGAGCAAAGCCGGTATTTCTATGACGCCCTGCTGGCGCAGCATCCTCATCTCAAAGACCGCCTGGTGCTGCACCTGGCTCCCGGCAAGGCCCATGATTATGCTTATTGGGGGAGCGAGACCCCTGCCGTACTGGATTTTTTGGATATTTGGGCCTCCAAGTCTACTCCTAACCGCTAGTCCTACTGCCATGCCTGCCAAAGAGCTCAACTATAAGTTTGTGTATGCAGATGCCTGCAATATGTGTGAAGGCACAGACTTCAAGGTGCTGGGCAAGCGCTTGAATACCAGCCAGGGGCTACGCCCGCGCCGCAAAACCGGTATTACTACCACGGTGTGCAAGTGCAAGACCTGCGGGCTGATCTTTGCCAATCCCATGCCCATTCCCCATAACTGGGATGACCACTATGGCGTGCCCCCGGAGGAGTATTGGCATGATTATTATTTCACCGAAGACCCTAAGCTGTTTGCTACCGAGATCGCAGTCTATCAGCGCCTGCGGGGGCCTGCTGCCGGCAAGACCGCCCTGGATGTGGGCGCCGGTATCGGCAAGGTCATGCGCAGCCTGATGCGTGTTGGCTTTGATACCTGGGGTGTAGAACCCAGCGCACCCTTTCGCCAGCGGGCTATTGACAAAATGGACATTGCTCCGGAGCGTATGCTGCTCAGAACCGCAGAGGAACTGGAGTTTGCCCCCGGCAGTTTTGACCTGATTACCCTGGGGGTGGTGCTGGAGCATTTGGTAGATCCCAGCGCCGTGCTGGCGCGTATGTTGCCTCTCCTCAAACCCGAAGGGTTGCTGCATATAGAAGTACCCTCCAGCAAATGGACGGTAGCCCGCATTTTCGACACCTGGTTTCGCCTGGCGGGCACGGATTATACCAGCCACCTCAGCCCCATGCATACGCCCTACCACCTCTATGAGTTCGATGTGCGGTCTTTTGAGAAAAATGCGCTGCGGCTGGGGTATCGGATTGCCCACCACGAGTTCTTTGTCTGCGACACCTTTTTGCCCAAAGTCCTTAACCCCATCCTCAAACCCTGGATGGCTGCCAATAATACCGGCATGCAGCTGAGCATCTGGCTACAGCCTGCAGGGACTGCCAAAGCAGGCGGAAGCCGGTAAAAAGAGAAACAGGAGTTGACATTTCTATTTTTTTCCTATCTTTGCCCTCCCCGAAAGGGTTAGCCCGATATAAGATTACACTGCGCCATGAAACGTACCTACCAACCCAGCAACCGTAAGCGCCGCAACAAGCATGGCTTTCGTGAGCGCATGGCTACCAAAAATGGCCGTAAAGTGTTGGCTGCCCGCCGTGCCAAAGGCCGTTACAAGCTCACGGTGAGCACCGAGTCCCGCCACAAGCACTAAGAAGCTCTGTTACCTTTCCTGGGAGGTATAGATGAGGCGCTGAGGCTAATTGATTAGCCGCTATATTCGTTTTGTGGCTACACCACCCTTTTCTTTCCGTTTTTCCAAAGCAGAAAAGCTCTGTCTGCGCACTCATACCGAGTGGCTGCTCACCCAGGGCCAGTCTGTATATAAGTGCAGCAGCTTCCGGCTAAGAGCCGCCTGGCTGCCCGCCCGCCCCGCCAGTCCTCCCAAAATTCTGCTTTCGGTAAGCAAACGGTTGTTCCGGCGCGCGCATGAGCGCAACCGCACCAAGCGTGTGCTCAGGGAAGCTTATCGCCTGCATAAGCACGCATTGCAGGAGATAGCCGTGCCGGATGGATATTACCTGGCCCTGCATATCGTATGGCAGGGCCGCCGGTTGCCGTCATGGGATAAAACCCGGGCCGGGATGGCCCTGGCCCTGGAGGCGGTGGTGCAGCAGGCGGCAGCGCTTCCCCGTTTGCCAGGGTTAGCGCAGCTTCCCCCCGCGCAGCAGGAACCGTAGTCCTATACCCAGGTGCACCCACAGTGCAGTGAGCCACCCGTAATGCCGGCGTATAATGTGCCAGCGTTCCTTTAAGGCCTCCTTGCGCCGCGTATGGCTGACGCCGCCCTCCAGGAACCGGTCTATAATAAGACCGGTATGTCTGATCTCACGCGCCTGCTTCAGGGTGCGGATGCTCCAGTCAATATCTCCTGAATAGCGGTATTGCAGGTCATATGTTTGCGCAATGCGCCGCCGCACCAGCAAAGCCTGGTGGCCTACCACCATGCCCTGCCGGAAATGCCGCCAGTGCAGCGATGACGGAAGCTTCTTGTGGCTGCGTAACCCCAGTTCCCTGCCTTGTGCGTCTACCATCATCGTATGGCCGTAGAGCACATCCGTAGTGTCTGTTGCCTGGTCCAGCGCCTGTGCTAATGTATCAGAGGTATAGAAACAATCTCCTGCATTCATAAAACACACCCATTCCCCGCCGGCCATGGCCAGTCCCTTGTTCATCGCATCATAGAGCCCCTGGTCTTTTTCGCTCACCCAGCGGACAGGGTAGGGGGCTTGCGCTGCATAGGCCGCTATCTGGCCCGGGGTATTGTCCGGACTGGCCCCGTCTACCAGTATATGCTCTATACCCGCGAGGGTCTGGCTGGCTACACTTTCAAGCGTAAGCGGCAGTACCTCCTGGGCTCGGTAGGTAACGGTGATGATGGAGACAAGCGGAGAGGTATCCATAGCGTGCAGGGGTTAGGCCAGCAGATCCAGCAGGTCTTCTTTGTCCAGGGATTTGAAGAAATTCTCTTCGGTATGGATAATATCTCCGGCAAGCTGTTGTTTGCGCTCCTGCAGCTTGAGGATCTTCTCTTCTATAGACCCCTCGGTAATGAACTTGTAGACAAACACCGCTTTCTGCTGGCCTATGCGGTGGGCACGGTTCATGGCCTGTTGTTCAATAGCCGGATTCCACCAGGGATCCAGCAGGAATACATATTCTGCCGCGGTGAGATTGAGCCCGGTGCCGCCTGCCTTCAGGCTGATGAGGAACACGGGGATGTCCGGGTCGTTCTGGAAATTGTCTACCTCTTTGCCACGGTCTTTGACGCTGCCGTCTATGTAACTGAAGCGGATGCCCCGCTGCATGAGGTCATACTTGACGATCTGCAGGAACTTCACGAACTGGCTGAAGATGAGCACCTTGCTGCCGCTCTGCAGGATATTGTCCAGCATCTCCCACATTTCAGTGTATTTCCCGCTGTCCATAGGCTCTTCCGGGGCCACCAGCCGCGGGTGTATAGCGATCTGGCGCAGGCGTTGCAGTCCGCTGAGTACCTGCAGCTTATTGGTATGCAGGCTGTCCAGGGCCTGCTCGGAGAACAGTGTCTGGCGGATGGCGCCTTTGGTTTCACTATACAGGCGGTGCTGTTCCGGCGTCATTTCGCACAGCTGCACCTGGTCTGTGCGGGGAGGGAGTTCTGTGGCCACCATGTCCTTGGTTCGCCGCATGATAAAAGGCGCGGTGAGCTTGCGCAATGCCTCGGCCCGGCGTTCGTTCCGCTCTCGTTCGATAGGCAGCGCATAATATTTGGCAAAGAAAGACTCTGAGCCCAGCAGGCCCGGGTTGAGGAACTGCATCTGCGTCCACAAGTCCATGGCCGTGTTCTCAATGGGTGTACCCGTGAGGCTCAGGCGGTGGGCCGCCTGTAGTTTGAGGACGGCCCGGGTGATCTTGGCATCCCGGTTTTTGATGGTCTGGCTTTCATCCAGCACCACATAGTGGAAACGGTATTGCAGCAGCAGCTCCAGGTCCTGCCGCACCGTGCCGTAGGTGGTGATGATAAGATGATGGTCCGGGAACTTGCTGAGCTGCTCCTGCCTGCGCAGACCGGTATATTGCAGGCACCTGAGGGCCGGTGCAAATTTGCGGGCTTCCGCCTGCCAGTTAAAGACCAGGCTGTTGGGCACCACGATGAGGCTGGGTGCATCTGCGGCCTGTTCGCCGTTATGTTCCCGCAGCAGCAGGGTAAGTGTTTGCAGGGTTTTGCCCAGCCCCATATCATCTGCCAGGATGCCCCCCAGTCCATATTCCTTGAGGAAGCACAGCCAGTCATACCCTGCCCACTGGTAGTCGCGCGGGGTAGCCTGCAGGCCCTCCGGCAAAGGCTGCTGGGGTATGCTGTCAAAGGCTTCGATCTCCTGGGCTCGCAGCTTGCGGTGATCCTCCTGGCTCTGCTGCCCGTCCGCCAGGGTTTGCAGCAGGCTGCCCTGGTAGCGCTGCAGCGTATAGGTGCCGTCATCTGCCTGCCGGGCCACCTCAAAGAAGTGTTTCCAGTCCTCCAGCCACTCTGTGGGTAGCAGGGCCTCCGTGCCGTCTGGCAGGGCCAGCTTCTGGTTGCCCCGCAGAATGTGGGAACGAATGGCGCTCAGCGGTAGCTTGTGCGGGCCTACCGCCACATGTGCGTGCACATGGTATTGGTGCTCCGCTTCGGTCACCTGCGCCTCCAGCCGGGGCCTTTGGAACATCAGCTGCTTGCCGCTGCCCTGCTGGCGGATGTCTATCCGTCTTTCCAGGATGGCCGGCGCATGCTTGTAGAGCCAGCGATAGGCTTCTTCTTCATTGAGAACCAGGTCTGAAAGCAGCTGGCTGCCGCCGCGGATTTCCTCAAAGAACTGCTGCATAGCCTTTTCAGGCTCAGCCCTGCGACGCAGCTTCACAAAGCGGTAGTCATCCGTGGCCTCATCGTACTGCATGGATGCGGATACCGCCCGGAAGGGGACCAGGGGAAACGCGTATTTGCCATACTCTACCGACATGGAGAAGGTATAGTTGTTCTGTGCGTCAGAATTGATGTTGAGCACAAAATGCGGTTCGCCGTCTTCTTTTTCAATGGTGAAACCCGTGGCCCATACCGGGTAGTCTTCTATCAGCCTGAGCAGGAATTTGCGGAAATACTCCGCTTCCATACTTTTGGGGATGGAGATGTAACGTTTGTTAATAAAGGGCAATAGTTTCTTGCCGTCCAGTTTCTGATCGAAGGTGAAGGCTGTGTCGCCCACCATCATCCAGCAGGGTTCGCTGGTGAGCAGGGCCACAGGCTGGCGATAGAGGTCCAGCCGCTCCTCGCCCAGCTTGACGAAAGCCCGGTAGCGCGTTTCGGTGGGGGTGCGGTCGAAGTTGAAGTTTGCAAACGCTTTGGCGTCGCTGATACGGAGCTGTTTGAATGCCGGGTAACCATCTTTTCCCATCAGGTAAAAGTTCCGGTCTGACAGCAGGGGCAATGCCTGCGCCAGGCGCCGCTGGATGTACGTCTGGATATACTCCTGGGTGGGGATCTTGTCGAATTTCTTGAGGAACTGGTCTATGCTGCTGAATTTTTGTCCGAACTGCTTGAAGAGCGCCTGCACCGTAAGTTCGTTGAGGATCCGGGTGAGTTCCCGGTCTTTGTCATCCAGCCGGTGCGCAAACTGCGGGAAGTTTTCCGGGAGCAGGCGCTGGCTCTTGAGGCTGAGCCCGCCGGTGGGGTTGCACTGTACTACATAGGCGCCCAGCAGGTATCCCACCTGCGGGTGCAGGTATATACTGTATACCGACTCAAATGCCAGGTTGTTGTCTATCAGCTCTTTAACCATAGTTCCGGTGGATTGGGCAACCCCGATATATCGTTACAAACAAGCTTCTCTTTTTAATTGAATGCAGCCCTTTGGTATAGGCATACATCTGGTAAAGGTACGGCCCAATCCCGGGCCTGCGCAAAAGTATTTTACCCCCACCCTGTGGGAAACCTGCAGCAAGCTTTCTTGTCGGGAGCATACGATACCGCCCTGCTTTTTTCTTGATAAAAAAGTAGGGCCCTGCAGGGGACGCTACAGCAGGGGGGTAACGGGATGTAAACCCAGTAGCTGAAGTTGTGCCTTCTCAGGGGAAAACTGGGTATCGTATTATGTCGGTCTTATGCGGATTCGCTTTCCAGGAACCGGCAAAGCGCCTCCACAGCTGCATCGGGCAAGGCCGGGAAGTTGGCAATGCGAAAGGTGCTGGCTTTCAGGCTACCGTAACCGCTTCCCAGGGTGAGCCCTTGCGCCTGGGCGTCGGCTTTGAGGGTAGCCAGTCTTTCTGGCGGGCACTGCACGCACAGGGTCGTCTGGCTGCGGTTCTCAAGGGGCTGTACATGCAACGATAGCCAGGGGTGTGCTTCCACAACAGCCTGGTAACGCGCTGCCCTGGCCGCCAGCTGGGCATCCGTCTCTGCGATGGGCGGCATCTCTGCCAGCACCCTTCCCAGCAGGTAGATGTTCAGCACATTGGGTGTGTAGCTGGTCTGCCGGTCTTCATAGTGTTTATGCAGGCGCAGCAGGCCGTTGTAGGTGTCTTCCTTGCCCACTTTGCGGATGCGGGCCTGCGCGCGCGGACTGCATACCAGGATGCCCAGTCCGGCCGGTAGCCCAAAGCATTTCTGTACACTGGCAAACCATACGTCACCGCTGTGCCAGTCAAAGGACTGTCCGCCCAGGCTGCTGGTCACGTCCAGCGCAATGAGCTGCTCCTGCAACACCGCCCGCACCTGGGAGAGGAAGGACAGGGGCACCTGGCTGCCGTTGCTGGTTTCGTTCTGGGTGAAGCACAGCAATTCCACCGGTTGTAACACCTGTGCCTGTAATAGCTCTATGGGTTCCTGTTCACTAAAGGCCATGCCTCTGGCGTCGGGCAACAGGGCTTTGGCATAGGCATGCCAGCGCTCGCCAAAGGCGCCGCTGTAGAGATGTAACGCATTCTGGGTGACTAATCCCTGTGCCAGCACCTGCCAGCATTCTGTGGCGCTGCCCAGGAAATAGAGACTCCAGCCTGCCGGCATCCCCAGTTTTTCGCGGAAACCCTGTAACACGTCTTCATACAGTTCCGAGAACCGGGGCGACCGGTGGCTCATGCTCAGCAGACCGGTTTCCGCGGCCGTAGTCATATGTTCTGCAAGGCCGGGCCAAAGCTGTGAAGGTCCCGGTGCAAAGGTGTATCTCATGGGGCAAATATCGCTGTTGCTGATATGAAATCTATTTGTCTGTATTATTGAATAGCATCAAATAATGTGAAGCTGCTTTGCCCATACCGGCGGGTTTCCGTGGCGCCGGGTAACTGGCCCAGGTCCTCCTGCGTGGCGTGTTCGGCGATCAGTAATCCGCCGGGGGCGAGCCATGCAGGCTGTTGCAACCGGGCGATAAGCCCCGCCTTGCCGGGCATGGCATAGGGCGGATCCATAAAAATGAGGTCCCAGGGCAGGTTGGGGGCTTTGGCAAGGTAGGTTTCTACCCGTGTGCCTGTGATCTGCCAGGCAGGATCTGCCAGTTGCGTATGGCATTGTTTCAACCAGCGCAGGGTTTTGGGATTCATCTCCACCGTGGTAACCTGCGCCGCGCCCCTGCTCAGGAACTCTATGGACACTGTGCCTGAGCCCCCAAAAAGGTCCAGTACACGAGCATTGTGTACGGGGTGATGGTGTGCAAGGTAGTTGAACAGGGCCTCGCGGGCCATGTCTGTCGTGGGGCGGAAGTCCAGTCCCGGTGGCGGCTGCAACCGGCGGCCCCGGTATTTGCCACTGATGATGCGCATCTATTTGATGAGCAGGAAGCTGAATTCGTCCAGGAAAAAACCCGCTTCGTTGAGCTCCACACTTTGGGGAAAAAGTTTGCGACTGGGGGCAAAATGTTTGAACTGGCTTTCCATGAGCTTCTCAATGGGCGCCCGCAGGGGGCTGTATCCGGTTACATACAGGATAATGGCGGCCGGATCTATCCCCAGGTTCTGGTTCACACTCATTACATAATACAGCACATCTGCCTCTGTGCTGATATAGAAACGGTTGCAGAAGCGCAGCTTGCCTTGTTCAAAGACAGTATAGATAAAATAGTCCGGGAATACTTCCACGTTGGCGCTGGGCTTGCCTTTGAGCGCTATGTGGATCTTATGCGCCATGCGCAGCACGGGGCTGACGATATGCGAAGACCGTATCCGCCTGTACTGGGGCCATGCGGCATGCAGGGCCTGTTGCAACTCCTCCGGCAGGGTATAGAGAATACTCAGCTTCAGATCTTCCAGGTCATCCCGGGTAGCAGGGTCTTTGGCCGTATTGGTGTCGAACAGCACCTCCAGGAACATGCCCTCCTTGCCGCGCATCAGCTGGCTCTGGGGCACCGCGATCCAGGGATCCGCAGATATAAAAACCTCTGCGCTTTCGTATTTATGGGCCAGCATGGGATCGGCTGCTGTCACTTCGTTCAGCAGGTCCAGGGGTGTCCTTTCATTGGGATTGGGATGCAGGGCCAGGTAGACCGGGTTGTTGAGCTGGTTGCTCACCGCAAAGTGAATGCTGTCTGCCGCCAGGTGCAGTTCCAGGCGATAGTTGGCGATGAAGGCTTCATCAAAGGAAGCGCTTTTGAATTGCTGTGCGGTGGCGGTCATGCGAGCAGCCGAAAGGGATACGTAGAGGACGTTGGACAAATATAGGGCATTTTGCCCGAACAGTCCGGCAGCATTTGCCCACAGTGCACGTGCCGACAGCGCGGTTGTGCTGTGTAATCACCGTAGCTTTGCAGTATGGATACTGCCGCGGCTCCTGCCTTATATGTCATCCCTTCTCCGCTGGGGCCGGGGCTGGGTGCTGTCCCGGCAGATACCCGGGTGCGCTTACTGCAGATACGCCATTTTGTAGTAGAGAATCTGAAGCCCACCCGGCAGTACCTGGCTGCCGTGGCCCGTGCTGCGGGTATAGGGACGGACTTTATAGGTGATTGCCTCTTTCACCTGCTGGCAGAAGATACGCCTGAAGAGCACCTGGCGCAATGGCTTCTGCCAGTAGCTGCCGGGCATGCTGTGGGACTGTTGAGCGATGCCGGCTGCCCGGGTATTGCAGACCCGGGTGCACGCCTGGTGGCGGCAGCGCACCGGCGGGGCATCCCTGTGCAGCCTTTGGCCGGGCCGAGCAGTTTTTTTCTGGCACTGATGGCCAGCGGGTTACCCGGACAGCAGTTTGCTTTCTCGGGGTATGTGCCTGTGGAGGCGCGTGCGCGCCAGCAGGCGTTGCAGAGACTGGAGGCGCAGAGCCGCCAGCAGAAGGCTACCCAGCTTTTTATGGATACACCTTATCGCAATGAAGCGTTGCTGCGGGCCTGCCTGGATAGCCTGCAGCCGCATACACTACTCTGCGTGGCTGCAGATCTGAGCCTGCCTGCGCAATGGGTGCATACGGCTCCGGTGAGTCAATGGAAGCATTTTGCCTGCCCTGCATTGAACAAGCGGCCTGCCGTCTTTTTGATTTATGCGGGTGTTGTGTAATATTGCGTATTCTTTTGGCATCCTATGGCAGAATACCGTATTGTTTCGCTTACCCCCGCTGCTACGGAGATCGTAGCCGAATGCGGACTGGCCTATCACCTGGTGGGTCGCAGTCATGACAGCGATGTGCCTGCCAGGGTGCAGAAGCTCCCTGCGCTGACTAAACCCCGAAGCGCGGGCAGCAACGGACATGGCGGCAGTGAACTGCATATTTTAAAAGAGCTGCTATGCCAGTATGACCTGGACCTGGAGGCGCTGCGTGAGCTTCGTCCGGATATGGTGCTTACCCAGTGCCGTTGCCGCGAGACCGAAACCTCGCTGGAAACGGTGGCCAAGCTCCTGAGCGATTATATAGGCCGGCCGGTGAAGCTGATCTCCATTGCCCCGGAAACGATAGACGAGGTTATGGAGACCATAGAGTTCGTTTCCTTTGAGCTGGGAGCACCGCATAAGGGGACAGCGCTCGTGGCTAGTATGGCCCGCCAGCTGGAGCGCACCCGGGAGAAGCTGGCTGTGCTGAAGGACCGCCCGAAACCCGTGGTGGCCTGCCTGGAAAATTTTGACCCGCTGCGCACACCCGGTACCTGGATTCCTGATATGGTGCGCGAAGCCGGTGCTGTAGATCCCTTTGCAGCAGATCATTACCATACCCGTTTTCTGACCTGGCACCAGATTGCTGATGTGAACCCGGACATACTGGTGATGATGCCTTATAACCTGACGCTCTTTGAGAGCGGGGAAGCCATGCGCAGCATTTTGCAGGACGATATGTTCCGTAACCTGCATGCCTACAAGCGCAAGCAGGTGTATGTGCTGGACGGTAACCGTTTCTTTCACCGTCCTGGTCCGCGCCTGATCCAGAGCTACGAGATCCTGGCCGAGATCTTCCACCCCGATGTATTCAAATACCGGTACATGGGTGTGGGCTGGGCGGAGTATTTCTAGGATTTTTCCTGCCTAACGCCGGATTGGGGCAGATATTCTGCAGAACCTCTGCAAAATCTGTGATGAAGTGTGGTTTGTAATTGTGGAAAATTCTATATTTGCAGCCCAATTTATCCATTTCATTTTCAACTCGAAAGCATTATGTCTGATAAGAGTCGTACCACTTATGAAACTACGTTCATCGTCACTCCGGACCTGGACGCAGATGCCTACAAGAGCATTGTAGAGAAATTTACCAAACTGCTTACGGACAATGGCGCCGCTATTGTGAACCAGGAAGTCTGGGGTTTTCGCAAACTGGCTTATCCCATTCGTAAGAAAACCAACGGGTACTATGTGTATACCGAATTTTCGGCAGAACCCAGCGAACTGATCTTCACCCTGGAGCGTGAGTATCAGTATGATGAGCGTGTGGTCCGTTATCTGACCGTGAAGCTGGACAAGCACGCGGTGGCCTGGAACATTAAGCGCAAAGCCCGCCAGAACCAGAGCTAGTATTTCTCTCCCATTTCATTTTGCATAAATCATGAGCACTGAGATCAATAAAATAGGTAATGCCCCGCTGAACCCCAACTTCAGCGATGTGAAAGAGCGCCAGACCAAATACTGCCGTTTCAAAAAGGCGGGTATCAAGTATATCGATTACAAAGACCCCGACTTCCTGCTGAAGTTTGTGAATGAGCAAGGCAAGATGCTGCCTCGCCGCATCACCGGTACCAGCCTCAAGTATCAGCGCCGCCTGAGCACTGCCATCAAGCGCTCCCGCCACCTGGCTATGCTGCCGTTTGTAACTGACCGCCTGAAGTAGTTTTCCCTCATCCCTCAGATTTTAATCCCATGGAAGTTATTCTCCTGCAAGACGTTGCCAAACTTGGCGATAAAGACGATGTGGTGAAGGTGAAACCCGGCTTTGCCAATAATTACCTGATCCCCCGCGGCATGGCTGTTATGGCCACCGCCTCTACCAAGAAAGTGCTGGCCGAGAACCTGCGCCAGGCCGCTCACCGCCAAGAGAAGATCAAGGCAGAAGCGCAACAACTGGCCCAGAAGCTCAGCAACCTTACCCTTACTGTGCCTACACTGGCAGGTAAGGAAGGCAAGATCTATGGTTCTATCACTCCCCTGCAGATTGCCAACCTGTTGAAAGAACAGGGATATGACGTAGATCGCCGGAAGATCACCTTTGAGACGGAGATCCGTGTGCTGGGTGAGTACAAGGCCCGTGTAAACCTCCACAAAGAAATCAAGGCCGAAGTGGCCCTGCAAGTGGTGGAGAAGGCCGGTTGAGCTTCCAGTCTGGTTTTGCAAAATGCTCACGCACCGGTATCCTGTTAAGAGTGTACTGTTGCTGCTTTTGCTAGGGAGTGCCCTGCTCGTTTCTAAATATTGGATACTGAGTAAGGCAGATGTATGGCTAGATATCAGTATGGTATTGGTGCCGGCTCAGAAGCTGGCTGAAGAAGGCTGCCTGGCAAACACAGTTTTTGTTACCCCTCAGCAGATCCTGAGTGGGGAGGCAGCTGTTGGAGATGCTGTTCCCTATTGGTTCTCATACCTGGGCCCGGTGCTGTATTTTGCACCTTTTTGCAAGATTTTCCCTGTTGAGTCCAACGCGCCTTTTATTGCGGGGCAATTAGTTGCTTATGTGGCTGTGTTATGGGCAATGTATGTTCTTCTTCTTAGGGTCTATCAGTTACCCTGGTTGCAGGCGAGTTTTGTCACTGTGCTGTTTGGTGTTTTATCCTCGCACTATAGCCTTATACTGAATCCTACGCAATTATTTGCCATCTTCTTATGTGTGCTGATGTGGCGTTGGCTTCGTTTGCCAATGCTATCCGTCAGGCAGGGGATTTATTTGGGCATTATTGCGGCAATTGCTTGCCAGTTCCGACCAGAGATGATAGCGATCTATGCCGTATTTCTGGGTGCTAGGCTTGTATGGCCTGCTGAGCCGCCCGTTCGGAAGCATATAATCCTGGGATTGCCTGGCGTTGCAGCCTTTGTCCTGGGTTTGTTCCTGTGCATGGTTTTACGTGATTGGCTGGGGGCGCAATCCGGCCGCCCTCATATGATGATGGTCTGGGGCTATGATGTGCTGGGGAGTGAATATGATCACCTTAGGCAGGGGGGGAACCTGGTGTTTTCTGACCTGTTCCGTGCACCATACCTCTATAACTGGTTCCGCAAGCTCCTGCATTCCATACAAATGTTGCCTGGCGAACTATTCTTCAAACGGTTTGATGGCATGATACTGCTTGCCTTTCTGGGAAGTGTCGTTGTGTGCTGGCAGAAGCTTACGCGAGGTCAGAAGATTATAGTTCGTGCTGTAGGGCTATCCGTGTTGTTATTGTTTCTGATGACTTCTATGGGATATCATAAAGCATTGCATAGATATTTTGATCTTTCTATGTTATTGGTCGTTCTAAGCCTGGTCGAGATCCGTCAGCCGGTTCAAACGTACTTCTTTCATAGGTGGCGTGCTATGCATAAATTTATCCTCACCTATAAGAATCAAGCGGCAGGCGGGTTGCTTTTAGGCCTGTTGTGCTTTTCTTTTCTGCTGGCCTACCGGTATCCTGATAAGGAGGCTGCCAAACAGGCTGTCAGAAACCGTTTTCAGAAATACCTGGCGCCTGAGCGTACTGTGCTGGCAAATGACTGGGCCCTTTGGTCTTATTATATGTCTGGCCATTGCGATGCCTTGTTTCCCAGGAAGAACAGTATAGAGGCGTTCATGGCCTCGTATAACCCTGAGTTTATCATCATTCAACCTGCGGATCGCAAAGAGGATTTGCCTGCCTACATTGCCGGCCTGAGAAGTTTTAATAAGCTGGATTCTGTGCAAAATGATAAAGGAGAGTATTATTACCTTTATCAAAAGGCAGCTATACGTTAATGCCTGGATCCACTTGCTCTTTCCACGCTAAGATACCCCCTGCCAGGTTGCGCGGATTGGCAAATCCACTGGCTTGCAGGAACTGCACGGCACTTGCGCTTCGTTTGCCGCTGCGGCAGTGTACAATGATTTCGCTGTCTTTGTAGGGCATGAGTTCGTCCTGGCGTGTCATGAGCGAACCCAGCGGGATGTGAATGGCCCCTATGTTACCAGTTCTGTATTCATCGTCTTCACGCACATCCAGGATGATGAGCTTTTCTCCCTGGTCCAGGCGTTGTTTGAGTTCGGTTACAGTGATATCGGCCATTTTAAGCGTGGAATTATTATAGTGTTAAATATGCAAACAATTTTCGTCCCGGTAAAAGACACTGGTGCAAGTCTCCAGAGAAACCCCCGCTGCCAGCGCTTTGAATTCCAGCTGCCGAAAACCATTTGCCTGTAGATGGGCAATGCCTCCTGCCCAGGCATCAATATCTGTGTTATCAAAGATAATGACTCCGGCAGGACCTAACTTGGACAGGCATTGTTGGGCGCATAAGCTGCGGCTGATACCATCGATAAGAATCAGGTCAAAAAGACCATCCTGCATTTGTATATGCTGGGCATAAGCTTGTTCGTCTTCGAGCAGGGTTAAAGACGCATTGCCAGGTAGCTGCCGGGAAATTTTGGCATACCACATCCGGCTGCTTTCTACACTGACCACTTCTTGTATACGAGAGGAAAACCACAAGGTAGAGCTGCCCGAGCCGTATTCGAATAACCGGTAGTGAGGTTGTAAGCGGCTTTCCAGAAAGTGCAGGAACGCATAATTGAGCCACGGAATAGGCTGCCCGTTTGCGTCAACGGAGGCCTGCCTGTTGAAGGTGCGAAACCACTTGCGCTGGGTGAGCATGCTATTGACAAAGACAACCACATAGCCTGCCAGGCCCATGCTGCGTAATACACGCCAGGTATATCTTTTAATGCGTTTTAGCATGAGCTATCTATACGTTGAACCGGAAGTGCATAATATCGCCGTCCGAGACCACATATTCCTTGCCTTCTACCCGCAGTTTGCCGGCGTCTTTCACAGCTGTTTCACTGCCATACTGCACATAGTCGGCATAGTGAATGACTTCTGCCCGTATAAATCCTTTCTCAAAATCCGAGTGAATCACCCCGGCTGCCTGTGGGGCAGTGGTATTTTGGGTGATGGTCCATGCACGCACTTCTTTTTTACCTGCGGTGAAATAGGTCTGTAACCCCAGCAAACTATAAGCTGTTCGGATAAGCTTATGCAGCCCGGGTTCCTGGATGCCCATAGCCTCCAGGAATTCTCGTTGTTCTTCGGGGGTGCCCATACTGGCTATCTGCTCTTCTATACCGGCGCAGATGACCACTACACTGGCGGCTTCCTGCTGCACAGCCTGGCGCACTTGCTGCACATAGGTGTTCCCGTCAGGGAGGCTGGCTTCATCCACGTTGCAGACATATAGCACGGGTTTGGCGGTCAGTAAAGCGTAGCTGTCCAGCAGGGCCAGTTCGCTCTCCGTGAGCCCGGACATGGTGCGGGCGTTCTGCCCGGTATCAAGGTGTGCCATGATGCGTTCCAATAGCGTAACCTCTGCTACCGCTTCCTTGCTGCCTCCTTTGGTATTGGATTTGGCTTTGAGCAGGCGTTTTTCCAGCGTTTCCATATCCTTGAGCTGCAGTTCAGTGTCAATGATGTCTTTGTCCCGCAGCGGGTGGGTGCTGCCTTCCACATGCACAATATTGTCATCATCAAAACAACGCAGTACGTGCAGGATGGCGTTGCATTCCCGGATGTTGCCCAAGAACTGGTTCCCCAGGCCCTCCCCTTTACTGGCGCCTTTGACCAGCCCGGCAATGTCTACGATCTGCACCATAGCCGGTAGCGTTTTCTCGGGGTTTACCAGTTCGGCCAGCTTGTCCAGCCGGGGATCTGGCACCGGTACCATCCCTATATTGGGCTCTATGGTGCAGAAGGGGTAGTTGGCGCTTTGGGCGCCTGCGTTACTGAGTGCATTAAAAAGGGTGCTTTTGCCCACGTTGGGCAGACCTACGATACCTGCTTTGAATCCCATGCGGCAAATATAGTGTAAAGCCGTAAGGAAGGATACCGCGGGGATAGGACAGAAAAGTATGCCTCGGTTGTATCAAAAACTGTAAACTTGCATACAACTTGTTGCTACTACTGCCTCCCCGATCCCCCTATTTTCAAGCTGCATGGGAAAGCCAAAATCCGCCTTTACCAACAAACAACTGGTCGCAGTCCTTGCTTTGGCCATTCTTGCTATCACGGCCTTCTTTTTCTTGCCCCTGTTCCAGGGCAAACGGATTATTCAGTATGACCATACGCTGATCCTGGGCGTGCAGAAAAACATTCATGAATATAACGCTGCCCATCCGGACAGTGCCGCTCAATGGTCCATGAGCTCCTTTTCCGGCATGCCAGCCGCCGGTATATATCGCAAGGTGGAGTACAGTCATCTCATTAAGTCCATTACAGATGTGGTATTCCGGGTGATTCCCCAGCCAGTATGGTATCATGCCCTGGGCATGCTGGGCATGTTTGTCCTGGTGTTGGGTTTTGCCGTCAATGCCTGGGCAGCGGCGGGTATTGCCGTGGGCTACGGGTTTTTTGCCTATTACATCCATATCGTAGAAGCCGGGCACGATCAGAAATTTAACACCCTCATGCTGTTACCCGCATTGCTCCTGGGCATACAAGTGTTGATGAAAGGACGATTGTATGCAGGCATCCTGATTATCTTCCTGTTCACTGCCTGGGCCGTATATGCCGGGCACGTGCAAATGCTGTATTACTTTCTGCTGCCGGCAATAGCCTTTGGCATCTATTACATAACCAGGCTGGTACGGGATAAGCAGTTTGTCCCGCTGGCTATCCGCACGGGCCTGCTGGTGCTGGGGGTAGGCCTGGGCCTGTTGCTGAATTATGAGCGCCTGGTGGGGCTCAATGAGTATGGCAAGGTGTCCACCCGCAGCCACAGTGAGCTTAGCCCCGAGACCGAAGCCCGTATCAATCCCAATGCAGCTCAAAATACCACGGTCACAAAATCCACTGCGCTGGACAGGGAGTATGCCTATGGCTGGTCGCACGGCCGCCAGGAACTCCTGAGCCTGGTAATTCCCAATGCACAGGGGGGGGCTTCCCAGGGCAGGGCTCCTAAAGGCGGTAAACTACTGGAGCTCTATGGCAATAACCCTACGCTTCAGGGCAAAGCCTGGCCCCTGTACTGGGGACCCCAATCCTTTACCTCCGGCCCCTATTACCTGGGCGCAGTCCTGTTCTTCCTGTGCTTACTGGGCCTTTTCCTCAATAACAGCGTCCTGAAATGGGGTATGCTGTATGCAGGGTTGCTATTGGTGATACTTTCGTTGGGGCGTTATAGCCTCTCCATTCCCCAGAGCCTGGTACTGCTGCTGTTGCCGGTGGTATATATTCTTACACATAAGTATATCCGGAATATACCCAAACCGGCTTATGGCCTGATCCTGGCGGTGGGTGGCTACCTGCTGGTGCAGATGTTGCCCGATGGCGGATTCCCGGACGGAGCCCAGACGATGGCAGACTGGTGCATGGATAACCTGCCCTTGTATGACCATTTCCGGGTGCCGGCCTCTATGCTTGCCGTATTGCCATTATGTGTGGCCATACTGGCTATGCTGGGCATCCGGGGACTGATGGATGCCCAGGTCAGCAAGGCCGTGAAGCTGCGTGCCCTGTATGTTGCCGCAGGCATCCCTGTGTTCATTGCTCTGGTGCTGGCATTGGCTCCCGGGCTGGTATTTGACAGCTTTGCAGGACCCGGCGATGCCCGTATCGCTGCCGGTATGGGCCAGAATGCCAAAGCATTCCTCGACGCCCTGGAAGCTGACCGCAGGACCCTGCTGAGTATCGATGCCTGGCGCTCTGCCGGCTTTATCGTGCTGGCTGCAGGTATGCTGTTCCTGTGGGTTACCGGACGCATACGACAGACGGCTATAGCCCTGGGCGCCGTCTCATGTCTTGTTCTCCTGGACATCTTCGTAGTAGACATGCGTTATCTCTGGCGCGATGGCTATGAGGCTAAGACAGAAAATAACATAGCGCCAATGGAGGCAGATCTGATCCTTAACCCACGCCTGAAGAAAGAGTACTTCCGGGTATTCCCCGTATCCAGGCAACGCAATCCCTTTAATGACGGAGTTACCCCCACCTCGCTCTATACCATAGGCGGCTATAGCCCTATCAAGCTCAAACGGTATCAGCAATTGATAGATGCACACCTGAGCAAGTTCAACTGGAATGTCATCAACATGCTGAATACGGGCTATATCATCCACAATCCCGGTCTCAGAGACAGCAGCCTGGTTCCCGTCCTGCCCCGGCCGACTCAGCAGAATGAGATGATCTACCTTAACCGGAATAACTATGGCCCGGCCTGGATTACCCCGGAAGTCAAGGTAATGCCCCGTCCCGATGAAGTGATCCTGGCACTGGATTCTGTGAACAGTCGTTTCACTGCTCTCATAGAGGCCAGGGACAAAGACAAACTGGGCAAGTTTGACACCGGCCCGCTGGATACCACAGAATATGTGCGTATTGCCAGCTGGAACAATAACCACATGATCTACCGCTTCAAAAGCAGCAAACCCCGCTTTGTTACCTTCTCCGAGGTCTATTACAAGGAATGGAAGGCTTACCTGGACAAGATAGACCCTGCTCATGAGATCCCCATCCTGCACACTAACTATGTGTTGCGGGGTAGCGTCATTCCTGCAGGAGAACACACCATTATCTTCGAATGTGCAGACCCCCGGCATCAAAAGCTGGGTATGGTGAGCACGGTGCTGAGCATACTCTTTTTGCTGGCAGCGGCAGGTTATGGGGTGTGGGTGTTTCTGCAGCGGCGCAAAAAGCAAGCAGGTGGTCATGCTTCGGATACAAGCAGCGGCGCTTAGCCCGCGCCTGCAGTATGTAGCACAGGTACTGGGCCTGCTTTTGGGAGTGCCCGTGCAGTTAGTGCCCACGGCAGATGCCAGTGTTCCGCATATTACCTATGGGTCAGCCGAGACTACGGATATCCCGTCTATAGCCGCTGGCACGTTGCTGGCAGAAGAAGGACTCAGGCATGCGCCTGTACAATGGACAACTTGGGAAGGCTTGCCGGTGTTGCAGCGCGAGGGAGACCCCCCGGGAGATCCGCTGGCCTCCGTCTTTCTCCTGCTGAGCGATTATTTCCTCTATGCCCCCACCTTCCCTCAGGATACGCATGGCCGTCCGGATGAAACCTGCCATCCGCTGGTTATGGCGGGTCTGCAGCGTCGCCCCCTGGTGCATGAGTACGCACAGCGGCTCATTGAGGTTGTGCAACGCGTATGGCCCCGCTGGCACGCTGCGTTGCCTCAGCCGGATTATCTCATTACCGTAGATATAGATGAGCCCTGGGAGTACCGGCACAAGCCTTTTATACGCCAGGTGGGCGGCCTTGCCAAAGATCTGCTGGCCTGGGAATGGAAGGATGCGGCACAGCGCCTCAAAGTATTGGCCGGAGGGGCAGACCGCTATGATCCCTTGCCTTTGTTTGCCCAATGGCCTGCGGATAAGCTGCGCACCTTCTGGCTGGCAGGCGGGCGGCATCCCAGGGACAACCGCTTTTCCCTGGACTTTGCCCCGCTGCGCGCGTTGCTGGCATATACCCGCCAACGGGGAATCGATATGGGGCCCCATCCCAGCTATGAAACTTCCCGGCAGCCCGACCTGCTGAACGCGGAGCTGCAAGCCTTTGCCCGGGTAACGGGCCAGAAAGCCATTCAAAGCCGCCAGCATTACCTGCGCATGGCGCTGCCGCAGACCTTGCAGCAACTGGCCGCGGCAGGTGTGCTGGAAGAATACGCTGCGGGTTTTAGCAGTACCACAGGCTTTGCGCATGGGATGGCCGTTTCCTTTCCCTGGTATGACCTGCCGGAGGAGCGTATGAGTACCTTGTGGCGCGTGCCCTTTCAGGTAATGGACCGCACCCTGCAACAGTACATGAAACTGGATGTAGAGGCAGCCATTGCCCATACGAAAGCTCTGCGGGAAGACACGCACCGCTGGGGCGGCACCTTCACCGTGCTGCTACATAACCACATCCTGGGCAATGCCCGGGAATGGCGTGGCTGGCACAGGTGGCACAGCGCCCTGAATACGTCGTTGCGGTAAGAGCCGGTTTCCCGGTATTAGAACGGCAGGTCCCCTGCGTCCTCGTCCAGGAAAGTGGGGCCGTCGAAATCTGTGGGAGGTGGAGGCGGCGGACTGCCGGCGTTGCCGGCCCGCTGTACGCGCCAGGCATCCAGGGTAGTGAAGTATTTCTTTTCGCCCTTAGGGCTTACCCATTCCCGGCCCTTGAGATTAAAGGCCACCTCTACCGGTTCGCCCGGCCGGAAGCTATCCAGCAGGTCGCAACGGTCCTGGGTAGCCTCAAACTTGATGAGCTGCATGAAATTGCGGCTGTTGCCTTGTTCTGTAACCGCCACCACAAACTCTCGTTTGCGAAAGGTAGCGCTTACATCCTGCGTGTCCAGTACATCGTGCAGGGTTCCTTGTAGGGTAAAAGAAGCCATACGGCAAGTTTACATAAAATCTGCCTCCGAGAGGCTGCCGTCTGATTCGGTAATGATCTGTTTTACCTCCAGTTCGGTCTGCTCCAGGTAAGCGCGGCATTGCTGCAGAAGCAGGGAGCCTTCTTTGAACAGGACATACCCTTCCTCCAGGGGCGTGCTATCCTGCTGCAGCTTGTGCAGGATGTTGCCCAGTTTCTGAATAGCCTCGGTATAGACAAAAGGAGCCTCTTCTGCGGCAGCAGGCTTCTTGCTGCCTTTTCTAGAACTCATGATATACCAGCTTGGTAATCGGCGTCCGGCTTTGCACCTGCACCACGTCCACCCGCTGGCTAAAGTTGCCGGGAGTCACTTCCACTTCTGAGTAGATATAGTAGTTCCCCACATTCAGGTAGCCGAAATCCACATAGCCGTTGCCATCGGTGCGACCGGTGGTCAGAGATATGTCATTTGCATAGTCTTCATACGTCAGGTAAAGGGCCACAAAAGCGTTGCCGATATTGGCGCCGGGCGTGCCCGTCCAGCGGCGCAGTTGTACAGAAAGATAGCCGGTACCGCTGGCGCTGTCGGCATATACGATAGAGGTATCGGGTGCTGGCGTCTCATCTTTTTTCTTGCAGCCGGCCTGCGAAATGACCACAATGGCCAGAAATGCAAATACCAGGGGTTTCATAGCTTTCATAGGGGTGTGACTAACTAACTTTGGGCGCCAGACGTGCGGGCTTTAGTTTTACAAAGAAACAAAATTAGTGCCAACCTTGTCTATAGAGCTACATAAAGACCTCCGGCCTTTCAATACCTTCGGGTTAAGCGCCTATACTGCGCGGTATTTGCAGGTGGCCGATGAAGCCGCCTTGCAGGAGTGGTGGCAAACGCAGGGTACGCCTCCGGAGGGGCTCCTGGTCCTGGGCGGGGGCAGCAATGTATTGCTTACACGGGATTTCCCCGGTCTCACCCTGCACATGGCCATCCGGGGGCAAGAGGTCATTGCCGAAGATGACCGTACCGTGTTGTGGCAGCTGGGTGCCGGTGAATGCTGGCATGATAGTGTGTTGTCCGCTGTAGACAGCGGTTGGGGCGGCATTGAGAACCTGGCCCTGATCCCCGGCACAGTGGGCGCAGCACCCATGCAGAACATCGGCGCCTATGGGGTAGAACTCAAAGACGTGTTTCATAGCCTGCAGGCATTCCACCTGCCTACCGGCCATATCCATACTTTTGACAAGGAGGCCTGCCGGTTTGGATATCGCACCAGCGTCTTCAAGCACGAGGTCAAAGGACAGTATATCATTACCCGCGTAACCTTGCGGCTGCATAAGGCGCCTCATGTGCTGCATACGGGTTACGGCGCCGTGGCAGAGGAACTGGCATTGCGCGTGCCCGCCGGGCAGTCCCCCGGCATTACCGATGTCGCACAGGCCGTGATGGCTATCCGCCGCAGTAAGCTGCCGGATCCTGCGGAACTGGGCAATGCCGGCAGTTTTTTCAAGAACCCCTTGGTGCCTGCTGCACAGCACAGTAAGCTCCGCACTCATTACCCTGAGATACCCGGCTGGCCGCAACCTGACGGCCAGGTGAAAGTGCCTGCTGCCTGGCTAATAGAGCAGACCGGCTGGAAGGGTAAGCGTCTGGGCCATGCCGGCGCCCATGCCCGGCAGCCACTGGTATTGGTGAACTATGGTGGCGCCACAGGGCAGGAAATGCTTGCACTGGCGCAAGCCATCCGCCAGTCTGTGCGCCATACCTTTGATATAGACCTGGAACCAGAAGTCAATGTGGTGTAATGCCGCCTGCTTTTTTGACTAATTTCGCCCCGCATCTTACATCCCCTCCCGCATGGATAAAAAAAGCTTAACCGGCATACTCCTGATAGTCCTGCTGTTCCTTGCCTACGGACTGCTCACCCGGGAAGATCCTGCTATCGAAAAAACGCCGCCGGCAACCCAAACCGACAGTACGCAGAAAGCGGCTCCGGCCCCGGTTGCGCCGCAACCTGCCGGTGCGGTTGCGGAAGTGCCGGATAGCCTGAAGCAGGCAAACCTGTATGGGCCTTTCCTGCCCCTGACCAAGGGTGAGGTGCAGAAGATCACGGTGCGCACCCAGCATTATACCCTGCAGCTGAATACCAGGGGCGGCACTATAGAGACCCTCTACCTCAATGAGCACAAGACCTCCGAAGGCAAGCCTTTGCCCATTATTCCCGTGGAAGCCCGCAACGGCACCTTCTTCAGCTTTGCTTCCCAGGGCAAGATCATTTCTACCAAGGATCTGTTCTTTACTCCTGATACTCAGGGCGCCCTTACGCTGAAGGCAGGCGAGAAAAAGACCCTGCGTATGAAAGCGCAGGTAGATGGCAGCAGCTACCTGGAGCAGGTGTATACCTTTGAGGCAGATAGCTGGCATATAGACTGGCAGCTGCGGCTGGTGAACATGAAGCCCTATATTACCGGTTCCCGTGTGGACCTGGTGGCCCAGCTGGCTATTCCCAAGACAGAAAAGGACATCAGCAAGATGCTGCCTGAGACGAACCTGCATTATCGCCTGGCAGAGGATGACGATGTGGAGAAGCTGGAGATGAGCATGGATGAAGAAGTGAGCGAGCGGATAGACTTCCGCACCAAGTGGGTGAGCTTCAAGAGCCAGTTCTTTTCGCTGGCGTTTATTGCCGGCAAGTCTTTTGAAGGGAATACCCGGCTGAAGACAGTTCCCCTGCCCAAGGATTCTTCTCATGTGAAGTACATGGAAGCTACGCTGCCCATGGCCTATGCCGCCGGGGACCAGGAAGTGCTGAATGTGCAGCTCTATGCCGGCCCCAATAATATCCGTATCATGGATGCCTACGGGCCGGACCTGGACCGTTCCATTGCATTGGGCTGGGGGCCGTTGCGTTATGTGACCCTGTTCATTATCTGGGTGTTTCATTTGCTCGAGGGCATGACCGCCAGCTATGGACTGATCATTCTGATCCTGGCCATATTCATCAAGGTAATCCTGCTGCCGCTCACGCTCAAGAGCCATACCAGCACGGTGAAGATGCAGATAGTGAACAACATGCCCGAGATGAAGGAACTGGAGGCCCGCTATAAGGAAAGCCCCACCGAGCTGCAGCAGCGCAAGATGGCTTTTTACAAGCAAGTGGGCGTCAGTCCGTTTGGCGGGTGCCTGCCCATGCTGCTGCAGTTCCCCATTCTCATCGCCATGTTCAACTTCTTCCCGGTGTCCATCGAGCTGCGCCAGCAAGGACTCTTCTGGGCAGATGACCTCAGCACCTATGACAGTATCTGGACGTTCGGCTATGTGCCCGTGATCAATACCATCTATGGAGACCACGTGAGCCTCTTCACCCTGCTGATGACCATCAGTACGCTGGTCTATAGCTGGATGCAGCAGCGTATGCAGGGCAGTTCCATGGGACCCGCCAATATGAAGTGGCTGGTCTAT
Source organism: Bacteroidota bacterium (assembly GCA_019638695.1). Taxonomy (GTDB): domain Bacteria; phylum Bacteroidota; class Bacteroidia; order J057; family JAJTIE01; genus JAHBTG01. The sequence continues at coordinate 5,469 of JAHBTG010000018.1, read as the reverse complement.
ATCATGCCTATCATGTTCCTGGGTATCCTGAACAACTATTCTGCTGGCCTTAGCTACTACTACCTGGTGTTTAACCTGCTGACGATAGCTCAGACCTATATCCTCAAGGCCGTCATCAGCAAGGAAGCACTGGAGGCCAAGGTGCACGAACTGCGGAAGCAACGTGCCAGCAAGCCTGCCAAGCAGGGGCGCATGGCGCGCTGGATGGAATCCCAGCAGAAAAAACAGCAGCAGCTCAAGCGCCAGCAGCAACAGCAGCGGCGCAAAAAATAAGATACGGGCATCTACCTATAATTGACCTGCGTCATGGTTTGGGTAGCGGCAGGTAGATTATTTAGGCGTATATTTCTATACACCTAAATGTTTGCACCATGTCTCAGCCTTTTGCCCGCAAAGTAGCCATTGTCACTGGAGCCGCTACCGGTATAGGTCGTGTCACTGCGGAATGGCTGGCCCGCCGCGGCGCTGCCGTAGTGCTGGCAGATTATCATGTAGAAAGCGCTGAAGTCACCCGTCAGCACATCCTCCAGGAAGGTGGCCGGGCGATAGTACAGCGTTGTGACGTATCCATGGAAACCGATTGTGCCGCTGCTGTGCAGGCCGCGGTGAATAGTTACGGTCGCCTGGACTATGCTTTCAATAATGCCGGTATAGGTGACCAGGGCCCCACCCATGCGTGTACGGCTGAGAACTGGCACCGGGTGATCGGGATAAATCTCACCGGGGTATTCTATTGCATGAAGCACCAGGTAACCCAGCTGCTGAAACAAGGGCAGGGCGGCAGCATTGTCAACTGCGCGAGCATCCTGGGTTCGGTAGGCTTTACAAATGCACCTGCTTATGTAGCTGCCAAGCACGGTGTAGTGGGCCTTACCAAGGCCGCCGCACTGGACTATGCTGCGCAGAAGATCCGTATCAATGCTGTGGGGCCGGGCTTCATTCGCACCCCGTTGCTGGATGCCGCCGGTATACTGGATAATCCCAAGGCCCTGCATAGTATAGAGGCTCTCCACCCCATGGGCCGTATAGGCGAACCGGAAGAAATCGCCAGCCTGGTGTGTTTCCTCCTCTCGGAAGAAGCCGGTTTTATCACCGGCCAGCATTTCCTGGCGGACGGGGGGTATACGGCGCGATAGTTGGCGCCTGGGCTGCAGGAACGGGTTACTTCTTCTCCAGGTCTATCGTATCATCCGTCAGTGTATACAGGATGACGGGTTCATCTGCCGGGCGGGGCGTGCGCAGGTAGAGTTTCTGGCCGGGTTTGACCTGGGCGTCGGCATCGAGGTGATTGAGGACAGCCAGGCGGGTGCTTTCCTTGCGCAGGCGGACAGCCACTTCCTGCAAGGTCTTCTCCTGCTCCACGATGTAGTAGCTGAGCTTGCGGGGACTCTGGAGCCATATGATACGTCCTGCGGGTACCGGCTCCCCAGGCGCCAGGTTGTTGTGTTTGCGCAGGTTGCTTTCCTGCAGCCCGAATTGCCCGGCAATGGCGGTGAGATCAAAGTTCTCGGTAGTTACCACAAACGCCTGTCCCATCAGCGGGTCTTTGCCAATATAGAAATACCGCAGGTTGCTCCAGGCTGGCGGCAGCTCCCGGTATTTCTGCAGGTACAGTGTAGCGGCCGGTTCTTTGCCGGTCTGTGTACCGGCAATGTCTGAGGTGCCGGCAGGTTCTTTGAGGGTGAGGTTCACCGGCTCAGGTTCTTTGCGCATGCTGGCCAGTAGGGCATAATAGGCGCTTTGCTGCTCCTGACCGGGTTCCAGCAGGGGTTTCACATGGGCTGCCGTGGGGTCTTCTACGAAGGTGTAGCCGCGGTCTTTGCGGGGGATGTACAGGCTGCCGGTGTAGCCCGCGGGGAGGGGACTGGCCGTTATCCATTTGTTGTATTCGCGCAGTTCTTCCACGGTCACATTATAGCGTGTGGCCAGCTTCCACAGGTCGGTCTCTCCCAGGGTGGAGACCGGCTCCAGCCACACCCGGCGGGGCGTCCGGTTCAGTACCTGCTCAAAAGCCACTTTGTGTGCTATGGCCTTTTGCGCATACCAGTGCAGCGTTTCATCCACCTCCATCACGCTCACGCCATAGTTCTCGGTTTTGATAAACGGAATAGCGCCTGTGCCGCCTGCATAGTAGGAAATGATGCTGTATACCCAGTTAGGGTGCCGCACATAGTTCTTGCTGAAATAGCGCGCCGCCCCCACGCTGCTGTGGAAGATATGTTTGCGTTCGTCCACACTGGTCTCAATCTTAAGGCCCACTTCCGTAGCGGTAAAGTCCTTGAACTGCCAGAAACCCACGGCATTGCTGCTGCTCACGGCATCTCCCTGCATAGCGCTTTCCTGGATGCAGATGTACTTGAGATCTTCCGGCACATTCATGATGCGCATGGCATGCTCCACAAAAGGCATGTACAGGTCTGCTTTCTCTGCCAGGATATTGAAATACAGCGGGTTCTCAGTGAGCTTGTCTACGTGCTTTTGGATAGCTGCCTTGCCGGCAGGGGTAAACCGCAGCCGGATACCGCAATAGTCCATTTCGTTGGGCACGGGAGGGCCTGCCAGCAGCGAAAGGGGTAGCAGCGATATGAGGAACAGGAGGAAGCGTTTGCACATGGCCTACTAGCGTTTGATTATCAGCTGGATGCCGTCCCGGACGGGCATCAGCACGTTGAAGACCCTGGGGTCTTGTACTACAAAGATATTAAAGGCTTGCAGGCTTTTGGCAGCCGGGTCGGTAGCACTTTTTTCCACTACCTGCCCGCTCCACAGCACGTTGTCTGTGAGTATCACCCCTCCTGGGCGAACCCGCGGCAGGATGGCCTCATAATACGCCAGGTACTCTTCCTTCCGGGCATCTATAAATACCAGGTCATAGGTCTCTGTGAGTGTGTCCAGGTGGGTGACTGCGTTTGCCGTGATGCAGGTGATGCGGTCTTGCAGCCCGGCCGTGGCAAACCACCGCCGGGCCACGTCTGCGGTTTCCGGATCTGCTTCCAGCGTCAGGATATGACCGTCCGGGGCCAGTCCCTCGGCCAGGCAGAGGGCGCTGTAGCCTGTGAAAGTACCTACCTCCAATACACGCCTGGGTTGCAGCATGCGGCTGAAGGCGGCCAGCAACCGGCCTTGCAGGTGCCCGCTGAGCATGCGGGGATACAGGCTTTGTACCCAGGTCTCCCGCGCCAGCGCCTGCAGGAGTTCGGGTTCCGGTTCGGTATGCGCTTCGGCATAATCCTGGATGGGTTTAGGTAGAAATTCCATGGTAAGACTTATTAGGTAAGCGGCTTATTATATATCATGAATTTTTGCCTATCGTCCTGAGGAGATACCCCAGTTGGTGCGGCAATAACGAGATAAAAAGGTGATCTTTTGTTGAATCTGGTATATCCTGCCTGCCATTCTATCGGGATGAAGGGATGTTTGTATGCTATGAATGGGGGCAAGGATGCAGACAGAAATTTCTGAAAAATGTTGCTATCCAACGTTTCCGATATTAAGATTGTAAATATTATGCGTGGTATTAAATCAAATATCAGTAATGATCCATTCCTGCTAATCATCCTCTCATGCGGCCTCTCAAACTTCAAACACTGCTCTTTTCCGGTTGCCCAGTATACCTTGTGTGTTTCCTGGTCCTGAATACCGTCACCGGCACCAGCCAAAGTATCGTGAACAAACCGCCGAACCCCAATGCATGTTCGGGATTATGTGTGACGGTGAAGCGCAAAGTGCCGGTGAGCAGCATCAACCGTCCGGGCAGCCCGGCCAACGGCAGTGGTCAGGGGGGAACGACGGCGAATATCCCGGCGGGGTGCCCTGGGGATTCTGCGGTCGTGAAGACAAATGGATATAGGTATGCATTTAATGGGAAGGAACGCAACGCCGAATTTGGTGAGGATGATTATGATTATGGAGAGCGGATGTATGATGCAAGGATCGGTAGGTTCCTGAGTGTGGATCCGTTAACAAGTAGTTTTCCTCACTATTCACCCTATCAATTTGCAGGGAATAAACCAATACAGGCAGTTGATTTGGATGGATCAGAGGAGTTATTATATAACTTTAGGCTGCAAAAAGAGCTTGGAGGTCGGCTTGTTATTGAAGTGATTAATCATACAGATACCTGGAAGAGATTTGAAGCAACACTTAAAGCTCAAAATAAGTTTGATGTGTATGTTACGAATATTCCTCCCGAGAAGAACTCTTCTTATGGTTCTAGGATTACTTTTGACGAAGAGGGGTATGCCTCTCCAGGTAGAAAAGGGCTTACTGATGTTTTGGAAAACGAAGTCCATATACTTACTACGGGTTTTTATACTGATTATGAAAGATTTTTGCAATCAATTAATCAAGGAAAATCAATAATTGTTTTAGCTGCTACCGACACATATAATCAAGAAATATCTACAGAATTTGGAAGAATGTTTGGAGCTATTCTTATGGATAATAATACACAGATTAAGACCTCTATGTCACGAATGCGAAATATTCTTGAGGCTTATGCTAATACTATTATACATGAAGCTGAAGCCCATGGTAAAAATGAATTGAAAGGAACCCCAAAACCAGCAGCACAAGAGCATAAAGATTTTCATGGCTCTTTTGGTAGCTTTTCACCTAGTTGGAAAGAGGTAAAAGAAAATCCGGAAAATTTTAGAAATACTCCTCAAGGAAATGTTAGAAATGAAGTAATTGATGCAGTGAATAGGGTGCTAAGTGATTAAACCTTCTTATTATGTGCTATGAAAAATATAATTTTGACATGTGCGTTACTCCTATCTTTTATCCTATTAGCAAATAAGAAAAATACATATTCTAGGGATTCGTATACTCTCTATCATAGAGATATTCCAGTATTGGAGGTAAGAAAAATTCCAAATATAGCGTCGTTTTATAGTTTTAAATACACCTCTATTCATAAATATAGCTTTATAGGGTCTTCTGAATTCTCTCCTATAAAAGCTGAAGGAGTACTGATAAAGGATAAAAATAGGCTATGTCTAATTGATGAGTTTAAGAATTCTATTTTGCTATATTCAGATACAATAAATTATGAGAGATCTATTTTTCAAGCATATAGATTATATGATATTGATGCAATAAAGATTGAATCAAAATTAATAAACATATCGGACTATATTACGCCTGTTGTTCCGCATAAAATATGCATAGGATATAGGAATATTTTTTCAAAAGATTTGGTACTTTGTTTTGATACTAATCTAGATATACAGATAGTTGGCAGCGGCCGGTTCCAAAATAGATTTATGCTGCCATTTGAAATGTGCTGGGCCTTTAGAGACCGATCTCTAATACAAGAGTGCACTGAGAATAGGTAATATAGTGATGGTTTATTTCTACTGATATTGTCATAAATATGTGATAATGAGCAGATTATATATTTATTGGTTTATATAAATCACGGGTAATGATCCATTCCTGCTAATCATCCTCTCATGCGGCTCCTCAAAT
>JAHBTG010000017.1 GCA_019638695.1 Bacteroidota bacterium | reverse complement strand
AAAACGCTCACCTACCTCTTTTGCCGCAATCGCATACAAGATGGCAACCATTACACACTGGGTCACCTGGAGTCAGACAAGATCCAGGACTACAACTACAACACCTTGCTCAAGCTGGATGGGGTGACGGAGTCTCAGGCGCTGGTCTTCTTTACCTTCTTCTACAACAAGCCGCAGTAGGCGCAGTGCCCTGAGGCCCTTGGTCGTATATGCCTGTCTTCCACTGCTCTTGCTTGAGGGTATTTATGGCTTGTTTGTAGCTGGGTATTAGCTGGCCACATGTGCCCAGAACCTGGGCCCGTGGTTCATTTCCCGCAAGCGCATGCGCTTACTGCCTGACGACTTCTGTACTCCAATATAAAAGCCCGCAGGAACGATTTGGTTACGGGCTGCCCTTCCAGTTGCATATAATACCTGCAACTTCCAGCGGTTAAGCAACCCACGACAGCTCGCCTGTTATGCAGGTATTGCCCCTTCTACCTGTACCAGCGGCACCAGCACAATGCCAAAGCAAGGGTCAGCCACAGTGCCAATAAAACCCTCAAATCCATCCTGCGCCTCGCAGCCTATGCGGCTATCAAGTCCAACTTGGAAATCAGGCACTTCTACCAACGGCTTATCGAAATAGGCAAGTCAAAACTACAGGCAGCCAATGCCGTAAAGAACAAACTCATCCACCGTATCTGTGCCGTTATCCGGAAACAAAGACCTTATACCATTTTGCCCATCACCGCCGTACAATCTTCTGCAACAAAAACTTGATAGTATCATAGAAATCCTTTCGGCACAGCACGGGCTCATCTTGACAGACTTGGAGATGTAGCAATTTCTCGTTGTCGAAATGACCAGATATGCGATTATATCGTGGTTATCTAATTATGTGCAGGGGTCTTGGGGTATAGGCGAGGGGGCGTTAGAGGAGGAATTTGTACAAAGATAGGCATGCAACCCGCGGCGGGCAAGGAATGCCGGGCTCCGGGCTAGTCTTTCAGGCGGGTATGCTGCGCTCCTGCCCCCTGTAAGTTCTTTTTGCAGATGGATAATCGTGCAAGGGGCAAGTCCATCCGCTCTACTAGCTGCATTCACCGCATACCTGCGGAGAATATCGAGGTTATTTGCCGTAAGGGGAATGCCCTGCTTAGCGGGTGGTGGGGAATCGCCTTCATCTATTTTACTTTTGAGGTACTACTTGAGCCGGTTTCATCAAAGAGTGGGCTTACGGGTATTATTTTCTTTGACAGTAAAAAAACAGTAACTTTGTACTTATGGCAAAAGCCGAGTACATAATATCTTTAATAAGGGCTCATTATAACAATGAGCCAGAGCGATTTACTACTGTAGCGCTCCAAATAGCGGCTCATGAAGCTAAGCTTGGGCATACTGGTGTGGCAAATGATATTAAAGTAATTATTGATAAATCTAAGGAGAATAGACATAAATCAAAAACATTCTCGCCTGAGCTACAAGGTCTCATTCTTGAGAATGTACCGTCTGTAAATCTTAGTGATATTATTGCTTCAAATGATATAAAAAATAAGATAGGACGTATTATTTCTGAGTTCATACAGCGCGATAAACTTCGCAAGCATGATTTGGAAAATAGAAGAAAAATCTTGTTGTCTGGCCCTCCAGGGACCGGAAAAACATTAACAGCATCTATAATAGCCAATGAGTTAGATCTCCCTTTGTATACCATCCTCATGGATAAAATGGTAACTAAATATATGGGAGAAACTAGTGCAAAATTGAGACAAGTATTCGACTTAATTGAACAGAAAAAAGGCGTTTATCTGTTTGACGAATTTGATGCAATTGGGGGTGAAAGAAGTAGGGAAAATGATGTAGGAGAAATGCGTAGGATACTAAACTCTTTTTTACAATTTATAGAGCGTGATAATTCTGACAGTCTCATCATAGCAATAACAAATAATAAAGCACTCCTAGACCAGGCCCTTTTTCGCAGATTTGATGATGTTATTTTATATCATTTACCTGATAAAGATGAAAAACTAGCCCTTCTAAAGAGTCGTTTATCACGTTACGGAAAGAAACTTAATTTTAATAGTCTCCTACCAAATATAAACGGATTAAGTCACGCAGAAATCTCACTTGCATGCTTAGATGCCATAAAAGAAACTATTTTAAATGAAAAACAACAAATGAATAACCAGTTGATATTAAAAGCCATTAAAGATCGAAATGCTGCATATCATCAATAATATTTTAAAATGTCAAATTACAAACACTTTTTTATCACAGAAAATGTAAGGAGTGAGAAATACAGAACACCCCCTAAGCTAGGAGGACAAGTTAATATACCAGACCGAGACAGAACGACTCATAGTGATAAGCTTTTACAACAATTTGATACCATCTGGAAAGAAAAAGAAAGCTTACAACAGCAACGAAGTGCCGAACAGATACCCACAAGGGATGGCACCTATATTTCATTTACAAGCTCGGCGGATCATGATCTAATTACTAAGAGCTTAGAGGATATCGGAAAAAATATACGACTATTAAATGTAAAAGAAATTACTCTTGATGAAGATCGTAAGCAAATAAGAGCAACGGTATATGTCCCAAATGGAAAAGAAGGACATTTTATCCATAAGATTCAAGAGTACCGAACCAAAGATACTCGAAATGGCAAACCTAAAAATTCATCTCTTGTAAATAGTATTGAAGATGTAAGTATTGCATTACTGGAAGGATTATGGACATCTAGAGTTCGACTTATACCCACAGAAAGTCCAAAATGGTGTGAAGTATGGTTAAATATCAATACAAAAGATAGTAAGGAGCAGGAACAAATTCGAGCTTTTAGAGCTACACTTGACAGCGTTGCAATACCCTACAAAGAAAGTGTTATTATTTTCCCTGAAAGGGCTGTTTTATTAATCAATGCAAATAGGCAACAATTAATTGAACTCATATTACAAAGTGACCAATTGGCCGAATTTCGTACAAGTCAGGATTTAGCTGGGTTTTGGAGAAACGAAAACACAATTGAACAACAACAATGGGTAGAAGATTTACGTCAAAGATTAGATGTTTTAGAAGGAAGAGTTAGGGTTTGTATTTTAGATACAGGAGTAAATAATGGACATGAGCTTTTGCAACCACTCATTGAGGATATCAATACAATGGCAGTTAATCCCCTGTGGGGCACCAATGACCATTATGATCGTAGTGGGCATGGTACACTAATGGCAGGAATCGCTGGATATGGTAGATTAGAAGAGGTATTAGCCACTACTAGTAAAGTTACTATTACTCATAAGTTATGCTCAGTCAAAATTATTCCCCCAGAATCACAAGGGGAAACTCCCAAAGAACTATGGGGAGATATTACTGCTCAAGGTTTATCTCGGGCTGAGATTCAAAATCCTAAGATGATTCTTGTGTATTGTATGGCTGTAACTTCCAAAGAAGATGCAGAGAAAGGAAGGCCATCTTCTTGGTCAGGAGCAATAGATAATCTCTGTTTTGGAGACGGAGAGAACCAAAGATTAATAATTATCTCAGCAGGAAATATTAAAGATCCTGAATTATGGAGAAACTACCCAGAATCAAATCTATCTACTACAATAGAGAATCCAGCACAAGCATGGAATGCCCTAATAATAGGAGCATATACAGAAAAGATACAAGTAAATAATCCAGATTTTTATAATTATACCCCTGTTGCAAATACTGGCGAGCTTTCTCCATATAGCTCTACATCTCTTATTTGGGAGAAAAAGTGGCCCATCAAACCTGATGTTGTCTTTGAAGGAGGTAACCTATTAAGAACGCCTGATAACTCCATTACTTCACATGAAGACCTTGAGTTATTGTCTACCTCTAAATCTTTTAATATTAAGCCATTTGACACAATTAATGCAACAAGTGCAGCAACGGCACAAGCGGCTTGGTTTGCGGCTAAAATAGCTTATGAATATCCAAATGCCTGGCCAGAAACAATCCGAGGACTGATCATTCATTCTGCAAACTGGCATAACGCCATGTATAATCAACTAGCAGTTCGGGGTGGGAATCGTGGTGATTTTCGGAGGCTCCTAAGGGTATTTGGGCATGGTATTCCGCTGCTTGAGAGGGCCTTATATAGTCAAGAGAGTGCATTAACATTTATTGCACAAGAAACGATTCAGCCATTTAATATTAAAGAAAATGGCCAACCAGAAACAAATGAAATTCATTTTTTTAATTTTCCATGGCCCACAGATCTACTACTTGAGCTTGGAGAGGTCCCTGTAAAACTCAAGGTTACTCTTTCCTATTATATAGAGCCTGGAGCTGGTGAGATTGGGTGGAAAGATAAATATCGCTATCAATCACATGGCTTACGCTTTGACATTAATAATATCAGAGAGAGTGAAAATGAGTTCAGGAAGAGAGTTAATAGTGCCGCACGAGAGGAGGATGAGGAGATAAATACTAATTCTGGAAGTGATAGATGGGTTGTAGGCGTAAATAATCGTAGCAGTGGTTCTGTTCATTCCGATTACTGGGAAGGAACTGCTGCCGCTTTAGCCACCTGTAATCTCATAGCCGTTTATCCTATTATTGGCTGGTGGAGAGAAAGAAAGCATTTAAAAAAGGTAGAAACAAAAACTCGTTATTCTTTAATTGTTTCATTAGAAACACCTATTCAAGATATTGAGTTATACACTACGGTTAAGAATATGATTGAAGTTCCAATTGAGATACCTGTTAGTTTGTAGACTTAATCTATATTTGAAGCATAGATTGAACAAATTGAAGCTTTCTTTGTCTTCACCCCCACACCTTCTGCACCTCGCTGATCTTAGCCCCTTCCACCTCCTTGATATACTCCATCGTCTGCTTGATATTGGCGTGACCCAGGATGCGTTGCAGTACCACCAGGTTCATACCCCTGGCAGCAGATAACGTTGCAAAGGTACGGCGGGCGGTATGCGTGGTGACCAGTTCGTACTTAGACTGTCTGGTCTCTATGCGTTCACTTCCCCGGAACGTCACGCGTTGCACCGGGCTATCCAGTCGGGCAACTTTGCCCAATTCCTTCAGGTAAACATTGGTTTTCTGGTTGCTCATCACCGGCAACTGATAGCCGTATTTCTCCAGCAGGCTCAGGGCCGGTGCCGCTAGGGGTATGGTAAGATGCTCGTGGGTCTTGATAATATTGATACGCAGTCCCTTGGATTTGTGTCCGTTCTCCCCCGGCAGATCCACGATATTCTCCGGTTTCAGGTTCTCAATATCCGAATACCGCAAGCCCGTGTAGCAACCGAAGCAGAACACATCCCGCACCCGCTCCAGGCGCTCGTCTTTCTTAAGATTGAGCCGGGCCAGGTGTTGCAATTCCGATTCGGTCAGCGCAATATGGATCGACCGTTTGGGGGATAATGTCTTGGCCTCCTCAAAGTCCCTGTTGTGGTGAAGCTTGTGCCGAACCGACCAACCCAGGAAGGTTTTGAGAAAGCTCAGTTTCTTGGCAACGGTATTGTTGGTGTTTTTCTTCTCGGTGATCAGGAATTGAGTATAGCGCTCAAAAAAACCGGAATCCATCTGTGAATAATGCAGGGTCACCCGGTTTACTTGTTCATATCGTTCCAGGTCTGCCTGCATGGTCTGGTACTTCTGCACAAACTCATGGCTATGAGTCGTTCTATGTGCCTCTATGAACTTAAATAAGCCCTGCAAAAGCGTAAGGTCTTTGTTTTCCTTGGGAAACAGCCGCTCCCGCATCCGCGGGACAACTGGTTCCAAACCCTGAATCTTCAGCTCAAGCATGGCCCTGGTTACCTGTTCCCTCAACGAGGCCAAATAGGCGTTATAATCGGCAGCATTCGGGTACTGCGGCTTCACCCGCTGCTTACCCGTATCCCAAGCCTTGGCCTGTATCTTGATGTTGGTAGAATGGTTCAGCTTGGCCCCCTTGTGCTGGTACACCAGGATAACCAACTGCTCGTTCTTCTTATTGACGTAAGGGTACAGGTAGAAATTAATGCTCGCCATAAAGGATTCAGATTGGTCTCTTTTATAACCCCAAGATAAAACCTTTTAGTATTTATTTTAGTCAAAAAATATGTAAACTTATGATAGTCCGATGAAAGGCCCGGCAACAGAATATGCGATACAGTACGTATAAAGGCTATTTTTGGAATTCGTCTTCTATAAAAAGAATGCCGGATGTGGAGCCGCCATCTCCACAAATCGCCTCAAAACCGCTTAAATCAGTGGTTTTGAGGCTTTTTTTGTGCCCGCTCAGAAAGTTTGGACAAAACTTGGACAATATTCTCCTAGCAGACGGTACATACTGGCTGGGGCGCCGGAGCCGTTTTAGGTATAGAGAAGGAAAACTGCATTTGAGGGGTCAAATCAGTAATTCCTTCTAAGATGGCAAGGTTAGCTCCTTACAAACTGCCGCGCGTCTTCCCGCAGGATGCAGACATGGTCGGATATGGGTTCGTGCACTTTTTCCGTGAGCTAAAAACCTTTCCGGCGCTTTTGGCGCACAGCCCAATTGAGGGCACTGGCAACAGGAGAAGCATGCCGCAGCGCCCAGACAGCAGCATCTAAACACCCCGGCCAGGTGGATACCTTTTGCAAAAAGCGGCTTACCGCCAGTTCTTTGTGCAGCCTCCGGCGCAGCCGGACGGCATATCCGGCAAGCATTTTGGGCGAGTAGTCCCCCGTCTTATATGCACTTGCAATGGTTTCCGCCGCAATAGTCGCGCTAAGCAGGGCGTTGCCAATCCCTTCCCCGGTAAACGGGTCCACCAGGCCGGCAGCGTCTCCCAATAGCAAAAAATGCGGTCCCGTGAGCTGCCGCCTCTGAGAAGCCAGCGGCAACCCAAACCCTTCGACAGGGCTCTGGAGGTGAGCCCCGGCAAAACGGCTACTGAACAGCGGATCTGTTGCCAGGGCCTCTTGCAGCAACTGCCTGATATTCAGTTTCTTGCGGGATACAACATCCGAACGGCAAATAACCCCCACATTAGCTACATTGCCGGGCATCCTGAAGATCCAGAGGTAGCCGGGTTGTATGGCCTTGAGGAAATGCAACTCAAGTGCGGACGTCAGGCCGGCTACCTGGGTATAATAGGCCCGCACGGAGGCCGCATAATGCCTGCGCTGCAATGCATTTGCCGTCAGACCGGCAGCCAGCACAGAATGCGCGCCATCCGCTCCAATGGCCAGCGGAGTAAGTATAGGGTCGCCGGAAGTGAAAGACAGGCGAATCCCCTGCGAAGGCACGAATTCTGCTTTATGCACCTGCCTATGGGTACACAAGGTAATCCCGGGGCAATTCCGTGCCAATTCCAGCAACCAGTTGTCAAATACATAGCGAGAGACCAGGTAACCCGGCGCACTAGCTCCAAGGTCGTTGTTGGGAGGAAGTTGCAGGTGCACCCGCCCACCCCCGGGACCGCTTAAAAGCAGGCTGTCATAGAGCTCCGTTTGCGGCAAAGCAGCCAGTTCCTGCGGCAAAGCAGGGTCAAGTGTATGCAAGGCACGGAGGGCCTTGCCGCTGAGCGCATCGCCACAGGTCTTGGCGCGGGGAAATACGGCTTTATCCAGCAACAGGGTAGGCACACCCTGCCGGGCCAGCAACAGAGCGCATAATGTACCCGCAGGGCCCGCACCCACTATGACCGGTGAAGCCTGCATCACCGTGCCAGGATATAGTCTTCCACAGCTTTAATAGGGACAGGATACCCCTGACTTTTCATCAGTTGCAAGTATTTTTTGCCCTGCGCCCGGTCTGCAGTCATGGCACAGGCCCGCACACTGTTCCACAGGCAATGCTGGCAGGTACTGTCCTGTTCTGCGCTTCGCAGGTAATACTCCTTTGCCCTGGCCAGCATTTGCTTGCTTTCATAGTATACTCCTATGTAGTTAAGATTCTGGGCATGTTTGGGGTTGAGTGCATACTCTTTCATAAACAAGGCAAAAGCCTGCTCCTTCTGACCTCGCTGATAGAGAACAACCCCCGCGCTATAATTCACATTGAGTGTTTTGGGCGACAATTGCACAGCCTTAATATAAAGTTCGGAGATCTCGCCCTGCCGTCCGGCCTGCTCATAAGCAAAGATCTGGTGCTTCAGCACATGAGCGGAATTGGGCGCTTGCCTAGCCAGGGTATCCCAGGTACGGATCCTGTCAGAATATTGGTGCGTGTACTTATAATTGAGGTAAATGAGCACGGGGAGGCACAATGCCGTGAAGACCGCTATGCGCCTGGGGGGTATGACAAACCTGTCCAGCAAATAACCCAACAAGAGGCTCAGGCCAATGGCCGGAACATAGGTGCGGTTAAGCAGGTAATCGAACAAAGGAAGATTGGAGGGCGAAAGAAAGGTGACCAGCACGAACAGCCCAAACCAGGAAGCGCCCAGCCATATGACCCAGCGGGGGACAGGACGGGTGCGCCTGGTGAGAAAATACAGGATCACCAGTGAAACAGCGATACCCACCCACAAATAAGGACTACGCAACACCAGTATGGAGGGCAATGAAAACGGCGCAAACAATACGCCCACATACAGGAATATGCCGGGCAGGTTTTCAAAGAACTGCGAAAGCATCAGGCTCATCTCAATATCCGGGGGATTACTGAGCGCAGCCTTGCGCATAAAAAACCAGAAAACCGCCAGACCTATCCAGAAAGGCACCAGCCGCAGCAGCAGACTCCGTCTCTTACCTGCCAGGGAGGGATAAAGCAGGATATATACCGTGCTTACCACAGGCAGAAAAACACCCGTTTCCTTGGTAAACAATGCCAGGGCAAATCCCACTACATGCAAAGCCAGCCAGCCTATTCCGGGTTGCACTGCATATCGTATGAGCCCTATCATAGACAGCATCAGGAACAACGCCACCAGGCTATCGGCCCTGGCGGCAATAAAGAGTTGTACCGGGGCAAAGGCCGGGTGCACCGAAAATAACAGGCTAAGCCCAAAAGCAACCCATGCCGATACCCCCAACTGGCCCAGAAAAACCATAAGTGTAATGGCCACCAGCGCATGAAGCAGGATACCGGTGAGGCGATACTGGAAGATATCCAGGCCGGCCAACTGGTAATCCCCTATGAATGTCAGCGTTTGCAACGGCCGGTAGAAATAGTCCGGCTCATCTTCCTGGTTAAAGAATTCGGACTGGAAAGCACGCACCACATCTGCATCCTTCAGCATCTTCTCCTGCAGGAGGATCACAATGTTATCATCCATATAGGAGTATGGATAACGCAGCGTGCCCAGGTAAGGGACCACCGCCAGTATCCCCACCAATAACACTCTGGCCCAGAAAGGTATGCTCACAGGCGCCGGAACCACCGGGTTAACCCTCTGAACAGGAGGCTTTCCCACTTTTTTAGAGCCTGCTGGCCTGCGCCCGGGTGAATTTTTCATACAGTTGCGGTTACAGTTTTTATTTCCCCATTTTTTGCTAAATATGGACTTTTTATTAAATTTACTTGCACTATCGCTATCCTATTACTTCATTTCGCATGAAAAAAACGTTATCACTCGTTGTTCTTGCTATTTTCTGCAGCCTGCCCGTCTATGCCCAGGTATTTTGGACGGAGGATTTTAACGCGGCTTCTCCTGCATGGTCTCTGGAGAATACACCGGGCTCCAAGACCAATCCCACGCAGAGCCTCACCACCAACATACCAGGCGGCCAGTTGATGGCTAACGAGGCATGTAACAACTACTGGATCATCAATGAAGCCCACACGCCCCAAAACTCCCCGGTAGGGCCTCTGTCAGGCAGTGGCGGCACTTATAACAGTCCCAAGTTTGTGCAAGGGTACAGGGATATCTGCCCCGCAGGATTACCCAACCCCGATCCGGATGGCGGCACAACCACGAACAAGAGCCTTCATATCACGTTCCAGCCCTGTGCTGCAGGCTATTCCTTTGGCATGAATGAAGGTCCGCCGGACTACCAGGATGAATATTCCTTTATCAACGCGTTTGGCAATGGTCCTGCAGAATACAGCAGCTCGGACCAAACGGCTTATATGACCACCAATATCAGCACCTTAGGCCGTTGCAACCTCACACTGAAAGCCCAGGTCTTTATGGGCGGCGATATGAGCTCGGTCAAGGATTATGCCACCCTGCTTTATAGCATTGACGGCGGCGCCACCTGGAAAGTGGCCAACGACCCAATCCGGCCGGCATCCTACTCCCATTTCCTTGCGGGTATGTGCAACTACTGGCACCACGTAGCCTGGGTATTGCCTGCCGAATGCGCCAATGTGGCTACGCTGCGCTTCGCTTTCCGCTGGCGCAACGATGCCAACACGCTCACCAGCACGGGTGATTATTCGCTGGTATCCGGGTTCAACATCGATAACCTGGCACTCGAGGCCAGCGGACCCGTGGCAGACTTCAACTTTGGCGGTTCTGACCAGTTTGCCACGGGTTTTATCTATACGACAAGCATCTGTAAAATGACAAACCTTACGGTCATCAAAAACCGCACGGAAACTACTAAAAAGCCCAGCGACAATATAGTAGGATATCTATGGGATATCCCGGGCGCTACCTATACCGGTGGCACCAGCGCTACTTCCATTGAACCCATTGTATACTTTGATGAATCTGTATCCTTCGGCACCATCCCTGCCACATTGAATGTCATCTATGGCTCGGTGCCCTGTACCACCTCGGTATCGCATGACATTATCCTGAACTCCTGCCGGCCGTTTACCGATTTCAGGGCAAGATATACCACCCTGTGCGCCACCACCCCTGTACCCCTACCCGGTTCCATCACTATAGACACACTCATAGACATGTCCAGCAACCCGCCCAACCGGGGAGCGCTTACCTATGCCTGGAGTTTCCCGGGCAAAACGGTAGGAGTGGACTATCAGTATGTGAACGGCACCAACGCCTCACATCCCCAGCCCCAGGTACAGTTCCTGATACCCGGAACTTACACCGTAACGCTGACCACCAGCAACCTGGACGGAGCCGGCTCCAATGCCCCGGTCACCAAAACCAGCTACATCACAGCGGTTAACTGCCAGTGCGGTACGGCTTCTGCCGGTTCTGAGCCCATTGTTACCTATGATTTCAATAGCGGAACCAGCGGATGGACGCTGAATAATCCCAACCGCAACTATTTTATTGTAGATGACAATGCATCGGGCATGCCTGCAGGGGTATGCGGTGCTGCAGGCCAGGGCGATCCTTCACTGCATATCACCTCTACAGGTTACGAAGCTTCCGGTGCCGTATATAATGCAGGTTCCGGATCGGGTGCCACCCCCTCTACTGCCACAGCCACTTCGCCGTTGATCAACACGGTGGGCTATACCGGCATCGCCGTGGCATTTGACTTTATAGGCGTCGGGCAGACCGGCCAGGACCGGGCAGATTTCCGGTATTCTATCGATGGCGGCACCACGTGGTTAGACTGTTCTCCTACAGCTTTTACCACGGTTACTCCCGCAGCCCCCAGTGGAAATATGACACAGTTGCATGCGTCCACTACCGGTTGCGGCACAGCAGGACTTTGGACGCGTGCCACCTGGAACATGCCCGCATCCTGTGAAAATATCACTAACCTGCGGATACAATTCCGCTGGAGAGATAATATCGATGGGAACGGAGCAGATCCTTCCTTTGCCGTGGATGACGTGACCATCACAGGCAGCCCGCCGCCTGCCGTAGCCACTGTATGGGACGGCACTACTAGCGACTGGTTCACCGCCTCCAACTGGACATCCGGTGCCGTGCCTGATATAGGGACCAGCATTGAAATACCAGACCCGACCACATTGGGACCCGGCAAGTTTATGCCAGTGATCAATGCCGGTGGGGCCGTAGCCCTGAACGTATGTAATAGTGGCACGCTGACATTAGGTAATGGGGCCACCAATCACAGCCTCACTATAGGGGGCTTCCTCAACAACTTCGGTACCATCACTACCACCAATAACAATCCTGCGGCAGACATCATATTTGCCGGAACGGGCTGCGTCTACCGGGGTGGCGGATCCAACGTGGACGTGGACTATCAGGTGGGCACCGGCGCCACGCACCAGCTTACGCTGGAAGCTCCGCTCAACTGCCGCAGTTTCAACCTGGCCAACGGCACGCTGAATATGCCGGGCATCCTGGTAACGGTGAAGAAAGATTTTACCCGTGCGGCCGGCACCACTCTTACTACCAATGCGGGCAGCATTCTCCGCGCCGACGGCCCCATGGCAGCCAGCTGGACCAACAACTACAGCAATCCTCCCGGTGCTGTCATTACCACGCAGGATGTGAGTACCAACCAGAACCTGACCTTTAATGCAGCTACTACCTTACCCACGTTGCAGGTAGACAAGTCTGCAGGCACGGCTTTCCTGCAAAGCAACCTGGGGGTATCCGGTAGTCTTCTGATCAACAACGGTACACTGGATGCCCAATCATTCACCCTGAACGGCACTGCCACACTGGTTATGAACAACGCCAGCCTGCTGCGCCTGGGCAAAGTAACCGGCGTCCCCACCCTGCCCGAGGTTACAGGCACCTATACGCTGGCCACAGGCTCCCGTATTGAACTGTACAACAGCAATGGCGTCAGTACACCCAACGCCCAGATACTGCGCGTGCCGCCGGCAGGCTCCACGCCTTACAGGGGACTGCTGTTTACCAATACCCAGAATACGGCGGTAACCCGTACCCTGGCCGGTGCCATTACCGTGACCGAGAGCTGCCTGATCAGTGCCACGGGCTCCGCTGCCGGTACCAACACGGTAGATGCCGGTACCAACATCTTCAGCGGCAACGCCACACTTACCATGAGTGAAACCACGGCAGCCACCTGTACGCTGCGCGTGGCGCGCACCACGGCCTCTCCGGCTACTGCGCCTACCGTGCCGGAACTGCGCGGCAGCTACACGCTGACCGGCGGTACCGTCCTGCTGGATAACGTATCGGGGGCTACGGCTTACCAGCGGTTGTATGCACCTGCAACTTCTTATCACAGGGTGGTGGCAGAGAATACCGGCAACGGCGCAATTAACCGCACCATGACGGGTAATGTAACCATCGATAACCGGTTTACCCTGGTCAACACCAACACCACTGCCAACTCCAGGAACACCTTCGATGCAGGGACCAATACACTGGGTGGGGCAGCTGATGTGTTCATGTCTACCGGAACTTCCAACCCCTGTACGCTGCGTGTAGCCAAAACAGGAGTCACCCTCCCCGAGTTTACAGGTACTTATACCTTTAACGACCGGACTACCGTAGCCAACCAGCCCACCGTAGAGTTCTATGCAGACAGCGACCAGACGGTCCGTCCGCTGAATAACTACCGCAACCTCCATTTCCTGGGGCTGGGCACCAAGACCATCGCAGGCACCGTGGTATCCTCGGGAGCAGCAGCCAACACTTCCGAGATAGTGATTGACAACGGGGTGGTGAATGTAGCCGGTGCATCTGACCACTTGCAGGGGAACAGCAGCCTGAGAATGAATGGCGGCCGCCTAGAAATAGCGACTACTAACACCACGGTACCGGAAGTTACGGGTACTTATACCCTGGCCGCCGGGCGGGTAGTGCTGGACGGCGCAGGCGCCCAGACGATCCAGAGCTCCACAGCGGGTTCTCCCACATTTACGGGCAATACCTACTTTGACCTGGAGTTTTCCGGCAGCGGCGTTAAAACAGTAGAAGCCGCCGGAGATGTGGTAGCCTCCAATGGTCTGTACCTCTCGCTGCCTGCGGCAAACGGCAACTATGTCAATGCCAATGGCAATACCGTGCGCCTGACGCGCAATACCGCCACCTCGCTGGTGCGGTTCCCCGCAGGCCACGTAGTGGGCAACCTGAACCGTTCCGTAACCGGTACGAATGTTTACCACTACCCGGTAGGTTCGGACCTGGGCCCCGGCACGGTGTATTACGAGCCGCTGTATTTCAAGATCGACAATGCCTTGACCGGTGTGAATGACGTTACCGTGGCTTTTGTAGAAGGGCCCACTACAGACGGCACTACATCGGAATCTGGTCTGCCGCTCTCCGAACTATCCGCCACCTATGACACCCGTGAAGAGGAAGGGCTGTGGCAACTGACGCCCAATGCTGCGCCCAGCGGCGGTAGCTACAGCGTAGAAGTGGTGCCCAGTGCGGGCTGGGTATTCTCCAGCCCCGACCGCACCCTGGGTAAGCGCGTAAACGGCGCAAGTCCCTGGGCCTGGGCAGGTAGTTCACCCGTATCGCTCACAGAACGCTCCAACTATACCTCGTTCAGTGAAATAAGCATCATTTCCGGCGCTACCATTTTGCCGGTGGAGGCGTCTCCACTTACCGCTTCTCCGCTATCCAAGGCCATTACCGTAGACTGGAGAACGGTAACCGAGCAGAATAACCTGGGCTTTGACCTGGAGCGGGGACTGAGCGCCGACAGATTTGAGAAGCTTACCTTCATCCAGGGCGCGGGCAACAGTGCCACACCCACAGCTTACAATTACATTGACTATAACGTAGTGCCCAATGTTACCTACTACTACCGCTACCGCTCCATTGATATGGATGGCCACACCCACCTGTCCAACGTGGCGCAGGCGCGGCTGGTAGAGAACGGCAGCAGCCGCTATGTCTATAGCCTGTATCCCAACCCTGCGCATGCCGAGGCGTATTTCTCCCTGTCGCTGGAGGAAGAAGCCACCGTGCATGTGGCTATCTTTGATGCCACCGGCCGGTTGATCCACACACCTATGGACGGGCACTATAAATCCGGACAGGCAGGTTTCACCTGGCAGCTGGATGATGTGGCCCCGGGCATGTACCTGGTGCGGATCTCCGTAAACGGTCATAACACCACCAGCAAACTGGTGGTGCGGTAGAGTCCGCTCTTAAAGTAATCTTATCCAAAGCTTGCCCCATGATATTCGTCGTGGGGCAAGTTTTTTTCTATGGCTTCCGTCCTACATTATAAAAGCCGCGGCGCCCACTGCCCCTTGGCATGCCGAACTGGTTTGAGTTCTCCGGCATAACACCGGTGAGCCCCACCCCCTGCCCCCCCCGATAGGGAGGGGAGTACATCCCGTCATGCCGAATTTATTTCGGCATCCCCTGGGTAGAAACAGGTATGGCAGGAGACCCCGAAACGAGTTCGGGGTGACGGGGAAGGCAAATGGCCTAAGCGAAAAGGGCGAAACTGCGGGAGCGGCCCGTAGGCGAATCGCCCAAAACACTGTCTGAGCCCCTGCCAAGGGGCAAGTTTGTTTTGGGCCGCCGAAGGGCCGTGCACGCTGCCCTTTTCGGTTCAGCCTTGATTTTTGGGTACTTTTTTATCAAGAAAAAAGTACGAATAAATAATCCGGCCGTATGCTGTGTGTGCCAGAAGGACAGTGGAGATGCCACTCACACATGTGGTGTTATGCCGGAGACCTCAAACCAGTTCGGCATAACGGGAAGGGTGGAAAAGAGGGCTTCTGCCCTGACAGGACCTACCCCCGCTTCCGCATCTGCTGAAAGATCTTGCGGAGGTCTTCCCGCGGGGCCATATGGGCGATGTAGTTAAACTCTGCACCCTGCAGGCGCTCACCGCCATCGATCACCACACACTCGCCGGTAATGTAAGGCGCCAGGTCACTGAGCAGGAAAACTGCCAGGTTAGCGATCTCCCACTTCTCCCCCACCCTGCCCATGGGCAACCGCTTGGTATAGGTCTCCGTGAAGGCGGCATCGGGCATCAGGCGGCTCCAGGCCCCCTCTGTGGGGAAAGGCCCCGGGGCTATACTGTTGACCCGGATGCCATAGGGCGCCCATTCATAGGCCAGGCTATTGGTCAGGGCATAGACCCCTGCTTTGGCGCAGGCGCTGGGGAGGACAAAGGCGCCCCCGGTCTCGGTATAGGTGGTGACAATGTTCAGGATACTGCCAGGACGACCCGTTTCAATGAGGTGGCGTCCCACCTGCTGCGTGCAGTTGAAGGTACCGGTCAGCACAATGTCCACTATCGCCTTAAAGGCATTAGGGCTCAGGTCTTCGCTGGCGCTCAGGAAATTGGCCCCCGCATTATTGACCAGGCAGTCTATATGGCCCAGTTCCTGCACCATATACGCCACCATCTGCCCTACGGCAGCATAATCGCGGATATCCACGGCATAGGTGAGCACACGGTTACCGTGGCGGGCAATGCGCGCAGCGGCTTCATCCAGCGTTTGCTGGGTGCGTCCGCAGATGAGCACATGGGCGCCCAGTTCTGCACAGCGGTCGGCAAAGGCGCTGCCCAGGCCGCCGCCGCCACCGGTGATGAGGATATGCTTGCCTTTCAGCGTATCGGGAGTGAACATTTTCTTAGACTTTCCAAATCATTGCAAACGATTAAACTGCAATATATTACTAGAAAGATGATAGTCTAATGACCAATAAACAGATTTTACTTTGGCAATCTGAAGTTGAGTTATTAAGGGAACTTTATCATTAAATGTACTATCTGAAATAGCTTCATGAAATTTCCAAAGCAATTTTGCAACCTTATCTAAACTACTTTCAATATTACTGTTTTTTTCATAATGCGTATTCGAAAGCTTTTTTAAAACCGAGAGTTCAGCAATAATATCATCTAGCTTTGCAATATACGATGTATAAGTAATCATATCTAGAATACCCATTTGATCAAATGATCGCTGCATAAAATCATTATATAATAAATTTATTTTATCTTTAATAGCAGTTAGATGTTGTAAAAATATATGTTTCTGATTAGCCCTAATTTCTAAAGCAGTTTGTACTCCTATTGGGATAAATAAAGCTAGAATTACAGTAGCAATGAACGTAATAAGCTCTCCAAATTTAATCTCATAATTAACAGCTTTATTCAAAGCTGAATATACTATAAGAGAAATAACTAGACATGCCAGCAATATAATAAAAATAAATACAGCTTTTTTATCAAAGTATTTCACCTGCATTTTCAATATAGTCCCATACTTTCATAACATACTCATTGTTATCATGAGTTATAATGAGATGCTCTTTTATAACCTTAAGATCAAATTTTAGCTTAAGCTTACCAAATGCTTCATGCAAGAATGGAGTTGGATAACCAATAGTACCATTCATATTAACTCTAAGTTTCTTTCCAGAATCAATGGCGCGCTTTAATTTAGGCTCCAAAATATCCAATCGAAAAGCTTCGCCAGATGAATCAGATTGGGACTTTAGCCTACCAATTGGCGTCAAACTAAAGTCATTGGCAATGTTAATCTCTTCTATAGCTGGTTTTTCCATGTTACCATAACAAATTCATTGCAAATTTAGTTTATTCTGGTTTAATTTCAAAATACACAAAAATACCTTTCAACTGAACTCTCAAACTTCTCATCATATTATTAGAAAAATTACAGTATGCGTTATTAGAAATAACTATTAAATTATGATAATTTCTTTTGGCAAATCCATCGTATATCTTAAAAAGCCCTTGTCCCCTAGTTTTATCTTTTTTACTTGTAATTATAAATCTTCTCCTTAAAACATTCTCAAGTATTTTATACTTTTTGTTTTCTTTAAAATATCTCATCATCTCAATTGGTCTAAAAATATCCTCAGGTGATTCACGATAGTATTTAGCTGTTTCAAAAACACCTTTTCCTCTATCTAAAAATAAAAATCCAGATATATTATTAGGATATCTCTCTAAGGAGAAATACCAATATTTATCAGTATGGTCCAACGTATTTTGAATAAACTCAGCACATGCATCTTGAACACTTGTCTCGATTCTTAAGGGAATAATACCATCATTCATATAAGTATGCTGTGCAGCAATTCGTTTCAATGATTCAATATCACTTTGCGATATAAATTTCCTCTTTAATACTCTTTCTTGAACACTACCTTGGTCTTTACCTTTATAGTTAGAAAAATAACTATATACATCATTATTTCTAAACATCTCTTTCACCGAATCTAGTTTAGATTCAGTTATTGTAGGCTTAAAGTAAAAACCAGACAATGCTACTGATAACAGCATGATGCCTGATTTATGGCAAATAACAAGATTCTCAAAGTTAACAGTAATTCTATCTGTTTTTTTCCGATGATATTCAAGTTTATATATAAACCTTAATGATTCTTCAGGATTACTAATTATATCCAAAACTTTCGGAGAGACTACTGAGATACGTTCAGGCAAGAACTGAATTATAATATATTTCTTATTTCTTTTTAGTTTTTTCTTTTCACGTAATTGATTCTTTAATATTCTCTTTTTATATTTTTTACTTGTAAGAAGTTTTTTCATAATTTTTCTGCAAAACTAGAACGGTGCGGTAAACCCTCCCTCCAGGTCCTCTTCCTGGTTCATCTTGGAGGGGAATATCTTGAAGCCGGCCCCCAGGTCCGCCGGTGGTGCGCCACCGGAAGGGCTTCCGCCATTGCCCTCAAAGCCGCCGTTATAGAACGCGCTGGGCATATTGCCGGAGAAATAATCGGGGTCAAAATCCTGAAAGCGGGAGAACTGGCCCACAAAACGGAGTTTAGCTGAACCAATGGGTCCATTCCGCTGCTTGGCGATGATCACTTCGCACATCTCGCGGGTACTGTTGCCGTCCTCATCTTCCGTGAGGCCATAATAATCCGGGCGGAAGAGAAAGAGCACCATATCCGCATCCTGCTCAATGGCGCCGGATTCGCGCAGGTCGCTCAACTGGGGCCGCTTGTCAAAACCGGAACGAAGCTCCGGGGCGCGGCTCAGCTGGCTGAGGGCAATGACCGGTACATTCAGTTCTTTGGCCAGCACCTTGAGGCCACGGGAAATGGCAGATATTTCCTGCTCTCGGTTGCCACCCTTGCGGGACTCGGCAGTCATCAGCTGCAGGTAGTCTATGATGATCAGCTGGATATCATGCTGGGTCTTGAGGCGGCGGCACTTGGTGCGCAGGTCAAACAGGCTGAGAGCCGGGGTATCGTCAATAAAGATGGGCGCCTCGCTCAGGCGGGTAATGCGCTGGTTCAGCTGCTGCCATTCATAATCGCTCAGCTGCCCGTTACGCATCTTGCTCAGTTCGATCTCCGCTTCGGCACTGATCAGGCGCCTGACCAGCTGGGTAGCGGCCATCTCCAGGCTGAAGATCGCCACGGCCTTGTTATCCAGCAAAGCGGCATTGCGGGCCAGGCTCAGGACAAAAGCCGTTTTACCCATAGCGGGGCGGGCAGCCAGCACCACCATATCCGAGGGTTGCCAGCCGCTGGTCAGCTCGTCCAGTTTGACAAAACCGGTGGTGACGCCCGTCACCCCATCGCCTTTGGCAATGAGCGCCTGCAGCTCTTGTATGGTTTGGTGCGCCAGGTGACTCATGCTCACACTCTCCCTGCGCAGCTTGTCTGTGCTCAGCTCATACAGCTGCTTT
This sequence comes from Bacteroidota bacterium, assembly GCA_019638695.1. Lineage (GTDB taxonomy): Bacteria > Bacteroidota > Bacteroidia > J057 > JAJTIE01 > JAHBTG01. Next base: position 24,372 of record JAHBTG010000017.1, on the reverse strand, counting down.
TCGGCAGCGTCCATCAGCTCAAAGATATCCGAGCTTTCATCCACAGCTTCGTCGGCAATGTTCCGGCAAATGCGGACAAGCTCCCGCTGCAAGTACTTCTGTGCAACAATGTGGGCATGATGCTCTATGTTGGCGGCAGAGGCCACCCGGCTGGTCAGCTCTGCAATATAATAAGGACCGCCTACCAGGCTCAGCTTATCCATCTTCCGGAGCTTCTCCACCACCGTGAGCTTATCGATCGGCTCACTGGCATTGCTGAGCAGCAGCATAGCCTCAAAGATATGCGGGTGCGAAGGCTTGTAGAACATGTCCTGGCTAAGGACATCCGTTACCCGGATAAAGGCATCCTTCTCCAGCATGATGGCGCCCAGTATGGCCTGCTCCAGCTCCATGGCATGGGGCAGGTTGCCGGCCACAGGCAGGGAGACTGTGCGGGCAGTCCCCTTGCGGGCGGAACGGTCCGGGGTAAGATCTGGTGCACTCTCCATAGCCATCTTCTTGTATAAACGGTTACAGGCCGTTACCCATTAAGATACGAACCACATACCGGGATTACTATCTTGTTAATACGCAGTGCGGGCATTTTCATCTAAAGGGGCGCAAAGATACTTGTGGATAAGGACTTTCAGTTATCCACAGGACAGATTATCGCTAAGGTCCTGTAAATCAGGCGCTTTTCTTATGCACATTGCGTAGATAACTTTTACTTGACTTGGGAAGAATTGCTATTCATTTAAAACCTAAGCCGCCGGCATAGTAAATTGCCTCTATCTTCCCGTTACCGGATGCGCCTCTTCCATCATCCCATATTATGCAACTACTACCTGACCTACCGGTGTAATGCGGCCTGCAGTTTTTGCGACATCTGGGAGAAACCCAGTCCCTATGCCACACCCGAGCATGTAGCAGCCAATCTGCGGGATCTCAAACGGCTGGGCGTGCGCGTGGTGGACTTCACCGGCGGAGAACCCTTACTGCACCGCCAGTTACCGGAGTTTCTGAGCCTGGCGAGGGACGAGGGCCTGATCACCACCGTCACCACCAACGGCCTGCTCTATCCCAAACAAGCCCAGGCGCTGAAGGGCAAGGTGGATATGCTACACTTCAGCCTGGATGCGGCAGATGCCCTTACACACGATACCGGGCGTGGAGTAGCCTGCTTTGATTTTGTCATGCGCAGCCTGGATATTGCGGCAGAGCTGGGAGAGCGGCCGGATGTGCTATTTACCGTGACGGATGAAAACCTGCCGCACCTGGAGCGCATCTACCGCGAGATCACCCGTCCGCGGGACCTGCTGCTGATCCTGAACCCTATCTTTGAATACAATACCGTGGGCAGCCAGTTGCAGGCAGCCAGTTTCCAGGCGCTGAGGCACTGGGGCAGGCAGCCGGGTATCTACCTCAATGACGCTTTTCTCACCCTGCGGGAACAGGGCGGCAACCACACGGACCACCCCGTTTGCCGGGCGGCCAGCAGTACGGTGGTCATTTCACCTGAGAATGCGCTGGTACTCCCCTGTTATCACCTGGGCGAGCAGCATTATCCTATAGAGAACCGCCTGTATGACCTGTGGCAGTCTCCACTGGTAGCCCGGGAACGGGCGCAGGAAGGACGTTCGCCCCAATGCGAAGGGTGCACGATCAACTGCTATATGCAACCCAGCTTTGCTTTTGAGCTAAACAGCTGGTTTCTCAGGGCGCTGCCTTCTACGCTTAAATACACGGTGGAAAAATGGGTATACTAATCCGGCAGCGCGCTACACACTAAGCACAGCCACTGCCGCTTCCAGGATGGCATCGGCTTCCTGACGGCTGTGCCCCTCGGCATACACGCGCAACAGGGGCTCCGTACCGCTTGGGCGCACCATGACCCAGCGCCCTTCTCCCAGGTGAAACTTGTAGCCGTCCAGGTCTTCTGTGCGCTCCACTGTAAAAGCGCCAAACTGCTGGTACTTGCCCCCCTGGCAATAGAGCATCACCCGGTGCTTCTTGTCCTCATCAATATGCAGGTCATACCGCTGCACGCTGAAAGCCCCTATGTATGCATACAGCTCTTGTACTAACTGGGTCAGGGTTTTGCCACGTCGGGCCATCATCTCCAGCATCAGCAGACCCATATAAATGCCATCCCGCTCGGGGATATGGCCTGCCACAGCCATACCGCCGCTCTCTTCTCCCCCTACCAGCACCTGTTCGTTGGCCATGATCTCGCCAATGTACTTGAAGCCGATCTTGGTCTGTTCATGAGGAAGGCCGTGTTTCTCCGCCATCTGGCGGATCTTGTCCGTGCAGGAGAAGGTGTAGACGATCTTGCCGCGCAGGCCCTTATCCTGGTAGAGATATTGCTGGGCCAGCAGCATGATGTGGTGGCTGTCTACAAAATTGCCCTCTTCGTCAAAAAGTCCTATGCGGTCTGCATCGCCATCCGTAGCCAGGCCAAAGTCCAGGTTCTGTGTGCGGATCAGCTCCCGGAAGGGCGCCAGATTCTTCTCTATAGGCTCGGGTGCGGTCCCTTCAAATGAGGGATTGAGCTCACAGTGCAGCAGGTGCGCCTGAGGAAAGAGCTTGCGCATGGCACCCTGCCCGGCACCAAACATAGCATCATACCCGATACGCAAACCGCTCTGCCGAATGGCATTCAGGTCAAAGCTCTGTTTCAGGTGATTGATATAGAGGGCCTCCATATCATAGTACTCGATCTGCCGGCTTTGCAGGAGGGTCTCAAAGTGATCTGGCACCCGCCGGGGTTCCTGGGGAATCAGGCTCTCCACTTCGCTGATGAGCGCAGGAAACGCCGGGCCGCCAAAATGCCCTTTGAGCTTAAAGCCGCTATATTCAGGAGGGTTATGACTGGCCGTGATGACAATACCCAGGCTGCACTGCCGCTGGAGGGTGGCCAGGCTGACCATAGGGGTGGAGGCGTAATCCGGACTAATGAAGGCTTTAATGCCTGCCTGGGCAAGCTGATTGGCCACTGCACGGGCAAAAAGCGGCCCGCCAAAGCGGCAGTCATAGCCGATCATCACAGAAGGGTTTTGCGGGAAATGTGCTTTGACATAGTCTGCCGTGGCAGCTGTGACACGGCTGAGGTTATCCAGCGTATAGGTATCTGCAATAATGGCTCGCCAGCCGTCTGTACCAAATTTGATAGGATGTGACATAGTAAAACGTAGCGGAAAACCCGCCAGATATAGGTGTGGCCCCAAAAATAGCGGATTTGCCAGGCTTTGTCACATATCAGAGATAAATCTTATATTTGATAAACGCTTGTAAAAAGATGCTGTAACTCAGAGAATTCCCCTGATGCGATCAACACACCACTGACTATGGCTAAGCGTTCTACTTTCTTCCGGCTGACCCCGTTGCGCATAGCGGTCATTTACCTGACACTGGCCTCTTCATGGATTGTATTTACGGATCTGCTGGTAGAAGGCAGCCGGTGGTGGCGCACAACGGAACACCAGCTGCAAACAGCTAAAGGTCTGGCATTTGTAGGCATCACCACTTTGTGCCTCTACTGGCTGGTGCGCCGCTTCCGGCGGATAGTATTGCGGGAACAAGCACTCCAGGAATTGATGGAGCTATATAGCCGGAATGGTGCCGACCTGGTGTTTTCACTGAACCGCAACGGCTCCTTCTTTATGATATCCTCCAGCTGTACGCGCCAGTGGGGATACTCGGAGAATGAGGTGCTGCACAAACCTGCAGGGATGTTCTTGTATGGAGAAGACGGCACCAGCCTGCACCTGCCCGATCTGCGAAAACTGGCAGATGTGGGCAAGGTAGCCGGCATACGGGTGCTCAAAAAAGACAAGAACCATGCACTGCTGGACTGTGTGGTAGAAAAATGGCACGGAGATCAGTTGCTATGGGTATGCAGGGATGTGACGGAGACCCGCACTTATATGAATCAGCTCATCAATTCCGAAAAGCGCTACCGGGTCCTCTTTGACGCAACACCCATTGCCACCTGGTTGTGCAATGCCAATACACTGGCATTTGTGGATGTGAATGAAGCTACGGTACGCCAATATGGATATTCCCGGCAAGAGTTGCTGCAAATGACCCTGGCAGACATCCGCCCCAATGATGACCTGTCCGACATTCACAAGCGCATCAAAAGTTATTTCCAGGATTATAATCCCCGGAAATTCAGGGAAGAGCTCTCTAACCAGGTGTGGAAGCACCGCCATAAGAATGGCAGCACTGTATATGTGCGCGTGGCGGCAGAGCCCATACAACTGGATGGCCAGCAATTTGTAATGGTGCAGGCCCAGAATATCACACACCTCATGGAGCTGGAAAGCAAATATCAGGTGCTGCTGCTCAATGCACAGCGAGACCTCTACATGGCTGGCATAGAAGCGCAGGAGCAGGAACGGCAGCGCATAGCAGAGGACTTGCACGACAGTGTGGGCCAGTTACTGGCCGGTGTGTTCATGGGGCTGAACATGGCCCATGATGCGGCAGCAAACCAAAAGTATGAGGAGAACCTGAAACACCTGCATTCTGCCCAGGAACTCCTGGAGCTGGGTATCCAGGAGCTGAGGGCTGTTACCCGGAGCATCACCCCCAGCACGCTCAATCAGCTCGGCCTGGTGCCGGCCATTGACAAGCTCGTGCAACAAAGCCGCCTGGTTACGCACAGTACCGTCTTGTTTCACCATCAGTATGTGGGCGAGGTTTCCATCCCCAGTGTCATAGAGATCATGGTATACCGCCTGGCCCAGGAACTCCTGAATAATAGCCTCAAGCATGCAAAGGCAGAGGTTATCTCGCTACATCTTTTTCTTTCTCCGGAGGCAGTGCACCTGCAGGTGGAGGACAATGGCAGTGGTTTTGACTTTGGCAATGCCTTTCAGAAAGGCATGGGTATGGGGTTGCAAAATATTACCCGCCGGGTAGAAGCAATGGGTGGTCATATAGAGTTTATCTCCCATCCCTCCGTGGGAGGTTCCACCATCCATGCCCGCCTGCCCCTGGCATCGGCCACACCGGTTCCCTCGTCCAAGCTTCTTTAAGAGAAATTTCACCAGAGGGCGGCATGCTGCCTCACGGCCGGACTGTAATAAACGCCCGGGGCCTGTCTGCACTGCGGTTGTAGAAGCCCTCCAGCTGGGGCGGGTTCTGCCACACTTCGTGTATGGGAAAGAAGGTGCCCTTGGGCTGGGTATCCAGGCGCAGACGAACCGGGGAGTTATCCTCCAGCCACAGGGTTAGCTGCGCAGCATATGCCTGGTTCATCCCCACAAAGTCGGGGCCGTCTTCCATAAAATAAATGCTCTCGCAATTACCCACCACCTGCATCCAGCAAAGCTGGTTGTTCTTGAAACGGGCGAATACCTGCCTGCCTCTCAGTTGGTGGTAGAAATGAGAAGAGTCTACCCGCGAAAGCATAAAGGCATTGCGGTCTACAAAGAGGCTGTCTACTTCATTGGCTGCCACCCAGATGCGGATGGTATCCCCCGTCAGCTGATTATCGCTGCTCCAGAGGACGGGATCCTGTGCCAGGGTAATGAGAGAGTCCGCACGCAGGTATTGCAGCCACCCGGACCGGCTCTGCAGGTCTTTCATATGCAAACGGGCGTTTTTGCAGGCCTCAAACAGGTGCACATGCGCCACGGAATCATCACGGGCATACAGGGAATCTGCAAACAGGCTCAGGGTATCGCTTTCTGCATATTCCACCAGCCAGGGATTTTCCCACAACCATACCTCCCGGGTCAGTTGCCGGAAGCGCGCGCGTTCGGCAGCCAGGAAACGTGTACTGTCCGCGCTGAGCACATATACCCGGCAATGCGCCCAACCGGTATCCTGCGGACTATTATAGAAAAGCGTATCGGCCAGCAGCGTCCAGGCGGTATCCTGCAAACGTGCCCGGGTATGTAGAAACAGTTCCTCCCGCGGGCTGTCATAATAGCCGCCGCAGGCATAGCCGGTTCGCGTACTGTCTGCATTCCATACTCGGGTAGGCGCTACCAGCAAGGCCCGTTCCTTTTTCACCAGGTATTCCAGGGAGTCGCTATACAACCGGTAGCCTTCCCCGGAGGTCAGTCGCACCTGGCGCCGGAAGCTTGCCAGATCGCGGTCCGGATAATAATACCCTACCCGGCTGGTCAGCACATTATCCGCCTCAGTGAGCTTGCCACCGGTATCATAATAGGCATATCCTTCATTCCGGTAATAAGTAAGCCGGCTGGTCTCCAACCGCGCCGTGCTATCCACCAGCACCACATTTCCCCAGCAATGGGCCACTCGTGTACGGCCATCGTAAGTGCCCTGGTCTGCGGTGAGCACCACCCCGTTCTTGAGCACTATGCGCAGGCTGCCTTCTGCCCGCATACGGTTCTCCTGGGGATAATGCCAGGCAGTGTGGCAGTAGAGCAAAGCGGAATCCTGTTTCATCTGCACATTGCCCTGGAGTTTGCGCACGCTCCCCTCGGGGCTATTCTCCAGCGTAAACAAGTCGGCATTGAGCACCTCGATCTGCTGCTGCGCCTGCAGCCCCCCCCATAGCCCGGCAAAGACCCCAAAGACCGATATACAGTTACGAAAGAACAAACCTAAGTGAGTTGGGGGTGGTATTTGCGCTGGAAGTAGATATTGGCAAACACGGTGGAGATCACTACCGCAGCGCCCAGCCAAAAGTACAGCCCCGGCATCTCTTCCCTGGGCAATAGCAGCAATGCCAATAGTATGCCATACACAGGCTCCAGGTTTATCGCCAGCAAAAAGTTAAAAGGGGTGAGTCCCTGCAACCCCTTCAGGCACAGCACATAAGCCACATTGGTGCATATCACACTGAGGATCAGAAGATAAAGCCAGTCCAGGGCAGTGGGCGGAAGCGCCAGCATAGGCACTTCGTAGACAACAGGCACCAAAGGCAGCGCCAGTGACAGCAATACAAACCCGGCCGTAATAGTATAGAAGTTAACGATATCCGGGGGTAACTGGTCCACCAGCTTTTTGGAGAAGATGCCATAGAACGCATTGAGCAGGGCAGACGCCACCCCCAATGCTACCCCTACGGGGCTGGCGGATCTGGCCTGCATAATGAGGTAAACTCCACCGGCAGCTACCAGGCTAAGCAGGAGCTCATAGGTATAGAGCTTGCGGCGAAAGAAAACAGGCTCCAGCAACGCGGTGAAAGCCGGGCCCAGGCTAAAGAGCACCAGCGCCATTTCTGCGCCGTCTGCTTTGATACAACCATAAAAAGCAATCCAGTGCAAGGCCAGTACCCCCCCGGTGAGGCCCAGCGTGCGCAACTGGGAGCGTTGCACCCGCAACGAAGTCCCCCTCAAGGCAAACCACAGGAGAAAGGCAGCCATACAGATCACCATACGCAACCAGGTGAAATGCGTCTCATGCATATTGATCAACTCTCCCAATACCCCTGTAAAGCCAAACAGGAATATGGCGCTGTGCAGGTATAGGCGATCGCGTAGCATGGGCAAAGGTAGCAAGCCTGCGGCAGATGCGGGCTATTTACTTGCCCTCGCGACGGTGGAGTTCCAGCTGGTATTTTTCCAGTTGCTCGTGCTGTGCTTTGCCAATGGCATCCAGGTAACGGTTCCACACCTCCAGCTTAGGTGCAAAGTTCTTCTCCAGCACCGTCATACACGCCTCCATTTCATTCCCAAACTGTACGGAAAGCGCCTCATCAGAAGTCACCTGCTGAAAATAGGCATGATGGCTGATTTCTTCCCCGCAATGCTTGAGCTCTGAGAGAAACCGCTCATTGATGCCTTTCACATCCTTAAAGGTGGCCACTACCTGGTCTTGTGTGAGCTGAGCCACAGGCGTAGCTGTAATAAGGTCTATTTTCTTACTGTACTTGGTAAAGATCTCCTCCTGGCAGGTGCAGTAACTGGCCGCCAATGCGCGGGGTTGTTCTTCCAGGGGCAATGGCGGAGCTACTTTATGAGGTTTATGTCCGTCTGTACCTTTAGGCTTTTTTTCCTGTACAGGTCTGGGTTCTATGGTGCAGGCACTAAACAGGGTGGCGCTCAGGAGTATGCCGAGCAGAATATTCTTACTTAACACGTATCGTTTTTCCGGCAAAAATAGTGGTATTCGGGCCAATTCCATTGAGTCGGCAAATATTTGATACGGATGTACGATAGGTGGCCGCTATGGAACCGAGGTTTTCCCCGGAGCGGATCCGGTGAAATACTGCGCCACCGTCACCAATGGCAGCCACATTGGCAGAAGCCACAGGAGAAGTCTTCACACTCTTGTCCAGGTGACTGAACCAGTTGCGCTCCAGCTGAATATGAGAAGACTTGAGGGCGCAATTATTAAAGTCACAGACTTTTTCGGCATCAAAGGCTTCGCCCATGAAACGGAATTCGAAATGAAGGTGGGGGCCTGTGCTGCGCCCGGTGGAACCTCCCAGGCCAATCAGGTCTCCGGCAGTCACCCGCTGGCCTTCGATGGCCAGGGATTTATCCAGGTGACCATAGACGGTTTCCAGACCGCCATCATGGGTGATCACGATAAAGTTGCCATACCCCCAGCGGTCTACGCGTACAATGCGCACCACACCATCCAGGGCTGCCACCACACTGTCCCCGCGCTGCAGCGCAATGTCCGTCCCCTTATGAAAATGATAACCCCAGAAGTAACGGGGGCCGAATCCGCTGGACACTTTGCCTTTCACCGGAAATACAAAGCGGGACATACCGGAAGCTTCATCCGCCAGAGGAAACTCAAAAGTATCTCTGAGCGACAATACATCGAAATGATAGAAGTCCAGGATCTTGTTGTCAAATGCACTGGTCTGAAAGCTGTCGAGGCGGGCAAACCCCTGAGCCTTGGGGAAACAATAGGTGGGGGTGCACACCGTAGTCTTGAGCACCAGGGTATCCCGGCTGGCAGAATCCAGTAAAAAACTGCGATTAGAGGCGTGGGGAATCTCACGCTGGCCGCTTTGCGATTGCTGGGCATTGGCCGGGCCCATACAAAGAGCCCCTATGACCACAAGCGCCCAACCGATACGGCAAGAAGCTATTCTATAAGCGTATATTTTTATTTGCATAAAAAACTTTCATTTGGTAAAACCTATCTCGCAAAACCCATACTGCATTACCATTCTTCCAGAGAAATCAGAATTGTATTTGCAGTCTTTACAATGAGATACGGTTCACGTTTTTCAAAGTTACAAATCATTGACGCAATTTTTAACGGCAATGTCTATTAATTTTTGTTAAAAAATGGAAAATGAATAAAAAAATAGGGATACTGATAAGAATCCCATAACGGCTTATGTTAAATGGGCTTGGGCAAAAACCGCCTCTGAAGCCCGTATAATAACAGGGCCCACCACGCGCCTATGCAGGTTCCGGCCAAGATATCTCCCGGGAAATGTACACCCAGGTAAATTCTTGTCCAGCTATTCACCAGCCAGTAGCCCAGGAGCAGCGCAGCTACCCACCAGCGTTTTCTGCCAAACGTAAGCCAGCAGCTAGCGGCCACAGTTGCCGAATTGGCTGCGTGGCTGCTGGCAAAGCTCCACGCCTGGCTGCAGTAGCCATTCACGATATGCACGGGGGCCACCAGCGGATCGTTACAGGGTCTTAGCCGCCGGACGAGCGGTTTAAGCAAACCGCTGGCTGTCTGGTCGCTAAGGGTAACGGCCAGTGCTACCAGCAGCAGCAGCAGCCAGATACGCTTGTGCAAGGTTTGCCAGGCCAGCCATAACAGAAAAAGGTAGAAGGGCACCCATACCCAGGTTTGGGTGAGCACATACATGGGACCATCCAGCCAAGGGGTATGCCATCCGTTGAAGACGCGAAACAATGCCCGGTCCCAGTGCTGTAGGGTTTCCAGCATAGACTAAAGGGTTTTAGGAAAGACGCAGCGGCGCTATCGTGGGAAACTCCGGCGCCGGCACTCTTGGGTTAAAGACCGGTGGCATGGAGCGGGGTTCGCTGGTCACGTATTTATTCACCCCCACCACCACTTCTTGCTTCTGGGCAAACGCCTCCAGCAACCGTGCTTTGGCCTCATTGATCTGCCGGGCAGCCCAGCCATTGGTGGCCGCAGCCCACATGCCGCCCTGTGCCATTACCTGGTCTGCCAGCGCTTCCGTAGCTTCTACGATGCTGGTCGTCAGGGACTCCAGCACATAAGAACCCCTTGCCGGGTCTGCCACCTGCGCCAGGTGGCTTTCTTCCTTGAAAAGGAGCTGGATATTCTTGGCCAAACGCAGCCCCATGGCATCATTGCGCTCCGTTAGCTGATTGTGAGGCTGCACATCCACCACCCGGGCGCCCCCCAACACGGCAGAAAGCGCCTGCAAGGTATTGCGCACCAGGTTATTGTGGGGGTCCGTTGCGGCCTGGTTCCACAAGGCCGTAGAAGCCTGCACCTCCAGCAAAGCATCGGCCAGATGGGGGGCATGCCTGGGAGCAAGGCGCTGCCAAAGTACCGGCAAAGCACGGAATTTGGCCAGTTCCAGCAAAAAGTGCTTGCCGGCAGACACTCGTATGGCTTGTTGCAAGGCAGGCTGTGCCTGCGCAAACAGGGCACAGAGTCCAAACGCCAGTTCCTGCACGGGTGTAGCGCCGGAAGCGCTGTAGAGATAGGCATTAGAAGTACCCAGCGTCATGGCGGGCAGCTGTCGGGAGAGGTCCCGGGCAAACTGCTGCAGGTCAGCCTCTGCCGAGGCATTACGATGGCCTGCCCACATGGCCAGCGAAAGCGGATCCCAAATGAAGGTGCCCTGCTGGGTAGCCGGATCATGGCCATTTTGCTGCATCCATTGCACAAAAGCCTTCATCAGGTAAGGGGTTTGTGCGCCGGCATAGAAATGCAGGCGGATATAGCCGGGGATCACGCCTTTGAGCACGGTATCGAGCGCTGCAAGGTAGTCCCGGACCGGGGCGCCTTCCTGAAATACCTCTGCATAAGGCAGGCGTATGAACAAAGCCTCTGCCCCATGTTCCAGCAAAAACAGCAGGGCCTGGTTGAGCGCAGGCAGATCCTCCGTACCTAAGGTAACGGCCTGGGCCAGTTCCCAGCCGGGCCAGCCGGGAGCGGGCAGATCAGGCAACCGGCGGGCAGAAGCGGCGGTGACCGCCGCCGGTAAGCGCCCCCCGCCCGGCAGCTCATAGATCAGGGTATCTTCATACACAGCTTGTTTCAACTCTTTACGGATGACCGCCACCCAATCTTCCAGCGTGGGTTGGGCAAAATCTGCAGGCCAGTTAAGAGGAGATAGTTGCATACGTATGGTTATTGGCTATTTTGTGCGTAAAGTTACGGTTTTAGCCTCTTTACCCTATACAAATAAATCGCCGGGGAGGATGTGTGTAAATACCTTTGAAGCATCTGCTTTTTGTATTACTTTTGTGGGCTAAATACTTTATCGAGTACCTTCCATACAATCAATACTGCCACAGCCAACGTGTCCTCAACAATACTCTATAAGACTCCACTGCTTTGCGAACTGCCCCCACAATGTCCTATGCTAACGTAATATATGATTACCAGGGCGAAATGGATAATTCAGTATTAAATAAAATACTGGTATCCATGGACACCAAAATGGCTGAGCTGGGTGAAAAAGTGCCTTTCAGAAAGAAGGTAAACTCCATCCTGATCGAGTGTTGCCAGAACCTGATGCACCATGCCATGAACCCGGAGATACACCCGCCCAGCCTGCAGGTGCTCAAGCAAGACAACGGGTACCTGATACGGACCACTAACCTGGTAAACAAAACCAACGCGACCAAATTGAAAAGCTATATAGACAAGATCAACACCATGGATAAGGATGAGCTTCGCGAGTTCTATCAAAAGATTCTGACCAATGGGAAAATCAGCGCGGCTGGCGGCGGGGGACTGGGCATACTCAATATTGCCCGCAAAACCATAGACAACCGCGTCAACTACCAGGCAGAAGAAGTAAATACCGACCAGCTGTTGTTTCATATACAATTCGTTGTTTAGAAGAATATGAGCTTAAGCCCACTTATACTAGACGCCACAGAAGACACTCCCCGGATCAAACTGGACCCGGCCTCCAATGTGTATGAGCTGATAGGTAACTCCTACCCGGAGAACTCTACCAAGTTCTATACGCCTATTCTCGACTGGTTCCGAGCTTTTTTCGAGGATGGCCAACAGGGGGGGATTACTGTTGACTTCAGCTTTGACTATTTCAACACCAGTTCGGCCAAGTATATATTGGAAATCCTGCGGTTTATCCAAGACTACCATGACACCGGGAAGGCATGCGCCATCCGCTGGCATTACTTTGAGGACGATACCGATATGCTGGAAGCCGGCGAAGATTATCAGGCATCGCTCACAGTACCCTTTGAACTGATAGAACGCACCGATACCTACTAGTCCCTAACGCACAATCCTTGCTTCAAACGCTATATGGCAGCCCCATCCAACAAAAGTGAGATAGCTTACCAGCGTGAGAATGAACTGCTTGTCAAGTTCAAGGGCATCGTGCAGTCTGATGATTTGTCCAAGGAGGAATACCGGGCGGCTATTGACGAGCTACTCAAGAGTTATACCACATTACTCTCAGATACCAAGCTGCTCACCAGTGTGGGTGACCGCCTGCAGCGCAAACTCAAGGGCGCCAATATGCTGCTGCAGCAACAGTCTGAAGAAATTCAGCGCGTCAATGAGACCCTGCAACTGACCAATGTGGAGTTGAAAAACACTATTGATGAGCTAACCAAAGCACGTGCCAGCCGCAAGGCACAAACCTTCATCCTGATATTTGTGGTGGTGTTGATGGTGGCGACGGAGGTCATGGAGGAATTTTTCATAGAAAAATTTGTAGACACCTATTTTACAGACTGGGAGAAGATCTTCCAGTTCATGATCGGTCTCATCCCCAAAGCGCTTATTGTGATGCTGCTGAAACCCATTGAGGGCTATACCGAGCGATACTTTATCCGGCAGGCTCAGCGAGATGAGGCCAAACAGAAATCCGAGATACAGGAAAAATTTGCGGCCTCCTAACCTATGGCCGGCAGGCAACGCATCTGCCATCTTAGTGTGCTGAACCCTGTTGCACACCCGCGCATCTTTGAAAAACAAGCACTGCCCGCTTCCATAGCCGGGCACCTGGTTTATATACTGGCTGCCGGCCAGGAACAAGCGCCTGTCCGCAGGGAGGGGGTATGCTGCTGGGCGCATCCCATGCCACGCCCCGGGCAATGGGGCCGGCGAATACGCATACAAGGTATGCTTCTATGGCGCTGCCTGCGCATAAAACCCCATATATGCCACGTACACACCCCCGAATTGCTAGGCATTGCCTGGCTACTCAAATGGCTGCTGGGCTGCCATATCCTGTATGACAAACATGAAGATTATGCAGCCAATCTGCGGTACAGTGCCGCCTACCCAGGCCGGCCCCGGGCGCTCCTGGCTATGCTCATCACATTATGGGAGCATATCGCTGTTTGCTGGACAGACCATGTGGTTTATGCAGAAGCTATTTACGACGGGAGCCTGCCGCAGAAAAGTACGGTCTATGCCAATCGTGTGCCGCCTAACCCATATGCGGCTCCAAAACCAGGGTATCCTCCTATCCGGCTACTGGTCACCGGCACACTGGCGCCAGACTGGGGCACCGGGGCTGCTATAGAACTCTTCCTGCGCCTACAAGAAACCACGCCTTGTACCCTGACACTGGCGGGATATGCGCCGGACAGCGCTTATGCAGAGCAGCTGTACCGACGCTGTACGGAACTGGGCATTACGCTGATCGGTGGAAAGGAATATGTACCCCACCCCACCCTGCTGCAACTCATGCGCATCCACCACCTGGGATTGGCGCTATATCAGCTGAATCCGGCCATCAGGCATAAAGTGCCCACCTGCTTCTATGAATACATGGCCGCAGGCTTGCCTTTCCTCTTCAGTCCCAACCCTCATTGGGAGCAGCTGAACCATCAAACCGGAATGGGCATGGCAGCCACGCTGCACCCGCCGGCATCTGTTAGCTCACTGCTGGCTGCTTATCAGCAACCCGATAGCAGCTTCTGGAGACTTGATCCCGGGGAATTGCTATGCATTTATGATAATTTAACGTAAACGCAAAGAGATTGGGGCATATACCGGAAACAATTTGGCAGATAAATAAGTAAAATTGTAAGAACCCAATAAGTCATCTATGCGGAAACTCGTTCTACCCCTGCTTGCTTTCATGATTATTGCAACTGCCTGCACCGTGGTGCGCCAAGGCGAAGTGGGTGTAAAACGCCGTGCAGGACGCATAGTCAAAGTATACAAAGAACCGGGGATGCGCCTCATCAACCCTTTTCTGACGCGGGTATTCAAAGTCCCTACGCGCAGTGTAAATACCGAGGTCACCCTATGGCTCCCTTCCAAGGAAGGGCTTAATATTACCTGTACACTGTCTATACTGTACCATGTACAAGCAGATTCAGCCAAGTCCATTATCCAGAGTATCGGCAAACAATACGAAGAGATTGTCATATTGCCTATACTGAGATCTGCCGCCTCAGATGTGAGTGCGCGTTTCTATGCCAAGGATATGCACACGGCAGAACGCGCCCAGATAGAGAAAGAGATCAAGACGCAAATGTCGCGCCTGCTGAATGACCGTGGTTTTATAGTAGAAGCGGTTCTGCTCAAGACCGTGCGCCTGCCAGACAAGCTCTATGAGGCGATAGAAGCCAAGCTGCAGGCAGAACAGGATGCCCAGCGCATGGAGTTCGTCCTCCAGAAAGAGCAGCAGGAAGCAGAACGGTTACGTATCCAGGCAGAGGGCCAGAGCAAGGCCAACAGCATTCTCCAGCAAAGCCTGACCAAAGAAATCCTGCAATATAAAAGCCTGGAAGCCTTTGAGCGACTGGCCAATTCCATCAATACCAAGGTGATTTTCAGTAACGGGCAACTACCCTTCTTCCTGCAGCAGGAAGCCGTTACCCCTAATGCACCGGCAGGCCAGGAAAAGGGAAAACCGGAATAAACAGGGACGAGAACTAGCTGATTTTCTCAGCCACCTGGCTGGCCAGGGCTGAAAACTCTGCCTCTGAGCAATTGACTTTTTCCCTGGCAAAAGAGAAGTCACTCATGCTCTGGAGTGGAATAAGGTGAATATGTGCATGTGGCACTTCCAGGCCCACAACCGCCACACCCACCCGGGTGCAAGGCACCACTTTTACCAAGGCATCCTGCACAACTTTGGCGAACAGAAAAAGGCCGGAATATGTCTCTTCATCGAGGTCAAACAGGTTATCAACTTCCTGTTTGGGGATTACCAGTGTATGGCCCAGCGTCACGGGATTAACGTCCAGGAAAGCCAGGAACTTGTTGGTTTCTGCCACTTTCCAGGCCGGGATGTCACCATTGACAATTTGTGTGAAAACGGAGGCCATATGCGCTAGCGGGTTATTTCAACAATCTCAAAAGAAAGTGTTCCGGCAGGTACTGTAATCTCGGCCTTTTCGCCCACGGACTTACCCAGAAGGCCCTTGCCAATAGGAGAATCCACGGAAATACGGCCTTCTTTCAGATTGGCTTCGTTAGCCGCCACGAGCTGATAAGTGACCATTTGATTATTAGCCAGGTTCTTCAGGCGCACCTTGCTGAGAATCAGCGCTTTGGAAGTATCCATATTGCTGTCATCCAGGATGCGGGCATTTGCCAGCATAGCTTCCATCTGCGAGATACGAAGCTCCAGCAAACCCTGGGCGTCTTTAGCCGCATCATATTCTGCATTCTCGCTCAGGTCACCCTTTTCACGGGCTTCTGCAATCTGGTTGGCAATCTTGGTACGCTCTTCCGTCTTCAGACGGTGGAGTTCACGCTTCAGATTGTCATATCCCTCCTGGGTATAGTAGCTGATCTCAGACATGGGATGGCTACAAGTTTATACGAAAACCAAAGCTATGGGTACCCCCAAAGAACCAGGTGTGGCGAAAGCTGTAATCCACGGCAAAAGTGGTAGCAGACGTCGCTTTTTCGCCTGTCTTTTGGTCACGTACGCTAAAGGGCAGTTCGAACGTAACCCCGCCGGCAAGGCCGGAAAACGCATTACGTGTTTCTTCCTTGTTCATGCCATATCGTTCCCACATATAAGCGGCGCGTATCATTACCATTTCCTTAAAGCGATACTCAGCGCCTACCCCCACCTGATCTCGCTGGAAAGCATTGGCCACAAACGTAAGCATGGGCGTCACTTTATGGTCATGCACCGCAATCGAGTCCAGCTTGCGGATGGTATAGACGGTAGAGTCGCTATAGTCAGAAGCGGCTACGGTTTCCTCCACTTTGCGCACACGATAGCGATACCCGCTAGGCTGACCAATGGTGATGGTATAGGAAGTACCGATCATCAGCACACCGGGCATCTCAAAACTCTCTGCCACAGTACTGGTGGCATTGTCAAAATTAGGACCACCTGCATTGGTACGGAATGCCAGACCATCTCCGCTATATCGCATTTGCGGACCTACATTTCGCAGGGCTACCCCCAGCTTAAACTTCTGGTCACGGTTGTGATATTGCACACCGGCATCTACAGCCACGCCATTGGCGCTCACATCCGTAATGCTCTCATGCACCAGTTTCACGGTAGTTCCCACAAAGATCCTGTCGGCAAGCATCTCCTTGGCATAAGACAGCCCCAGATTTACGAACGAGGGCGAAAAATACCCTAAACCGCCATCGGGCTGGTCTATCGTTGTGATCTCAATCTGGCCGATGTCAAAGGATACGATATTAAGGCCCAGGACACCGCCTTTGGCACCCAGGCGCTGGCTCACCCCAATGGCATTGATATTGATATCAGATCCCACAAGCCATTTGGTATGGGAAAACACCACCTCCGTGCGTTTGGTATGTGAGAGGCCGGCAGGGTTATTAATCACGCTGACAATCCCCCCGGTAGTGGCCACATCCATTCCATGAAAGCCGGAAGAACGTGCATAGGGGTTAACCAGTAACTGGGTAGCACCGGCCTGGCCGGTACGTTCCGGATTACCAGCTTGGGCAGGTAGTGCAGGCAGCGCCCATATCAGTATCCACAGCAGTTTTTTCATCCGAATCTGCATCATTAATAAGCGTTAAGGTCAGGTTGTGGCATTACACAGAAGAACTTCAGGATTTTCTCACCTACATCTCCTGCATCAATGTGCAGAATGTAGAGACCACTGGCGATAGGCACGCCGTAGTCATTTTTCAAATCCCATTCCTGGTCAGGCTCATTGGAGTCTTTGCGGAAGGTCCGCACCAAAGCGCCGTTGAGTGTAAAAATGCGAATCGTGCACTTGGTAGGCAGGTTGGTAATTTTCACCCGAGTGTCCAGCTGGCTGGTCTCATAGCGCCCACGGGTGGCGCCTGATTTACCATAGAAAGGGTTAGGCACTACGCGAATGATACTCAGCGCATCCTTGGCAACATCCTGCTGGTTAAACAGGGCAGCATAGGGACGCATGTCAAAACGGAAACGGGCGCCTTTTTGCATTTCCTGGGCAACACGCAGGCTAATACGCACATTGCTGGGAATACCATTGTAGCACTTGAAGGAAAGCTGAGAAGAGGCCGCCAGCGGAATAGTAGTCCAGGTCATGGTTTTCCAGGCTTCCCGGATATCTGCCATACCTGAGCCCGTATTGAAGCGAAGCGGGCGGTTAGCAAGCTCTGTACCCAGGCCGGGCAGAGTAGCGGAGGGAGGCACCCGCAGATGAGTGGCCAGTGTGGCACACCCATCATAAGTGGTATTGGAGACATAGAGATAGTGACGACCTCCTACTGTTTTACCATCATTACCCAGGCTGCTGGTAGGATTGAACAACATATCGTCCCCATTATCCGCCTTATGCCAGGTGCTTTCACCAAACAGGATATTCAAGCGCCGGCCAGAATCCACATCAATGGCATAGCCCGGGAAGTAGCTCATACCATAATCTGTGGCACCGGGGGAAGGTGCCGTGGGCGACACGCAGTTATTAATATCAGCCAGAGACATGCTATTGCGCCACTTGGCGGTCATGATCCATGCGCCGGAGCCCAGGTTTTTGGAAGGAGAAGTCTCCACTACCACGCAGCGGCTCCACTTACTCTGGTCCGTTGTAATCACAACATCCACATTGGGCAAGCTGTCCAAACGCACGACTTCATGGGGATCCATTTCAAAATCGGGGATATACCCACCCGGGAATGTTTTGGCAGTATAGCCATCATGCCAGAAGACTTTTACCCTGGGGGCAATGATATCCTTGGCAGTATGGAACGAGGCTGCCATGATATAAGGCGACCACGTACCGTTCAACACCGCTTCATAAGACTCATTCTTATCATAGAAATGGAGAGTCTTGACCAGGTTATTGGCAGGGTTGTTAGCAATATCGGCACCGTAATAATCCAGGAAGTCCGGATCCGGGCTGCCGGTGGCCGCATCCCTAGGAGTAGCACCGGAACGAATCCAGTTATACATGGGGAAGTTATCCTGATCAGGCAATCCAGTAAGCCACTGACGGGTACCGTCTTCATGTTCGATATCCGCATCGATAAACCCGGATTTGGGAAGATCCAGGGTATCACCAGGGTAAGTAGACTGATTGACGGCAACAGAGAACCCTAACCGTTCGGGCGTTGCACTAAAGGAGTTGATTACCAAATGCTCCCGTCCATTCAGGATCCTGTCTTCATACGCAGACAGATCCATATTGTCTGCATTGTATTGAGCCCTATACACCAACTGGCGGGCAGGTGCATCGGTCACGTCATAGACCATGAAGTCGGAATAAATAGCGCTATCCGCAAATTCGTAGTTAGGGCGCATCTGAATAAGACTATCCCGATAGATGTCTACTTCATATACGCGAGACTTGATCTCCTGCGGGTTTACAATCTTTACATTCAGCGGGCCAAACCCACCTGCATAGGTAGGAGCAGCCACAGAATAAGGAGGGGTAAGCAGCGCGTTCTCAGTAGCTTGTGCCAGACGGAGGAATCGGCCGCTGTTGCCGCGCCCTGTGATGCGGGTAATTTCCGGACCATCGCCATAACGGCCTTTGAGGGAGGTGCCGAAGTTCTTAAACTCAGACTTATGGGGAGTACCGGGCTTAATCAATACGTTACGATTGCTACGGATGAACTTGCGTCCGTCAGCAGAAGTATCATTATAAGAGTAAGCAATGATGGCAAAATAATAAGTGCGGTAATTGACCACACGCTCATCAGCGCCTTCAGCAAAGGCATCCGAGGTAATAGAGACGCTACGGAAAAGGCCGCGGTCGCTTCCTTCTACCATTACTTTATCCGTAATAACGGGCTCTGTCTGGCCTGGAATGATTAGGACATCGCGGTTGACAATGGAAGTCACTCCGTTCTTTATATCGCACTGGGCAACCAGGCGCGCCTTGGCAGGGTCTTCCAGCTCAGTGCTGTTGACAGTACCGTCCTTGAGCTGATACACCATATAGCCTTCAAACTCAAACACGCAGTTATTGGGGTTGGCCTGGCAAAGTACAGGGTCACGCTCCTTATAGTTCTCGTAATAGTTATTGGCGGAGGTATTCGTATAGCGCCAGGAAAGCACCAGCTCACGGTCATATTCATCTACAAACAGGTCCGGTGCATCGGGCCCGTCCAGCAAGTCAAAGCAGGCATCGAAAAGCGCCTGGGCAATGTCATCTGCCTGCAAAAGCTTGCAGAGAGAGCCGAATTGCAATACATCATACTGGTTGGCCTGGTCGCGCGCCCACACAGCACCGATAATAATCTCATTAAAAGCACCGGCTGCCAATGTGAATGGCCCGGAGCTTTGGAGCAAGCGCTTATCGGCAGGCTGCCCCTGTGCCACTGCATTGACCGCCTCTCCCCAAGGGTTGGCGCTCGTATATTTCACATACTGGCAACTGGAGGTACCGGGATAGTCGGGGAACATGAAGTTGGTAGGTGTGCCGGGTAAATCTCCGCTATTGAGGTATCCATCGGTAATGGAGGCATCCCGGTCATCCACCATAGGAGAGCTGTCTTTCCAGCGGCCAGTGAGATAGTTGTAATAGTGTGTAGGCTGCGAAGGGTTACCCAGCAAGGTAAAGTCGTTATTATAGTAAACGAACTTAGTCATTTGCAGGCGTTCGCCTTCTTCATCGATGAGACCGTCCTTGTCGTCATCCTTACCGTTGTTCAGATCTGCCAGGGGACCCTGAAAGAAGTCGATCCCTACGGAAGGGGGCTGCTGGCCATAGCCAAAAGTAAGCGGAACATCATCATTATCCGCATTATATACATAAGCCAGGCCCCGGAGGGTATCGGCACCGCCAAAGTCATCAAATGCCCAGCCAAGATCCGCATCCGTCCATTGTCCGATATAAGTATCGTTCAGTTTAAGGTTGGAACGGTTATATACCTTCTGCTGGTAGAAGGTCATGTCATTCACCGCATTGGAGGTGGTAAATGCAAAGGCGGTCATCTGGATCTCTATGCCAATGGCTTGCCCACCGGTTTCAGTGTGTACATCGCCTTTGTCATTAATTACCCACCAGATAAACTGGTCGGGCATAATTTCTTTTTGGGTACCATCTCCCTCCAGGCAGGAGGCTATCTTCACTACAGGATAGTCACCATCATCGGGGTTGTAATCCATGTCGTTATTGGCATCATGGAAAGGCGCCAGGAAACGTTCAAAATCTCCGGCCCCGGCATCTTCGTTGATAGCAGGCCAGTTGAGAATAGCCGGGGTTGTCGTACCATTGGCCAGGAACTGGTCTATCTCTGTTTTATTAATCCGGAAGTGCTTATCCCATTTGTTACAGATCGCCTGCTCCGTATCAGCCCCCCCCGTTATACGCAAAGGTCCGGGCCAGAAGTCGTTACCACTCTGACGATAGGTTTGCGCAGCAATGCGCAGCAAACCCGAGTCATCAATGCCTCCTATCCACAGCGAAGCGGCGAACAGGGAGTGGCGTGCCAGAGCAGGGTCGTTCACTTTAGGCACTTCATAACGAGCGGCGCCCACCAGGTCCCACCACATATCGCCACCATTGTGAATGAGGGCACGTACGTTATTGATATCCAGCTGGGATACACTGGTAGAAGGCAAACAGGCCGCAGAGGTGCGGAACTGACGTGCCGGACGCGGGGTGGCAGGACCTCCGGGTGTGTTCTCCTTGCCTAAGAGCAGGGAAGGGAACCACAGGGCAACAGACAGCATCAATGCCGATACGAGATGCTTCATATGGAAAACGGAAAGAATGCTTTGGAAATGGTTCATTACGCGAAAAGCCTCTCAGATTAGAAATTGAAGATACAGCCTAGACGAATTTGACGAGGGCTACCAAAGTTGCCCGGATTCTGTTCGCGGATGCGATACATATCCACGAATGCCTCGGGGTCCAGCTGGCTGTTAATGAGGCGGGGACCAAAGGCAGACTCCAGGTAGCCGCTATTATCGGGCTGGCCACTGTAGGCATATACGCCCAGGACATTCTTGATATTCAGCATATTACTAAACACAATATACCAGTCCATATCCAGGGTACGCTTCTTGTATCCGTCCTTCGGATTGGGATTCAGCACCAGGCTGACACTCTTCTGGATACGGAAATTCACGTTGAAAATCATGGGCAGTTTGCTGCCAAAAGGCTGCCCCTTGGTTTGGAACACCTCGTTGAGGCCGCCCTGGATATCCGCAGGGTTGGGCAAAGTGTTACGGGTATAGGGCGTACCGCTGCCAATATTGTAGGTGAGGCTGAATATGGTGCGCTTCAGGGGATAGAAGTTGCCAATCTTGGGACCAATGTATTTGCGCTCATCAAATGTCATTTGCACGGCGCCGTTAAAAGTATGGCGCTGGTCAAAGGACAACGGAAGCGTATTGCGCAGGAGCGCAAATCCCGTAATGTTGTTCAAGGCACGGGTAGAAGAACCTACGCCCGAACCCGTACCCGTAGCATACTGCAGGGTATAGTTGGCACGGATACTGAACTGCCCCAGGCGAGCCGTGGTAAAGGAGAAGCTCAGGCCTTTGACCGTACCAAAGTCTACGTTCTCATAGGAATCATAGGTAATGGGATAGGCGTTGATATTACGCACGATCTGGATCATATCCCGCATCTCCCGGTAGTAGGCATTGATGGTAAAAGCAGTGAGGCCAAATTCATCCAGACTCTGCGAGAAACCCACCTGGTAATCGATCGTGGTTTGTGCACCCAGGTCCGGGTTGGAGATGGCTCCGGTCACGCGGTTCTGGATAAACATATACTGGGAGTAGTTGGCCACGTTGGCTGCTGTGGGGCGTTGTGTAAGCACATCATAACTGGCAGTAAAGTTGGCCTTGTCCGTGATGGGGAACGAGAAGGCGATACGCGGCATCACATTCACACGGGGATCGTAGTCCTTGAAAGCAGCAGGCTGAATGGAATCGCTCTTGGTATAGGGCTGTACACGGCCGCTCACCTGGAGCAACTGGGGATTTACCGGAGAGCCATTGGCATCGTACCACAGGTTGTTACTGGGATCGCGATAACCGATAACATCGTTGATGCTGGTAATGATCTCACCGTCCTGGATCTGGCGGTTAAGATAAGGTACCCAGTCCCGGCCAATGTTGGAGGGCAGCTCTATATTGCCCAGGTTTGCCATATCGCCCGCGTTATAGGCAGGCACCATCAGGTACTTATCCCTCAGGACAGGCTGGTTGTTATCAAAACGGTCTACCCGGAGGCCCAGGCGGAGGTTAAGGTTGTCCAGCTCAAAACGGTCTTCTACATAAGCGGCCACATAAGTGGGTGCATAGGCATTGATGGGGCGATTCTGCAGATCGGTGAAAAAGTCTTCTGCAGGACGGCGTTTCATTTTATTGCCCAGGTAATCATACCCATTGTAGGCAACCAGTTGCAAGCTGCTGTTAAACAACTCGCTGACGCCGAACATATCCATAGAGTAAAAGTCCGGGCCATATTGCTGGGGGTTGATAAAATCGCGGCCATTGGGGTCCAGTCCCAGCTTGATGCGCATGTTGCGATCAAAGGTACTTTGCTCTGAAAGGACAGGAAGCGGATCCAGGTGCACACGACCGGTAAAGAAGCCATCGGCATCATAAATGGCCTGCGCATTGGCAGTATCCAGGTTTTGGAGGTGGCGGTTGGCCAGCAGCTGCATCTGTCCCCAGATACCGGAAGGGGAAACGCCATAGGAACGCTCAAAACGCTGGTCAAACTCAAAGCCCACTTTTACGTTGTGATAGCCTTTTTCCGAGTTTTTCTCTCCCAGGTCGCCTTCCTCTTTTTTCTTCTCCATGGACTTGCGTGCCAAACGCATGGTGGCTTGTCCTGTTATGCGCACCATATCGCTCTGGCTATAGCTGTAGCCCCAGTTATAGGCACCGGGTGCCGTATACATAGAATAAATGGCAGCGGGGCCGCTACCATTGTTAAGGCCCCCCAGCTGTGCCAGGTCAAAATAATTGTATACAGAAGTACGCTGGCCCATCAGGTCACCACCCGGGAACAGAGCCCCGTTGAAATTGCGGGGGTTACGAGCCATGTAGTTGTAAATGAAATTATTGTAGTTGGCCAGCAACGGGTTACTGCTATTAGAGCCGTCGAAGCTCCACACAGTGTCCTGGTAACCGGCGGTTTGCAGGTAAGGACCGGTAGAAAATACGGGGTTATGGCGGGCATCTCCCGGGAGGATCGTTTCAAAGGCCTCTGCTCGCTGGTTATAGAAGCTGCCTATATGCCCGTACTTGAAGAGATCATCTCCAAAATCGGGGTTAAAGGAATTGCTGTTTACACGCTGAGCTTCTCCCTGCACACGATATACAAGGCTCTTCAGGATAGTCTTATTGGCATCCTTGGGCATATAGATCTGCTGGATGCGGCCAAATACCCGGTAATTATCCGTAGTCTGGAAACCGTTCGCCTGGGGAGAGAACAGAGAATTGCCCAAAGACCACCCATAGCCCTGGAAACGACGGTAGCTGGTACCCACGTTAATGGTGGTATTGTCATTGAGGCGGTAGTCCAGGCGGCCGAAGAAAGAGGCATTCCATTGAGAGGCATTCTCTTTGGCCTTTATGGTTTCCATATCACTTTTGCGCACAAAATTGGCGCGGTTCACAAAGAAGAACTGGCTGCCTTCCCCGGGTTGCAGGGGGTTTTGTTCCAGATCACTCAGCACATTATCCTTGACACGGTAGATACCTCCATAGGCAGGGTCTGCATCTTTATTAAAAGTAGCTTCCCCGGCAACGATAAAACCCAGCTTAGCTTTGTTCTTATCTACAATAGTGTTACCCAGGCTATCCCGCAGAAGCTCACCGGTCTCAGGGTTGGTCTTCTTTCCATACAGGATGGGACCTGTCGCATTCAGGGCGATCAGGTTGTAGCCATAAGCATCCAGGAACTGGCTGGTGCC
>JAHBTG010000016.1 GCA_019638695.1 Bacteroidota bacterium | reverse complement strand
AATCTCACTTCGAGATCAAGCAAGGATAAGTGCTAGTTTTCTCCTCTTCATATTTTAAGCTTTCCCTTTCCTGCATTTTTACCGGGCTTATAGCTCAGGTGGTTAGAGCGCAACACTGATAATGTTGAGGTCCCAGGTTCGAGTCCTGGTAAGCCCACTCACCATACAGTACACAAGGAGAATACTTCTTGTGTTTCGTTCTTTATGGGGGATTAGCTCAGCTGGCTAGAGCGCCTGCCTTGCAAGCAGGAGGTCATCGGTTCGACTCCGTTATCCTCCACTTACCCTATTGACTATCAATGAGTTACAGGCTTTTGGTCAATAGATAGGTCCAGAAATTCCGGGCGATAGTTTAGCCCAAATGTACACCTAACGGGGCGCCTCTTAACAAGGTAGCCCCGTTTTCTTTTGGGGGGATTTCAATTCCTTTACTTCAAAGCTGGATTTTGGTTTAGGCTTGCGAGGACTGTCACTGGCTCCCCTTTCGCTGATGGGGTTGGCTGCGTTGCCCGGTCTTTACCTGCTTGCCCAGAATTTCCGGAATGAATCTGAAACTATTTATTGGCTCTTAGCGTAGGTATTAAGTGTTATTGTAAACTCTAAACTATTCTATGAACCCCATAATAAGTAATTATCTAAACCTGAATCAGGTTAGACCTGGAGATGTAATTATAGCCCGCAACAAGGGCATTGCCGTTCTAGACCATCATATCTATTATTGGGGCGTATATCAGAACCAGCATTTTTGCATCGGAAATTTTAGGAATGAAGGAGTTGTTTGGGTACCAGAACATCGTATTCTACAACTGATTGGCCGTTATCACCCTGCCGCAATCCTAAGATTTCAGGGCGATGAATATCAACGACAGGTTTCATTAGGTCGTGCGGCAAACCTGGTTGGCAACAGAACCTATCACCTTTGGGATTATAATTGTCAGCACTTTTCGTCTGAGGCACAATATGGTGTTCCTAGAAGTTATCAAGTAGACCAAGCGTCTAACCTTTTAAAGGCTACAGGCATTGTTGCTGGTGTTGCGCTTACTCTTACTTTAATTGCGCGAGCCGGTAAATCGAGGTAGTATTTAAGAATATATTACCCCCATCACTCCCCGCTCCTGGCAATTTCAACCCTACCTATAGCAGCCCCGTTTTCTTTTTGGGGGAATACACAAGGGTGAAGTTATTTCATCGCCTCAAAGCTGACCTTGGGTTTGCGCCTGTGGACGGGCTGTTCCTGGCTGCCGGTGTTCACTTCCGGCGGCGGGATAAGCTGGCGCAGGGCCGCCCATAGCTCCGGTTGTGCGGAGACGCTGGCCAGTACATGGTGCAGGTAGTGCAATTGCTCGTCCGTCCAGTGTTGCAGGTGCCGGGCAATGGCCTGTACAGGGGCCTTAAAGGCGGGCGCGGGCTGCCCCAACCCGTTGCCTCCCTTATTCAACACGTGGCCCAGGAGGCTCATGCCGGTATCTTTCAGGACGTCGCCCAGCAGGCCCTTAAATTCATTCATCATAACCGGGCTCATCAGTTCCCCGTTCTTGCGTTGAAACTGGGCGAGTTTGTCTTTCAGCTCTTCCAGCTCCTGTTGTAGGACTTTCTTTTCATAACCGAGGGTTTCTTTGTCATAGTCCAGGTCTTCTACTTGTTCTTTGCACTTGCGGTATGCCTTGCGCAGCCGCTGGTGCGTTTCATGCAGGGCTGACAGCTTCCCTTGAGTTTCCTTCAGCTCCTTGTCCAGGTGTTCCAGGCGGACTTCTTTTTCGCGCAGGGCAACCTTGAGTTCGGCAGATTCAGGGGTTTCCCGGAGGCCGGGGGCCATCAGCGGATAGGCCGGATTACCCAATCCCTGGCCCCCGGCCAGGCGGGGGCTGAGCTGGTATTCGGCGGGTTCGCCGGCTTCGGGCAGGATGCGCACAAATACGCTGGCAGGCCGAAACTTCTGGAGCAGCTGGTTGAGCACGGGGATGAATTCGCTGGCGGGATAGCCGCAACGCACCCATTCCCGCCGGTGGACAGGGCCGGGGGTGGGGCTGACGCCCAGGTCGAACTGCCAGTGGGGGTTTTCGTCGAGCAGGCCCGCCAGGAAGGAGAGGTCAACAAAGTCCGGACGCGGGGAACTGGGGGCACCGGAGCCAGCCTTGCGGTGCCGGTGGGCTTGGTGTCTGCCAGCACACAGTCTAGCCTGCGCAGCACCGTGAGGGGCAGTATTACCTTGCCATAGTCGCTCTGCTCTATAGTTGCCCCGCAGCAGCTCTGCAATGGACCAACCATATAAAGTTTGCGACTTCCTTTACGCTCTTCATTCTCGCTTGATTAATTGGGGTGGTTAAGTTACCATACGCGGCACTGAAAAGCAAAACTAGCCACACTCCCTATGGTAGCGTCAAGTCCGGCTATAGGTATCAGGGGCCCTATCACTCAGCCCATTGCGCCACCTCAGACAGTGGCATTCCGCCACCAACTGGCTGCCACAGTGAATGCGGAGGTATGCCTGGTGAACTGGCACATGGGCCGCAGATATAATAACCTTAAGCCTGCCTTATACCCTACACCCCCATTACTCCTCCTGTGATGAGTTCATATCCATGAGCATACGGGCACCGCTCACCACAAAGCGAGTACGCTTGTGCAGGGGGATTGTGTCCATGAGTGCGGTATATCCCTGTGAGGCCGCACCGCGCTCTACGGCCAGCCGTTGCAAGTAGACACCATCCGCAAGGCTGTCTGCGGCATAGAGGTATGTGCTATCTCCCACATCTATAAATGCCGCATCGGGCAGTGTGGGTAACATGGCATGGGTCTGGAGCACAACGTCGGCGTACACCAGCATGCCGCCTGCCAGTGCCGTTTGATGTGCGGGCACCTGAATATGGGCCAGCAGATAAGGCGCTTGCTCTGTAATGGCGGCATCAAGGGTGCCCAGCTGGCCCTGCCATACTACCTGCGTCTGGCCGGGGAAGTATATACGCACCTGCTGGCCACTGCGCACACGAGGGATGTATTGCGGAAAGATTTGCAGGTCTATCTGGAGCTGACTGCGTCCCATAAGCTGCATCAGGGGTACTTCTGGCTGGATATATGCGCCGATTTTGCCTTGCAGTTGCTGCACCACACCTGCCTGAGGGGCAAATAGCGGTAAGTAGGGCAGTAAATTATCGGCACGCAGCCGCTCTGGTTGTATGCCCAGTACCTGTAAACGGGTGCGTAAGGCTTCATAGCGCACACCCAGGCGGTCATATTCGGTTTGCGCCTGTTGCAGCGTTTTGCCCGCCGTGGCACTGGCTTCTGCCAGCATTTGCTGGCGTTCCAGCTCTTGCCCGGCCAGCAGGCGCTGCTGCTGCACACTGAGGTAATCTTCCTGCATCTGTATAAACTCCATACTTTGTATATGGGCCAGCACGGCACCTTTGCCCACATACTGCCCCTCTTGCACATAGAGTGCATGCAGAGTGCCGCCAATGGGGCTGGAAAGCTGGGCATGCTGACTGGGGGGCAACTTGACACGCCCGTTTACGCGCAGCACTTCTTCCATGGGGCGGGGGGTAGTGCTTCCCAGCCGGATGCCCGCCAGCTCCAGCTCATGGGCTTGCAGATGCAGGCGTGTTTGTGGGTTTACGGCTGTGGGGGTGGCCTTAGCGTCAGGTACCGTTGCAGCCTGCTGACATGCGGTGTAGAGCAGGCTCATGACTATCAGGCTACATAGTAAGCCCGGAACTATCTTTTTCATATTATTTGAGATAATCAATCTGGAAAAGGGTCTGGAGATATTGCCACTGCACATCCAGCACTTGCAAGTGCTGGCTCAGGGCTTTTTCCTGCATCAGCAGGCATTCTGTCATGCTGAGTTCTCCGACTTGGAGGTTTAGCATGCTGGCGGCAACCAGTTGCTGAGCTTGCGGCAGACTGTATTGCTGTAACTGTAGGACTTGCTGCTGTAAATAGGCGGCCTGGCTGTACAAGCGCTGGTATGTGGATTGCAACTTGCGCTGCACCGCTTCCACGTCTTGCGTGGCCGCATCAATCTGGTGTTGCTGTGCCTGCACCTGGTGGCGCTGTGCCCGCATGCTGGTGGGCAAGGTCAGGGCTAACTGTATGCCCTGAAAGTTAGGCACACGGGCCAGCGTCTGGTAAAAGTAGCCCAGTGCCAGCTGTGGCCTCAATTGTGCACGTATGTGCCTTTGCTCTGCCTGTACTTGGTGCAGGCGTGCGGCCGCCACAGCATAATCCGGGTGTGAGGTGGGATCATCTGCGGCATACAGGCTATCTGGCAAGGCGGGCAACTGCAGCCACAGGCTGTCTGCGGGCATGGGCGGCGCATCTGTGCCTACCCATTGTTGCAGTTGTAGCCGGGCATCCATGAGTGCCTGTTGCGCCTGTTGCTGCTGCCACTGTGCCTGCATGAGGCGCGTAGTCAGGTGCAGGGTATCCAGCGGGTTAGCATCTCCGGTGTGTACCCGTAGGCGGGCAATGGCCAGTAGTTGCGTTAACTGCTGCGTCTGCTGCGCACGCAACTGGCTGAGCGCCCGTGCATAGACGGCGGTATGATAGTGCATGTGTACTGCCAGCCGCACCTGCCTGTATGTCTGCTCCGCATGGGCACGGGCCTGCCCTGCCTGCGCTTCCAACACCGCCACTTGTGCCCGCCAGCTGGCCCAGGCAGGCAGCGGCATCATGACGTTGATATTATGGTCTTTGTCATGCCCGTCTAGCTGCCCATAGCTATAACCAAGCTGCAGGGGTTGCATAAATGGTGCGCTGCCTGTGGCTGCTGCTGCACTGCGCTCCCGTGCCTGCGCCGCCTGCATGGTGGGGTGTAGGGTCAACGCTCGCTGCAAGGCTTCCTCAACCTGTATTACCGGGCCAGGTTGCAGACTTTGTGCCTGAACAGCGCTTGCACTCACAGTCCCCAGCAGCAATACGCATATAGCAGCAGGCGACCTGGTATAGAAACGCAGGCGCGGCATACCGTACAGTACGGGTAGCACAATGAGTGTAAGCAGGGTACTGCTTACCAGTCCGCCAATGACGACAGTGGCCAGTGGCTTTTGTACCTCTGCCCCGGCATCTGTACTCAGGGCCATGGGCAAGAAGCCCAGTGCGGCCACAGAGGCCGTCATGAGTACTGGGCGCAGGCGTTCCAGCGCACCATACAGTATGCGCCTGTTTACCTGCCGCATACCCGCCGCCTGCATGCGCTGCAAGTAGCTGATGAGGACAATGCCGTTGAGCACACTCACGCCAAACAGAGCGATGAAGCCCACGGCGGCAGATATGCTAAAGGGCATGCCGCGCAGCCACAGGGCCAGAATACCCCCAATGGCAGAGAGGGGGATGGCCGTAAACACCAGCAATGCCAGCCGCATATTCTGCAAAGTAAAATACAGCAAAATGAGTATGAGTAGCAGGGCTGCAGGGACGGCAATGCCCAGCCGCGTGCGTGCAGCTTGCAGGTTGGCAAATTCCCCGCCATAGCTAATGGAGTAGCCCACGGGCAGGCGCAAATGCTGATTGAGTTGGGCCTGGATGTCCAGCACCACACGTTCCATGTCCCGGTCGCGCACGTTAATCCCTATTATGAGCCTGCGGCGCGTGTTTTCACGGGCTATGAGCGCCGGGCCGTCTGCTATGCTTACAGCTGCCACCTGTGCCAGTGGCACATAACCCCCGGCGGGCAATGCTATGGGCATATTCCGCAGGTCTTGCACTTGTAACCTATAATCGGCCTGCAAGCGTACTACAATGTCCATGCGGCGTTCTCCTTCATAAAAGGTGCCTACCGATTCACCCGCAAAAGCGGCCCGTACCTGCACATTCAGGTCATGGATGTTCAGCCCCAGGGCTGCCATTGCGGGGCGATTGTAGTGTATACGCAGCTGCGACAATCCCTCTACGGACTCGACCTTGACATCTGCCGCGCCCGGCACCTTGCGTATGTACGTGGCGGCTTCCTTGCCCAGCCGTGCCAACTCTGTCAGATTTTCGCCATAAATCATTACGGCTATATCTGCTTTGGCACCCGTGATAAGCTCATTAAAACGCAAGGATATGGGCTGCTGGAATTCCAGCGACACCCCCGGCACGCGCAAGGCTGCCTTCATACTGTCTGCCAGTTCCTCTTGTATGTGGGTAAAACGCCACTGGTCTTTGGGGTGCAGCAGCACCATGATGTCGGCCTCATAGGGGCCCATGGGATCTGTGGGCACTTCGCTGGTACCTATCTTGGACACCACGCCCCGCACCTCAGGGAACGACGTGCGCAGCTGCTGCTCCAGCCGGGTGGTAGTCTGTACCATGCGCTCCAGCGATGTGCCCGGCGCCATGCTGGCCTGTATGGCAATGTCGCCCTCCTCCAGCTTGGGGATGAAGTTGGCACCCATTTGCATAAACAGGTACAAACTGGCGGCTAGCAAGCCTATGGCCAGTCCCAGCACCTTGCCCTTGTAGCGCAGGGCCATTTTTAATAATGGCAGATAGGCGCGTTGCAGCCGCGCCACCAGCTTGTCTGCAAAAGTGGCACGGGCAGACACCTTGCGGCTCAGCACCCACCCCGCCATCATGGGTATATAGGTCATGCTCAATATGAGGCCGCCAATGATGGCAAAACTCACGGTGAGTGCCATAGGCTTAAACATCTTGCCCTCTATGCTTTGCAGGGCCAGTATAGGCAAATAGACAATGAGGATAATAATCTCCCCAAAGGAGGCGCTTTGCCGCACCTGCTTTGCTGCGCTCGTAACCGCCAGCTGCATCTGTGCCGGGCTGAGTCGCTGCCCCGCGTGCTTGCCATGCAGGCGGAAGAGAATCCCCTCTATGACGATAACGGCCCCATCTACAATCAGCCCAAAGTCAATGGCACCCAAACTCATGAGGTTGGCAGATACGCCCATAAGGTGCATGCAACCCAGCGCAAAGAGGAGCGCCAGCGGAATGGCGGAGGCCACAATGAGACCCGCACGCAGGTTGCCCAGTAGCAGTACCAGCACGCCCACCACAATCAGTCCGCCTTCCAGCAGGTTCTTGCGCACGGTACTCATGGCGCGGCCAATGAGGTCGCTACGCTCCAGATAGGGCACTATCTGCACCCCTGCCGGCAGCCGGCTTTGTATCTGTGCCATGCGCTCCTCCACACGACGGGTTATGGCATAGGCATCACCACCCTTTTGCATCAGGGCAATGCCGCCCACCACTTCGCCCTCACCATTTCGGGTTAATGCGCCCATGCGGGGTGTGGTGCCCCATGCCACGGTGGCAATATCTGCCACACGCACCGGGTTGCCATTGCGCAGGGCTACCACCACGGCCTCTATGTCCTCCTGCTTCTGGAACAGGCCGCTGCCGCGAATAAAAAGGGCCTTGTCATCCTGCTGGATATAACTGGCACCAGAACTTTCATTCTGGCGGGCCACCGCATCCATCACGGCCTGTAATGACAAGTCGTGCTGCTGGAGCAGTACCGGGTTCACAGCTATCTCCCAGCGCTTGAGCTGGCCGCCAAAGCTGCTGATTTCTACGATGCCGGGTATGCCCGCCAGCTGGCGCCGCACCACCCAGTCTTGCAGCATACGCAGGTCTTGCAGGGAGTACTGCCCGGTATGGCTGGAAGCCACCTGCAAGGTGTACTGGTACACTTCGCCCAGGCCCGTGGTAATGGGTAGCATGGCCGGGCGGCCATATATATCCGGGATATCCTCATCTGCGCGGTTCAGGCATTCCTGCACCAGCTGGCGGGCATGGTACAGGTCAAAGTCGTCTTCAAAGACGATGGTAACGACCGAAAGCCCCAGGCGGCTGGTGCTGCGGATATTAACAACGTATTGCAGGTTTTGCAGTTCCAGTTCCAGCGGGGTGGTAACGAACTGCTCCATCTCTTCAGGGCTTAGGTTCGGCGACACCGTAATGACCTGCACCTGATTAGTGGTAATGTCTGGTACGGCATCTAGTGGCAGCTTGCTAAAGCCGTATAGCCCGAAGGCGGTAAGCAGCAGTACGCCAAACAGCACCACCAGCCGATTACGGACAGAGAATCCGATAATAGAATCTATCATAAGGGTGGAAGGGTATAGTAAAACAGAATGTGGGGATGGCACAAGTGTGCATCCCGCGCAACCCCGTGGGGCTGTTGTTTACTATACCTGTGGGGGTGCTCGTCCTGCCAGTGGCGCGGCCTGTCCGCTTGTTTTGGGGGGTAGCTGCAAATAGCTATAACCCTGCGGAGTACCGTTGCATGCGCGTATGGCAGCTGGCATGACCCGTTCCTGGTCCGGTGCCAGTGCTTGCTGCACGCAGCACAGCTTGTAGTTGGCCTGCGAGGCGGCAAAAGCGGTGTTGCCACCGTCCACGTGGTGCAGACCAGGGTCAGTGTGCATGACCCGCGTAGCAAGATTGGGCACATCTTCATGGTGCACCACCTGATGCCCCGCCATCATACAGATGAGGGTTAGGCTGGCTAACCAGTGAAATATGCGTCTTCCCTGCATCTGCATGGCACTATCAATACACAAACATAAGCAGAAATAGGGGCATCTGGTTCCCGTATGCAGGAGTATTGCTGCTGTGCCTTTGGGGCATCAGCTTGCTTTTGTGTCAGTCCTAATATTCCTCTACACCATAGTATAGAGATGTAAGCAACTAACTGCGCTTGAAGGGTTCTCCCTTTCAAGATAAAGCCCGGGATGGCATGTGCTGCGGTTTGATAGCAAGCCTAACGATCGCGAATCAAGGACCAACGGATACACAGCCGTATAGAGAGCTAGTTGTGACCGGATGTGATTACGATCCGCTTCGCCACATTCTGCTTACTGGTGTTGGCTATTACACAGTAAGTGCCCTGGCTCCATCCCTGTGTGGGTATGCTGATGGTTTGAGATCCGGCGGCCCTCACCTGATTTGAGGACCATATTTCGCGACCGGTAATGTCTACTACCTGCAGCTTCACAAGTTGTGTTTCGTTCATCTGTAAATGCAGTTGCAGGGTATTGCCGCCTGTTACGGGGTTGGGCACACACTTCAGGCTAAGCCCGTTGCTTCCGGCCTGTACCACTGCAATGTTGGAGTGGGCCATGCTGCCGTCTGCATCTACAACACGCAGGCGATAATACAGAATGGAGTAGGGGCCGGGGCGGTCGGTATAGACATAGCTGGTGGTGGTGGTAGGTGAGCCTGTTGCAGGCTCAGAGGCAATAGATGCAAAGTCTTCTCCTGTGGCGCTGCGCTCCAGCACATAGTAGGAGGTGTTGATCTCATTCTTGCTGCGCCAGTTGAGGCGAACGTCATTGTTTACAGGCGTTGCTTCAAAGTTCAGGCTTTCCAGGGGCAGTACGGAAGTGGCTGCCTGACCCGTGCCGAAGTCGGAAAACCCGGTGAAAAGCATAGAAGGGTTGCCGGGCGAGCTGATATCCCCTACACAGCCGGAAGGGCTGCTCCAGGTAGTGCCGCTGTTCTCGCTTTTCATTACCCTCCAGGCTACCATACCAATATCATTGGTGTAATTGGTATTGTAAAGCGTTGCCAGATACTGGCCGTCACCACTTATCTGGCCGAGGCCGGCATTATAGGCGCTAATAGTCCATTTGCCATTGTCCAGTGCCGGCTGGTCATAGATGGCGGCACATTGGGTGATACCGTTCAGCGGATTGGCAGGCAGGGTGCCATAGGTGGCAAAGCTGGCCAGCAGGTTGTCTATAGTGGTGGCACTGTAGAAGTTGATGTTGGCCAGCTGGTACAGCTTGGTGGCGTGGCCCACCGGGAAATCGTAACTGCCCAGGCTGTTGATATAGCGCCGCAGGTAGCCGCGTATATAGCTGTTTGCAGAATGGTTCGTAATCGCATTCTCAGCACGGTTCAGTACAGTCACGTTTTGTGTGCTACCATTAGGCGCCACTATGATACCTCTGGAAAGCACGAGTGTATTGCCCACCATCATGTTACTGTTGGCGCCTACCGTAACCGTGGCAGTAGCCGATGTTTTGTTCATGGTCAGGTTATAGAAGTTACCTGTGCCTCCTGCCCCACGGGTGTAGTTGCCATTGGCGGCGGTATGGAACTCTACGGTACCGTTGCTGGCCGCCAATGGCGCATTGTGTGTAAGGTTGCCACCCACCTGCATCGTATATCCGTTCAGGTTTAGGGTGCCAGTGGTCAGGGTAAGGTTGCCTGCGGCGGCGGCATGGGTATACAATGTAAGGGTACCGGCCCCGTTATTTACGGTTAGATTACCCATACTATTGCTGCCGTTCAGACTACCCACCAGGCTGTCTGGGCCGGTAGTGGTAAAGTTGATGGTAGAACCTGTAGCCGCTGTCAGCGTGCCGTTTTGATAGAGACTGCCGCAAACATTCAGGATAGCGCCGGTATTGAGTGTCATGCTGGCGCCGGGCTTGATCCTCAGGCGCTGGGTGTTGGCTGTCTGTCCGTTGGTAAGCACAGGATAGTTAGGGCAGCCGGCAGGTACTACCACACTGTCGCCGCAGGTGGGCAGTTCGGTGCAGGTACCCCAGTTGTCAGGGTTGGTCCAGTCACTGTTTACGCTTCCACGCCAGGTGTATTTTACTGAAGGCGGATAGAAAGAAAGGCCATCGGTACAGGCGTAGAACTGGATGCCATCAACCGCTATATCATTGCCGTCGCCAGAGAAGCTCATGTTGCGTATAGCCAGCTGTACACTTGTTCTGTTGGCACTGTTCCAGTGGGCAGAGTACTTGTACCATGTGCAGGAATAGCCTGTGCCTGCCGGAAAATCCAGGTTGCTGCCTATCTGCGTGCAATCTGCAAAGGTGCCAAAGTTGAACTTCCCCTCCTGTACGGAACCGGCCGCGCCTGTCAGGCTCAATGCCCAGAAGGTAAACACATAGTCCGTATAAGGCGTAACAGTGACCGTTTGCTGCCACAAGTCTGCAGCAAAAGTATCGGAACCGTCACCTATCAGAAAATTACCTCCTACTCCGGCAGGTGGAGAGGCAGGCATAGGGCCTATGCCGTTCTGTGTGCCACCGCAAAAGTATCGGTTATACTTGGCGGGTATCTGGTCTACTACATACTTCTGGAAACAATAGCAGCTGCCGGCATAAGGTGCAGTATTGTCAATACAGCCAGCGGCACAGCCTCCTGAGCCAGGAGTGTATACGGTATATTCTGAAGTAAAGCCCGTGTCGCCCAGACTAAAGTCGCCATTGATCACCAGGTTGGTAGAGGTGGGGCAGTCGATCTCCAATAATAGTTCTTCGCTCACTGCATTGTAAACACCTCCGCAGCCTATGCTGGTGCATACCAGGTAGTAAGTGCCGCGGCCGGGAAAATCTGCCCCAAGGGGTGTATAGCTGGCGCTGGTACGGCCGGCGAGGTTGTAGATAGTGCCCCCGCTAAACAGGCGGTACCCCCACTGATAATTGCTGGCGCCGTTTGCCAGCGTGGCTGTAACGGCAGCGCCGCCACCGCCCGAACCAAATGCCTGGAAAGGAAAGGTGGGAATAGTCACAGAGGGTTTTGTCAGCGTGATATTGCTGCCGTTGTTCGTGGTTGAGACAAGTGCGGGGCTGCTGCTTACCACACGGATGCGGTAGCCCGTGCCGGCGGCTGTGCCGGGAGGGATGCGGCTGGGGATACTGCCGGAGCCGGTTGTGCCGGCGAGTGTACCAATGGTAATGGGTGAAGCAAAGCTGCCACTGGCGTTGGATAGCTGCACAGAAAACACATTGCCCGCATTGAAAGCCGCAGAGCATACACTGCCATAGCCTACATTGAAACTGGACGAACTGTCCAGGTCACTTACGCAGACGGGTCCATAAGCGGCAGTATTGGTAGAAACAGAAGCCGCATTGATCGTAATATCACTGCCGTTGTCGGTGCCAGCAAAGGCATTGTCGCTACTTACTATACGAATGCGGTACCCTGTGCCGGCGGCCGTGCCTGCAGGTATAGTACAGCTCACATTGCCACTGACAGACATAGAAACAAATGTGCCTATTGCCGTAGGGGCGGCAAAGCTGCCACTGGCGTCGGAGAGTTGGGCTGTAAATACGTTGGTTACATTAAAGGTGGCGTTGGCGCTGGTAAAAGGCACGCTGATGCCTGTGGCGCCTGCACAATAGGGGCCATAACTGGCTGTCGTCGTGTTCAGCTGGCCCAGGTCGCGTATCAGTATATCGTCAAAGGTATACGTGCCGGCTACGTTGCCGGTACTAGTTACCACTATCTTGAAATCGGTGATGGATTGCGCCGGCTGATTGGTCGCCATTCCATTAAATACCCGTGTATTGCCATACCAGAGGTCTGCTACGTCATTGGCTATAGAGTAGGTAGCACCATCCGGGCCTGTATAGTTTTGTGTGCTGCCGGTATTGTTCAGTATCCAGGTAATGGTTGTTGCGGCAGTATTATTCTGGTTGCTGGTAGCAGCGGTGCCATCCCGCCTTCTCAGCGCAAGACGTTGCGTGCCACCGCTTGTGGTGCGCGTGTCTATATCAAATCGTGCATAGCAGTTTTCATCTGCATTACTGGCTGCCAGCCCGCTGCCACAATAAAATCGCAGTTTGCTGGTCTGTGCCGAGTTTACGTTCTGCCGATAGCTAAAGGAGATGGATGCCAGGGTAGGCGTGGTCGTCAGATCTGTAGTGCGGGCTATATAGCCTGTGCCTGCAGAGGCAGCCTGGGTAAATACAGCCGCACCGGCACCGGTGGCCACAGTAGTGCTGCCGGTAACCGCTATAGCATTAAACTGATGCTGTGCGGGCGTGCCAGACACAAAAGGCCCGGTGGTAAAGGGCTGGTCAAGAATAGTGAGTTGAGCCCGCACACTTATGCCTAGCATAAGTACAAGCAGTAACGACAAAATAACCTTCATTAAAGTAGTCTAAAACCTGGTTTCTCAAAAATGACGCCTATCAATATGCCTATTTATGACATATTTATTATATGTGCAGATGCACGTGCAAACATAATAATAAATATAGCTACTCTGGTACGTAAGCATTATTCTTAAGGTTTCAGTTTGTGCAAAGAAATAAGGGCCTGGCTTTCCCCCTTCGGGATAAACAGGTGCGCTGGCCGGGTGAGGGTCATGCCTGCCCGGTTCATTTCGTTTGCCGCATGTGTCCTTTCTAGCCTATATGTGGCAGATATTGTTCTACCTGTTGGCGTGCTGCCCTGCCAGCGGAGGCAGACGGCAGGCGGGCTGTGGTAAATCCCCGGGAGTGTTCCCTGGCCTCAAAATTCATACGGGGCTAGATGGTTGTTCCGCTGTGCCCAAGCTGGATATGAGTAGTTGCCGGGTCAGCGGCAATTTGCACAAGAGACCCTGGTTAGATATTTTTGAGAGAAGTCTTTCAGCTTTTTAAAAAATAACTGGTATTGATGCCTCAAAGGCCCAAGTCACTTGTTTGATAGATATTCGTTACAGTAGTTACTCCTTTGCTCATGAAGCCTGATGCTATTGGATTTCTGGGGTGGAGCCAAACATGAATCAGCTCAATTATGATAAAAGTATTTGCAGATAAAGTCATTGAATTCAACTGTGACCTGCGTTATTCCGGAGCATTGCCGGAAGGTTTCCAGGTGATGAACCCTTACCTGGATAATCCTGAAACGATGAAGGTAATGGAGGCATTCTATCATAAATATTACAACGATTCCGCACGAAGGAGATTCATTATTGGCATCAATCCCAGCCGGAACGGAGCCGGGGTAACAGGCGTGCCGTTTACGGATACCAAGCGGCTGGAAAGCGTTTGCGGTATTCAAATGCGATCGGCATACACACATGAGATTTCTTCGGTTTTTATGTACGAAATGATAGAAGCCTATGGCGGGGCGATGCCTTTTTATAAGGATTTCTATATCAACTCTCCTTTCCCTCTGGCGATCATTCGTCAGACAAAGGATGGCAAATGGCTTAATGCCAATTATTATGACGATCCCGTGCTATTTGAGATGGTAAAGGACTTTATGATAGCATCCTTGAAAAAACATATCAGCCTAGGGCTGGACACTTCGCAGGTTTTTGTCCTGGGAAAGAAAAATGCAGATTATATCCATAGGATCAACAGGCAGGAAAAGCTGTTTGATAAGCTGACGGTTTTGGAACATCCCCGTTATATCCAGCAATACAAATCAAAAGACAAGCAGCTATACATTGATAAATACCTGCTGGCCTTCAAAAAATAAGTATATTACTCCATTGCAAATAGTTCTGCATCATCATGATGATAAAGATCAAACGTATCTATGAAGTGCCGGAACCCGAGGATGGCTACCGTATGCTGGTGGACAGGCTCTGGCCCCGCGGGGTCTCTAAGCAGGAAGCCGGGATTGATGAATGGAATAAAGACATAGCGCCCTCTACGGAATTAAGAAAATGGTTTGGACATAAGCCTGAACTGTTTCAAGCGTTTGCTGATCGCTACAAAGTGGAGTTAAGTACAAAAACTGATGAATTGAGGCGAATAAGATCTATTGGGCAGCGCCAGCATCTTACCCTGCTGTATGCGGCAAAAGACCCGCATTTCAATCAGGCCACAGTATTATCAGAAGTGCTGGACCAGCTACCATAGCCTGGCTGATGATCTGCTAATCGCCTGGGTTGACTGATATCGGAAGTCCAGGGAAAACCCGGTATTGAGAGCTTATCCGGATAGAGGAGCGCCTCGTTCTCTATACAGTTGCTACAATACAGTGTCGTAGCTGCGGGCCATTTTCTCCGGGTAGTCCAGCGTATAGTGCAGGCCGCGGGATTCATGGCGCAGCATGGCGCTTTTAATGATAATGTAGGCAATGGCTATGAGGTTGCGCAGTTCACAGAGCTCCGGGCTCACAGAGGTGCGCTGGTAGAAAGCTTCCGTCTCCTGGTAGATAAGTTCTATGCGGCGTGCGGCGCGTTCCAGGCGCAGTTGGGTGCGCACAATGCCCACATAATTGCTCATGATGTTCTGCACCTCATCAATATTGTGCGAGATAAGCACCCATTCCTCCGGCCGGCTGGTGCCGCGGGCCTGCCAGTCGGGGATGTCCTCCTGCAGGGGCAAAGTATGGATGTTCTGCCGGCACGCCTCCCAGGCGGTGTGGGCATAGACAAGCGCTTCGAGCAGGCTGTTGCTGGCCAGGCGATTGGCGCCGTGCAGGCCGGTGTGGCTGCACTCTCCAATCGCAAACAGCTGGTGGATAGAGCTGTGCCCGTGCGTGTCTACATCTATACCCCCGCAGAGATAATGTGCTGCGGGCCGCACCGGGATGTAATCCTGGGTGAGGTCTATGCCTTTGCTGCGGCAGGTCTCCAGGATGGTGGGAAACTCGGCCTGCAGCTCTGCCGGGGTTAGGTGGGTGGCATCCAGCCACACATAAGGGAGGCCGCTTTGTTTCATCTCGCTGTCTATGGCGCGCGCCACAATGTCCCGGGGAGCCAGTTCCAGGCGGGCATCGTATTTGTCCATGAACCGTTTCTTGCTGTGCGGAGAGCGCAGGTAGGCGCCTTTGCCCCGCAACGCTTCTGTAATGAGGAAGGCAGGGCGGGTGCCGGGGTCGTAGAGTGCCGTGGGGTGGAACTGGTAGAACTCCATATTGGCAATGCGTGCTTTGGCCCGCAAGGCCATGGCAATACCGTCTCCGGTAGCTACAGGGGGATTTGTGGTGGCTGCATAGACATTGCCGGCGCCTCCGCTGGCCAGCACGGTCACCCGGCTGAGAATGGTAACCACTTCCTGGCTGTTCACATCCAGGGCATAGACGCCGTAACAGGTGATATCTGTGTGGCCGCGGTTTACATAGCGGCCCAGGTGGTGCTGTGTGAGCAGGTCTATGGCAAAATAGTCTTCTGTAATACGGATATTCGGTTGCTGGCTGGCGGCTTGCAGCAAAGCACGGGCAATCTCCGCGCCCGTGGCATCCCTGTTATGGAGGATACGGTGCTCGCTATGGCCTCCTTCCCGCCCCAGCATCAGGTTCCCCTGGGCGTCGCGGTCAAACTGCGTTCCCAGGTCCATCAGCTCGCGGATGCGTTCGGGTCCCTGGCTGACCACCATGCGCACCACCTCTTCCTTGCACAGGCCGTCCCCGGCGGTCAGCGTGTCCTGCACATGTTTCTCAATGCTGTCATTATTGCCAAATACCCCGGCTATGCCGCCCTGCGCCCACCAGGTATTGCTCTGTTCGCGGCGTTTTTTGGTAATGACCAGCACCTGCCGGCCGGCGACGGCGGCTTTGAGTGCAAAAGACAGTCCTGCAACGCCGGTGCCTATCACCAGGCAGTCGGTATGGATTCGCGTAGACATGAGGGAACGTGCTTTGGAGAAATAGAACGATAAATATAAAATACTCAGAGCCTCAGCGGTGTTTTAAGGGAGTTATGCCCGGGAGGCACCTGAGTGAGCCTGCCTTTAAAAGCATCAAGGGAAGTACTGTTGAATACTTCCCTTGAGATAAGATGTGCGGGTTACTTGCTGGCGCCTAGTACCTGCACATGGAAATGCAGTGTCTGGTTAGGCCCGATCTTGGGCGGGCTGCCGTGGCTGCCATAAGCCAGGTCTCCCGGGATAATGAGAATGGCTTTGGTGCCTACAGGCAGCAGTTGAAATGCTTCGTCCCAGCCGGCAATCACCTGGCCCTGGCCCACGGCAAAGGTGAAGGGCGTATTGCGGTCAAAACTGCTGTCAAATATTTCCCCATTGGGCAACATGCCGTGATAATGCGCCAGCACATTCTGGCCGGCCTTGGGCAGGTTGCCCTTGCCTTCTTCCACAATATAATATTGCAGGCCGCTGGCTGTTTTTTTGATCTGGCTGCTATCCGCAATGGTATAGGGCGGAGGAGTGCCGGTTTCTGCCGTAACCTGCGGCGTGGTGGCAGGCGCCGGTTCTTTAGCGGTCTCCGTACCCGGCTTTTTGTCGGCACAGGCTGCCAGCAGAAGCAGGCCCATTGCCAAAAGTTTATAGTTCATAATCCAGTTGGGTTTTATATTCTTCAAGCAAAGCTAATAAACGTTGTTCGGTTTGCGCCAGGCTCTCTGTACTTTTCCCGCCACTCGCATTATGGTGCCCGCCCCCTTTGAAATGTGCGGCAAAAAGATTGGTGGCAAACTTACCCAGGCTGCGGAAGCTTATCTTCACCATGTCCGGTTGCTCATTCAGCAGTATGGCAAAGTTCACACCCTCTATACCCAG
This sequence comes from Bacteroidota bacterium, assembly GCA_019638695.1. Taxonomy (GTDB): domain Bacteria; phylum Bacteroidota; class Bacteroidia; order J057; family JAJTIE01; genus JAHBTG01. The sequence goes on along the minus strand of JAHBTG010000016.1, from coordinate 27,130 downwards.
GGCAAAGTTCACCAACCCTTCGGTGTCTCCCTCGCGTAGCTGAAAACGTTCCTGCGCTTCCAGCGGCAGCCGGAAATAAGCGGTATGGTATTGCGGGAGTACATGCAGGCATTCATAGAGGGCATACCCCATAAAACGGGTGCGGTTCTCGGAGAAGTTGCTGAAAAGGTGGAAGCTGACACGGTCTATATCCACTCCCGCGGCCAGCAACTGTGCAGCTACTTCATGCACCCGGGGATTTACACTGTATCGAAACGCGCCGGTATCGGTTACCAGTCCTGTATACAGGCAGGTGGCGGTGTCGGTATCCAGCAGATTGTCCGGGTTATGGTGATAGATGAAGTCATAAATCAGCTCACAGGTAGAGCTGGCCTTCTCATCCCGGTACCAATAGTCTGCAAAAGCTTTTTCCGGCGGCAGGATATGGTGGTCTATATTCACCTTGATAGCAGCGCTCCTGGCTATGCGGTGCCCCACATCGGCGGCCCTGTGCAGCTCGCCAAAGTCCAGGCAAAAGATAACATCCGCTTTATCGATAAGCTCATCGCATCGTTCCTTGTGGTCTGTGTAGATCAAAGCCTGATCGGTACCCGGTAGCCACCGCAGGAAATCTGCATAGGTTGTGGGGCTGATAAATACCGGCCGCTGGCCTATTTTGTTCAGGTAATGCCAAAGTGCCAGGCTGCTGCCCATTGCATCGCCATCAGGCTTTTGGTGTGTGGTGATGATGATGCGGGCCGGGTGAGCCAGCCGCACAAAGAGGGCATCCAGATTAGGAGAAATTTCCAGCGGCATCGGCCAAAATTAGTAAAAAAGGGGCAAAAAAGAAGCGGGCATTGCCCGCTTCTCCTGTAGGTCTTTTAGCTATTACTTATCTGTGGGACGCTGCACATTGCGGGCATCCATTTCTTTGACACTGCGTTTTTCGTCGGTGACGATGTAGTTGGGGATCTTGTTCAGATCAACTACCGGAGGCTTGTCTCCGCATTCGATGTCTGTTTTGAATTCCAGCATGAAATGCTGATCTATTTTGCTGCCGGTACTGTTGAACTGCAGTCCTTTTACGATCTCGGGCAACGCTTTGTACACCTGCTCGTTATTGGCGGCGAAGATGCGATAGTCGCCCACTGTGCCGTCGGGCTTGATGGTCAGTTCTGCTAGTACGTGGGCTAGCCCGCATATTTCTTTCTTGCGCAGAGCCTGGCGCACATAAATAGCCAGTGCGCGGCGGCCGTTCTTGTAAGAAGGCGGCATCAGGGTAGGACCGGGCAGGTTTGCAAACGTTTTGATATGTGAAGGATCTGGTTTCAGATCGCCCACAGAGTTGTCATACTTGGGTTCCGGCAGGGTCACAACAGGCACTTTGAAGCGCCCGGCATCATCGGTTACCCCGGGAGGCAGGTCTTTGGGGGTAGTGGCAGTCGCAGTAGTAGTGCCGGTAGTCGTAGTGGTACCTGTCGTACCGGTAGTCGTAGTGGTGCCTGTGGTGGATTCAGTGGTACCGGTATTGCCTGTGGTATTGTTCTCTGCAATGGTGCTTGTAGTACCTGTTGTGCCGGTAGTGGTGCCAGTGGATTCAGTGGTATTAGTGTTGTTGGTACCTGTAGTATTGTCGGTGGTACCGGTATTGCCTGTGGTATTGTTCTCTGCAATGGTGCCTGTCGTACCTGTTGTACCGGTAGTCGTAGTTGTGCCTGTGGTGGATCCGGTGGTATTGTTGTTGTTGGTACCAGTGGTGCCGGTAGTGTTATTACTGCCGGTGTTATTGGTAGTAGTGGTGGTGCCAGTGGTGCCGGTAGCCATGGTGGCGGGGCCCTGCCAGCCTGCAGGCGGCAGAATGGCGGCATACTGGTTGTCCTTGTTATCGGCGCAGTCTACATTCACTTTTACAGGGAAGAAGAATGCCTTGCCGGCAGGGTAGCTGCTGTCGTTCTGCCATTTGATATAGCGGAGAATGTCTTCTGCAGACTTTTTGAAACAAGGGTTATTGCCGGCAATGACACGGATCTGGGTGACCCATCCGTTTTCATCAGTGGTGATGGACAGGAACAGGTCGTCACGGCCGCAGCAGTTGGATTGCTTTTCCAGGACGTAGTTCACGTACATGGGTACGGTATTTTGCCCGTCGCTGAACATCCGGGTGCCTTTGTCTGCCGTAACGTTGAGGATGTCCACTACCTGAGCCTGTGCGGTGTAGGTAAATAGACAGGTGAGTGCGATGATGACCGATTTCATGCTTAGCTAAAACAGGGGTTTGTGCAAAAATACACGAAAAGTTGAATGCCGTTCACTTTTTTGAAAAATACCTTTTTGTGCCCAGCGTTATTTTGACATGGACAAGCCAATAGCCTCCCATGCGTCCAGGAGCGTATTTCCGGCTATACCAAAGAGCAGCGCCCATACCAGTATGGAAGGAATCATCCACCTCAGGACCTGCGCCCGCGGAGTGCCGAAACTAAGGGCAATGGCTGTGGCCACGGCAGGCATCAGAAAAGGCACCAGCACACTCACGCCGGCCAGTCCAAAACGTGCCCAAAGACGCTGGGGCAAGGTGGGGCGGGGTGGAGCTGCGCCGGGCTCCTGGCGCTGCAGTTTCTGACGCCTGCGGTATTTCTGGAATAAGCCCCGGATAGCCTCGCCAAAATAGGTGAAGACCACTACGCCCAGCACGCCGCCCAGCCCGGTGCTTAGTATGCGCTCCCATAGATTAAGGCCCAGGCCCAGGCTGAGGGCTACGCCGGGCAGGAACTTGAAGCCGCTTAGCAAAGCGACACTTATGTATTCACCCCAAAGCGCCCATTCCATACCGGGCTATCGTTTGCTGCCGTAGGCCAGGTCTCCGGCATCTCCCAGCCCGGGTACAATGTAACTTTTGGCAGTGAGCTCGCTATCCAGGGCGGCCACCCAGATGTCTGCCTGCGGCAGGTGGCGCTGGATATACTCTATGCCCTCTTCTGCTGCAATGATGCCTGCTATGAGAATGCGGCCGGGTTCTCCGTTCCTGCGCAACGCTTCTATGCTGCGCACAATGCTTTTGCCGGTAGCTATCATGGGATCGGTAAGAATAAGCACCCGGCCGTCCAGTGTGGGGCTGCTCACATACTCGATCTCTATCTTGAATTTTTTGCCGGAGGAGGGCTTGCGGTAGGCAGAGATAAAGGCATTGTCTGCGCGGTCGAACATTTGCAGGAAGCCGTCGTGAAACGGCAGCCCTGCCCGCAGTATGGTAGCCAGCACCGGCTGCGCTTCCAGTACGGGCATTTGCAGTTCGCCTAGTGGGGTCACCACTTCTTGGGTGCGGTAGGGCAGGTCTTTGCTAAGCTCATAGGCCATGAGCCCTCCCAGGCGCTGCATGTTGGTGCGGAACCGCAGCCGGTCTTGCTGGATCTGCTCATCACGCATCTCCTGCACACAAGTTTGCAGCAGAGAAGGGGCTTCTCCCAGGTTAATCAGCTTTCCCATGTACCAAAACTACTCATAAAGACGCAATGTGCAGAAACGGGGTATCGGTAGCTGCGGTGCCTTGTGCATCTTTGTGCTGATGTTGCGGATACACCTGCTGATACTCTGCCGGTTGCTGGGCGGGCTCCTGTGCCTGCCGGCTGTGCCTCTGGCTGCGCAGCAGCCGGATAGCCTGGTAATACCGCTGGATCCTGAGACCCAGCTTTTTAGGTATGAGCGGGTGCAGCAGCAGGACAACCACCACCGCATGGAGTTCTTTTTCCGCGCGGCCAAATTCGTGGGTAAGAACAAAGCGCTGAAGGATATCCTGGTGTTTGACCGGGTGGTGACCGATTCTACCCTGATCTATGCCCGGGGATTCCTGCTGCCCACACTGGATGAGGTGAAGGTGCGGGTGACCTACCGGGTGCGTATGGAGTTCGGGTTTGACTATTATCGCCTGCAGGTGTATGACTTTCGTATGGACGGGCACCACTTTGAGGACATCTATTTCTATAAAGGACGTTTCACGCACTTCTTCCGCCAGGTTATGGGCAAAGTATTTGTCCTGACGGATAACCATGTGAACGGGGTGCTCAATACCCTGGATGAAATATTGCGCAAGCTTTAAGAGGGAATGATGGCTCCCGGGCAGCCTTAGTCTATCCTGCGGATGCGGGGGATGCGGCGAAAAGCCACCTCCAGGTCAGACTCCACGACCCGCAGCGATCTCTGGGCGCGGGTTATCCACACCTGTTCTTCCGGGGATACGTTGGCCAGGGTGGTGCCCCAGCCGATCTCGCCGGTAGTAACGGCTCCTACAGAGGCTACCATAGCGGTCATGAGCATCCAGGCGCAGGCCCGGGCCCGGCTTTCAATGGGCGCATCTTTCAGTGCATCGGTGGCCAGTGCAAAAAGCGACTCTTCGTCTTCTCCCAGGTGGTCCAGTTTATCATAGATGTCCAGGTCCAGCCGTTCGGTTAGCCGCAAGGTCGTCAGGGCATCCTTCTCGGCTTCCTGCTGTTCGCCGTCTGCCCAGGAGAGGATGCGGCTTAGCACAAAATAGGCTTCTGCAGGAGTAAGCTGGACGTGGGAGGGAGTGGCCGCCATGGCCCCTAAATTACAACGGTTTTTATACAAATCAAGTGGCTGCAGATACCTCGTCCTTGCGGGTAAGGGTGAAATCCTTAACCGGGGCGATGATAAAAGGTACTTTTTCCACAGCTACGGAACTGGTATCCAATCCAAAGCTCTCTTCGTCGCTCAGGGTGAATTTTTTGAGCAGGAAATAAGTTTTCATGCCTATACGCTCAAAGAAGGGCAGCTCATTCTCATAGCTGAGGAACCGGTCTATGACCACAAAGCGGAAGTCTCCTACCTGCCCTTGCTTGCGCAATGACTCGTAGCGGGACAGGATATCCACTTCTCCCTGGGCCACCATATCTTCTATGACCTTGCGGAAGAGCAGGCTCACGCGCGGCTGTACCCGGAAGCCCAGCTTGAAGTCTACCCGGAAGATCTTGCCCGGCTCCAGAGTGGTTACCCGGAACTCTTTGGTATGGGGTTCGTCACAAACCTCCACGTGCAGGAACCAATAGGTATCGGCGCGTTTGGGTTGCTTGCGGAAGATGCTGTAGATCACTTTCCACTCCACCTGGTGAGGTGCATTGGCCGAAGTGAGATAGACCAGGTGCGTGGCGTATTTGGATACGCTTGCGTCCTCGCTCAGTTCATGGATGGCCGGTACATAAGTGTGCAGATCCACCAGCTGGGTGTAATGAGACTTTATCCGGCGCCCCCTGCGCCACACCAGCATCACGGCAAAGACAATGCCCGCGATCAGGATAGATACCCAGCCGCCTTCCGTAAGCTTATGCAGGTTTGCACCGAAGAATGCCAGCTCTGTGCCAAAGAACAACAGCCCCAGCAGGATGATGACCGGCATTGGCCACCGCTTCATATGCAGATAGACCATAAGCAGCACAGAGGTCATCAGCATGGTGATGGTAATGGCCAGGCCATATGCCGCTTCCATGCGTTCCGAACGCTGAAAGTACAGGATGACCGCCATGCAGCCCAGCCATAGCAGCAGGTTGATGCCCGGCACATAAAGCTGGCCTTTCTGGTCTGTGGGGTATTCTATGCGCCCCTTGGGCCATAGTTGCAGTTGGGTGGCTTCGCTGATGAGGGTAAAGCTGCCGGTGATCATGGCCTGGCTGGCTACCACGGCTGCCGCTGTGGCCAGGATAATGCCGGGCATGACGAACCATTCGGGCATCAGCATGAAAAAGGGATTGCGGTCATTCAGGGTCTCGCCGCTGTGGCGTAGCAGCCAGCCACATTGGCCGGCATAATTCAGCAGCAGCGCTATTTTAACGAACCCCCAGCCTACGCGGATATTGCTCCGGCCGCAATGCCCCAGGTCGCTGTACATGGCTTCTGCACCGGTGATACACAGGAACACGGCTCCCAGCAGCAGGTACCCGTTGGGGTGGTTGCTGAGCAGGCGGATGGCATACATAGGATTCACTGCCGCCAGTACCTCCGGGTTGTGCACCATGGAAAAGACTCCCAGTGTAAGTAGGGTGCCAAACCAGGTGAGCATGATGGGGCCAAATCCTTTGCCCAGCGCCGCCGTGCCAAACTGCTGCACAAAAAACAGCGCGCTGATAATGACCATCACAATGGGGATGGTATTGATACCTGGGTTTAATAGCTCCAATCCTTCAATAGCAGAACTTACGGATATGCTTGGGGTAATGATGCCGTCGGCCAGCAAGGTGCCTCCCCCTATCATGGCCGGGAAGATGAGCCACTTGCCTTTGCGGCGAATGAGGGCATAGAGCGAGAACACCCCGCCTTCTCCCTTGTTGTCTGCCCTCAGGACAATAGCCAGGTACTTAAAGGTGGTAATAAGCGTAAGCGTCCAGATAATACAGCTGAACCCTCCCAGCGCCAGCTCCGGGGTGATCACCTGGTGGCCCACTATAGCCTTCATGACATACAGCGGGCTGGTGCCGATATCTCCGTAAATAATACCAATGGCTATGAGCAAGCCCGCCATGCTTACTTTGCTGTGCGCACCGTGTTCTTTCGCCATAGACCTGGTTTTTCCAAGGCAAGGTAAACAGGATTTGCCATATGACGGAACTGGTGTTTTGCCGGCCAAAAGAAAATACGAAATCGCTTTTTGCCTTAACTTTGCTTCATTACCTGTCAAAGCAGCTTTTCTCTTACTCAAAAGCATCTTCCTCTTATGAGTCTGTTATTTCTGTCTTCTGTCATAGACCCCATTGTAGATATCTACTCCCGGGAATTTGAGAAACCAGTACCCAATCCCCTCATCTTTGGGGTTCCTCTTTTCATTCTGTTCATAGCTGCTGAGGCACTGCTTGTGCATAACCCTCGCAAGGGCCGCAATCTCTACAACTGGAAAGACCTTTGGGGCAGTGTGGGTATGGGTTTTGGGGCTGTGGTTATTGCCCCTTTTACCAAGACGTTGTTTGCATTGATCACGTGTTATGTGTTCCTGGCCTTTGAGCCCTTGCGCCTGGATTGGTTTGGCTATGCCACCATTGGAGGCGGACAGGGTTTCATGCCGGCCAGCTGGTTGCCGGAGCGGTGGTTTGAAACGCTGAACATTTCTCAGATGTCCAATTTCTTTTCGGAGACGGCTTTTAGCTGGGTGCAGGTATGGTGGGTGTGGGTGATCGTGATTGTGGCAGATGACTTCAATTTCTACTGGCACCACCGGTGGAGCCATACCGTGCGTATCCTGTGGGCAGGCCATGTGGTGCATCATAGCAGCAAACACTTTAACCTGGGTTCCACCGCTATCCGCAATGGCTGGTGGACACTCTTCTACAAAGGACTCTTCTGGATGTGGATGCCTATTGTGGGATTCCACCCGGTGGCTATTGCCACCGCGCTGAGCATCAATGCTATTTACCAGTATTTTCTGCATATCAAGTGGCTGCCTTCCTTTGGTCCGCTGGAGTATATTTTCAATACCCCTTGGGTACACCAGGTGCACCATGCCTGCAATGTCGAATACATGGACAAAAACCATAGCGGCATCTTTCTCTTCTTTGACCGTATTTTCGGCACCTTCAAGCAGCACGAAAAAGGTATGGAACCGGAGTTTGGCGTGACCAAACCCCCGGTGACCAATAACCCCTTTGATATCTTCAGCCATGAGTTTCGCGATATCTGGAAGGATGTGAAGAGGGGCCCCACTTTCAAGGCCAAACTCATGTATATATTCGGCCCTCCCGGCTGGAGCCATGACGGCAGCACCATGACCGCCAAGCAATTACAGAAAGCCCTGGCAGACAAGACCCTGAAGCTGGAAGACCTGCCGGAGACCCTGCACGACCATTTCAGGACCTATCATCCCGAGCTGGCGAAACAATCCCAGGGTACGCAGCCGGCGATGGCCTAGGTTTATTATATACTAAAGCCTGAAAGCATAGAAAAGGGAGCTCCAAGGCTCCCTTTTTATTTCAGCACGGTCTAGTACAACCAGCTCTTCCAGTAATCCGGGTCTTCCACCCCTGCCCCGTCGGCCGTCAGCCATAGCGGGCGGAAGGTGTCTACCATCACGGCCAGCTCCAGGGTTTCTTTGACACCCAGCGAACGTTCCATGGCCCCGGGGTGCGGTCCGTGTGGAATACCCATAGGATGCAGGGTGATCTGCCCGCGGCCTATGTTGTTGCGGCTCATAAAGTCGCCGTCCACGTAGTAGAGCACCTCGTCGCTGTCCACATTGCTGTGATTGTAAGGCGCCGGCACCGCCTGGGGGTGGTAGTCGAACAGCCGGGGCACAAAGCTGCACACCACAAAGTTGTGCGCCTCGAAGGTCTGGTGCACCGGCGGCGGCTGGTGCACGCGCCCGGTAATGGGCTCAAAATCGTGGATAGAGAAGATATAGGGGTAGAAACAGCCATCCCAGCCTATGTAGTCAAACGGATGCGTGGCATAGATATAGGGATACAGCTGGTGGTTCTTCTTGATCTGCACCAGGAAGTCTCCCTTTTCGTCAAAAGTGCGCAGGTTTTGCGGGGTACGCAGGTCGCGCTCATAGAAAGGACTGTGCTCCAGCAACTGGCCGTATTTATTGAGGTAGCGTTTGGGGAAATGAATGGGGCTGAAGCTCTCGGTGATCAGCAGCCGGTTCTGGGGCGTATCGAAGCTGATCTGGTGAATGACCCCGCGGGGAATATGGATATAGTCACCATATTCAAAGCGCAGTTCGCCAAAGGCCGTGAACAAGGTGCCGCTCCCCTCGTGCACAAAGATGAGTTCGTCGGCACTGGCATTTTTATAGAAATAGCCCTCTGTGCCCCCCGTAGGCGCCGCCAGGATCAGCTGCACATCTGCATTCGCCAATACAATCTTGCGACTGCGCAGGTAGTCTGCCTCGGGGGCCACGGCAAACCCCTTGTAGCTGCGGTGCTGCATATTGTTCCGTTCCACAACGCGGGGAGCGCAGTCTGCAGGAGCGCCCATCTGCTTCACCATAGTGGGGGGATATACATGGTATACGAGCGAATAGAGGCAGCTGAACCCCTCCGTGCTCACCAGTTCTTCCTGGTAAAGCTGGCCGTTGGGCTGGCGAAAGACCGTATGACGTTTGCGGGGAACCTGGCCGCGTTGCTGATAGAAGGGCATGGGATTATGCGATAAGAGCGTAACTAAAAAACAATCTTGATAGACGGACAGGAGAAGATATCCTGTTTTGACAGAAAACTACTGCAAAAAAGGGTTTCTCTGCAAATGAAACCAATGACTTTTGTCAGGTTTGGGCATCTTTTATCTTTTGAGGCGGAATCTGTTAAATTAACCCCATGAAGCTATTATGCTTGCTCGGCTGCGGGCGCCGGCGGCACCTGGCGCAGCTAAGCCTTAGCAGCCCTTTCCCGGGTGTGCAGAGCAGCTTTGCCGTCACGCTGGTCATCAGCGGCAAGGCGTATATCGTCAATGCCGTAGATGTAAATCAAGGAGACCTGGGAGTTTACGTCCTAGGAAGCTGCGGGTTCTCCCAGCTGGGCCATCAGTAGCTCATTGATGGCTTTGGGGTCTGCTTTGCCCTGGGTGGCTTTCATCACCTGGCCCACGAAGAAACCCAGCAGCCCTGCCTTGCCGGCACGGTAGGTTTCCACCTTGTCCGGGTTGGCGGCCAGGATCTCTGCAATGGTAGCGGCCAGCGCAGCAGTATCCGTCTCCAGCAACAGGTTGAGTTGTGTGGCCACTTCCTCGGCAGGCAGGTGGGGAGAAGAGACCAGGGCCGGGAAGAGCTTTTCCTTGGCCATGCTGTGGCTCACCTTGCCGCTTTCCACCAGTTGCAGGATGCCGGCAATGTGCTGGGCCTGCAGGGGGAATTCTGTGATGTCGCGCGCCTGTTCGTTCAGCCAGCTGCGCACCGGGCCGTTCAGCCAGTTGGCCGCTGCCTTGTGATAGGGTGCATGCAGTAATACTGCTGCGTAGAAATCGCTGAACTCGCGCTGCTCGGTCAGCAGCCCGGCGTCAAAGTCGTTGAGGCCATATTCCTGCGTGTATTTCTGGTACAGCGCTTCCGGGAGTTCCGGCAGTTCGGCCCGCAGTTCGGCCAGCAGGGCCGCGTCCAGGTGCAGGGGTTGCAGGTCCGGCTCCGGGAAATAACGGTAATCGTCTGCTGTTTCTTTCTCGCGCAGGATCACCGTGCGGTTGTTCACGGCATCCCAGGTGCGGGTCTCCTGCACCACGGTGCCCCCGCTCTCCAGCAGCGCGATCTGCCGCTCGGTCTCATATACTATGGCACGCGCTACATTGGAGATGGAGTTCACGTTCTTCACCTCATTGCGGGTGCCAAAGCGCTCTGTACCCACTTTGCGTACAGAGATATTGACATCGCAACGGAGGTTTCCCTCTTCCATATTCCCGTCACACACCCCCAGGTAGCGCACCAGTTTACGGATCTCCGTCACATAGGCCGCCGCTTCTTCCGGTGTGCGGATATCCGGCTCGGAAACGATCTCTATGAGCCCTACTCCGGCACGGTTGAGGTCTATCAGGGAGTCAAACGGGTCCTGGTCATGCAGGCTCTTGCCGGCATCTTCTTCTATATGGATGCGGGTGATCCCTATCCGTTTGGTGCCCCCTGCGGGCAGGCGTACCTCCAGGTGCCCGGCTGTGCACAGGGGCGTTTTGTCCTGGCTAATCTGGTAACCCTTGGGGAGGTCGGGGTAGAAATAGTTCTTGCGGGCGAAGTAACAGTGTTCGGCTATATGGCAGTGAGTGGCCATGCCCATCTTGGCGGCCAGCCGCACAGCCTGTCGGTTCAGCACAGGCAATACGCCCGGCAATCCCAGGGTTACGGGTGCGATGCGGGTATTGGGTGCCCCGGCAAAATCTACGGCGTCGGGCGAGAATATCTTGCTCCGTGTATTGAGCTGGGCATGGATCTCGATGCCCACTACGGTTTCATAACCATGCTGCATGGCGCAAAGTTAGCAAGATATATGGCCTGTGGGGCAGGGGATTGTGTGAACACCGGCGACCTGCTCGAGCCGCAAATATTGCTTCGTCACGTGGGCTGATATGACTATATCGTATTGCTTAGATGGTTTTCTGTCCTCTTTTGCGATTTTTTACTACATTTGGCAATAAACTATCTGATTTTTTACATATTGAATAATGCTTTCTTTATGTGTATGGATGTTAATATGATATACCGGTATTCCTGTTCGGCAAATGTCATATCAGGGTGTTCCGTGATCCAAAGGCTACTCATGAGGAGTGCCTGGCCTCTGGGTTTGATCCCCCGGAATGAATAATAAAATGTACTTTCGTAGTTACCACTGCATAGAGCTGTTTGTATGAGATATTTAATCATCATGTTGCTGGGGGGATGGGGCAGTTTGTGCGCCCAGCCCACATGGGTAGACTCCGGCGCACCCATTGGGGATACCAGTGTATACGTATACCCGGTCAGCTGGGCCGGGCAAAGCCTGAGTATTAACCTGAACAGCGAGGATACCGCACGGGTGAGCAACTTCAGCGGGGCCGGACTTGCGGGATTTCACCTGTACCGGGTGCAGTCCGCTCCTAACTACACTACCGGACTGATGGGCGGCTCCATCCGCAATAATGTCTACTGGGGGGTTTTCCCGGTAGGGAATGTGGCTGCCGGGTATGATGTCAGCATTCACTACGGCACTAACAGCAACCTCACGCTTTTGAATGAACCCACGATCACGGTCTACGGACGCGAACGTAATGATATTACGGCCTGGGATGAGCTGGGTAGCACCCGGGATGAGACCAATGACAACATTACGTTCAGCCACACAGGCCGCCAGGAGTTTATCCTGGATTCCGTGGTGATCCTGCCGGTAGAGCGTCTGCGCCTGAGCGCCCGCTTATTGCCCGATGCCCGGGTAGCCCTGCAATGGCGAACGGAGACCGAAACCCATTCGGCCTACTTTGAGCTGCAGCGGAGCACGGACGGGCGGGTGTTTGATCCTGTGCATCAACTGGCGGCAGCCGGTTACAGTACCCGGCCGAATACCTATGCCTATACGGATGCCGTTGAGACCACCGGCCGTCTCTACTACCGTCTGCGCCAGGTAGACCTGGACGGCACGGCTGCGTATAGCAACCTGGCCACCGTGCTGCACGCACCTGCCGCTCAGGTGCAGGTGTTTCCCAGCCCCCTTACGGACAGGCTGCTCGTCAGCGTGGCATTGCAGGAGGAAACTGTCGTGCAGATAGCTCTTATCGATGCTTTGGGGCGAGAGGTGCTCCGCAGGGAAGCTACCCTGGCACCCGGGGAAGTGTTTCAACTCAATACCGAAGGATTGCGGGCCGGGATCTATCATTTGCGTATCGGTAGCCCGCAGGTACCCCCCTATACCCGGCAGGTAGTTAAGCTTGACCAATGATGAAGAGACTGTGTATAAAAAGTATGTTAGCGGCATTCCTGGGCTGTCTTGCTCTGGCGGGTCCGGGTGCCCGGGCGCAGAGCGGCTATGCCTTGCGGTTCAACGGTTCCAATGGCGTGAATATGGGAGACCCCGCTACCAATGTCTTTGAGCTGGTGGGGGATGTTACCCTGGAAGCCTGGGTGCGGGTAGATGATACGCCGCCTGCCGCGCTGGGAGGTACCTGCTTCACCATACTGGGCAAGGACCTGGGCCCCGGCAATAACCAGCACAAGTGGTTCTGGGGGTTGCAGAACGGCAGGCTGGCCTATCATATCAACGGTCCGGGCTACGGCAATGGCTACTGGGTCTATTCCAATGCCTTTCCGCTCAGCCTGGGACGCTGGTACCATTATGCCCTCACCAAACAGGGCGATAACTATACCTTCTATGTCAACGGAGAGGCTGTGGGCACTGCTGCTATGGCTGCCGCTACCTATGACGTACCGGCCAGCTTCACCACCGGTTACTCCGAGCCCTGTTGCAACATGCAGGGATATATAGACGAAGTGCGGGTGTGGCAGCAGGTCCATTCCGTTCAGCACCTCAGGCATAAGATGTGCGAGAAACTGGCTGGTACGGAGCCGGGCCTGGCGGCCTATTATCGCATGGACGAAGGGGTCAATGGTACCTGTCTGCCCTCCGGCGATGTGTGCGATACCAGCGGCAACGGATATCACGGAATCAAATTCTAGCCAGGTATGAAAAAGCAACTGGTTACCTTATTCTTTACAGGCGTGCTGTTACAACTGGCCTATGGACAGGGCGCGGGTAAGGCGTTGCGCTTTGACGGGAACGACTATGTGCGGGTGAACAACAGCGCCACCATCCAACTGGGCAATGAGCTCACCATCAGCTGCTGGGTCTATTTTCCCGATGTTGCCTCCGGCACAGGGCAGGTCATCCTGCGCAAGTGGATATCCAGCGACGGTGGGTGGGGCAGTTACACCATTTACCGGAATCCGGGTAATGCACTGGCCTGCAATGTGCAGAACCAGACCCTGGGTTCTTATCCTGGCTGGACCACTACTGCCGGGCTGGCCGCAGGCCAGTGGCACCATATTGCCTTTGTCTATCGGCGTAATGCTTTCAACAGTACCGACGGCATTATCTATGCCAATGGCATACCCATGGCCACCACCTTTGACCCTTCGCCCGGTGGGTATCCCAGCAACTTCAGTATAGAGTATAACACCCGTGAACTCTATATGGGCCGCCCGCCCACCGCCTTTGGCGCCTATTATACCGGCATACTGGACGAGATGCAGCTCTGGAACCGTGCCCTGACACAGGAGGAGATCCGCCACAAGATGTGTGAACGTCAGCCTGCCGGGCAGTCCAGCCTGCAAGCGTACTGGCGCATGGATGAAGGGACCGACGATACCTGTCCCGGCGGGCAGGACGTGTGCGATGCCAGCGGCAAGGGTAATCATGGCGTAAAATTCTAGCCAGACCATGAAAAAGCACTTCCTCACACTACTATTCCCGTGTTTCTTCCTTGCTGCCTATGGTCAGGGCGCCGGCCAGGCCATCAGCCTGAACGGTAGCCAGTACATATCGGTAGACAACTCGGCCTCGCTGGGCATTACCAGTAGCTTCACCGTAGAATGCTGGGTCTATCTCCGCACAGCAGGCAACTATCCCGTCCTGGTAGAAAAGGGCACAAATGTCAACCAGCGTTTTGGGTTGCAGGTATTTGCTACCGGAGAGCTGTGCGGGTATATCTCCACCAGTTGCAATGTGCTGGCCCCCGCAGGTTCCATTCCTCCCCAGGAATGGGTACACCTGGCCTATGTGTTCGATGATGCCACTAACCAGAATACCCTGTACAGGAATGGCGAGGTCATTGCCCAGAGCACAGAACTCTCTGCCCCGGGCGCCTTGCTGGGGAATATGAATATAGGGCGCAGTATTACCCTGGGCACCCGCCACCTGGATGGCATTGCCGATGAAATGCGCCTCTGGAACCGTGCACTGACGCCGGCCGAAATTCGCCGGGAGATGTGTGCCAAGCTGGCCGGAACAGAACCCGGGCTCATTGCCTATTATCGCATGGACGAGGGCGCTCCTGCCAGTTGCCTGCCCGCAGGCGACGTGTGTGATACCAGCGGCCATGGAAACCATGGGGTGTTGTATTAAATGACTTTTCCTTGTTGTATGAACATACGGATACTTGTTGGGCTGGTATTCCTCCCGTTAGGTGGGTGGGCGCAGGGGAGCCACCAGGCCCTGCAATTTGCAGGCACCAGTAACAACTATATAGAAGTGACTGCGCCGGTCAACCTCCCTACAGGCACAGCTGCCCGCACCCTGGAATCCTGGGTGTACCCCCTTGCCTATACTCCGGGCGGCAATATAGTGGGCTATGGGCGGGCATATGTCAACGGTGGCAATGGCTTTCAGCTCATGCTGCTGAATGTTGCCGGTAGCACCTACTTGTTCTCTGACGGGGCCTATACGGCCAATAACATCACGCTGGCAACTGCTGAGATACCGCAAGCCCAGACCTGGTCGCATATTGCCTTTAGCGTAGATGCCTCCAGGAACTGGAAGTATTACCTCAACGGGGTACTCATCAAGCAAGGTACTTTTACGGTCAGCTATAGCACTCCTGCCAGCACAGATTATATCCGGATAGCTCAGCGCAGCGACTATGAAACGTCCGGACCGGGCACAGGTTATTATGCGCCTTTTACCGGCAACATAGACGAAGTACGTATCTGGAGCCGTGCCCTCACCCCGGAAGAGATCCGTCATAACATGTGCCGGAAACTTACAGGAGCAGAGCCCGGCCTGGCTGCTTATTATCGTATGGATGAGAGCGTTGCCGGTACCTGCCTGCCCAGTGGAGATGTGTGTGACGCCAGCGGCAATCATAATCATGGATCCTTACATTAATCTTATTGGCCAGATGAAATACTGCTTATTTATCCTTTGGGTATGCACTGCCGGGGGGGTACACGCACAGGGCAGCAGCCAGGCGTTGCGCTTTAACGGGACGAATAACTATGTGCGCATGAGCGCAAACAATATGGGTATTACCCATACCGTCTGTATAGAAGCTTGGGTGCGCACCAATCAACCCAACTATCGGTGGATATGCGGCAAATACAATGCTTCTGCAGACCGCGGCTATCATTTATACATGAGCACGAACGGCGTATTCGGCCTGGCGGGCAGAGACGGCTCGGGCAGCTATAAAAGTGTGGGCACCCCTGTTGGGGTGAACTATGCCGATAACCAGTGGCACCATGTAGCAGGCATATGGGCCAATAACCAGATGTTTATCTATGTGGACGGCGTCCTGGCGGCCAGCGGCAGCACGGGCTATACCAGTACCAACCTGGCGAATAGCGCCAACCTGGAGATAGGCCGGTACTGGTTTGACAGCCAATACTGGATGAACGAAATAGACGAAGTACGTATCTGGAGCCGTGCCCTCACCCCGGAAGAGATCCGCCGCAATATGTGCCAGAGACTTACGGGTACGGAGACCGGTCTGGTGGCCTATTACCGTATGGATGAAGCGGCAGGTAATACCTGCTCACCCTCCGGCGATGTGTGTGACGTCAGCGGCAACGGCAACCACGGGACCCTGCATTAATTGAGAACCTCATATGAAATACTGCATTCTTTTCCTGGTAGCAGCCGGTATCAGTATCACCGCGGTGCGGGCGCAGGGTGCCGGCAAGGCATTGGCATTTGACGGGATCTCTGCCTACGTAGCGATTCCGCATAGTGCCGGTATTGGCCTCACGCAGAGCTTCAGTATGGAGATGTGGGTGAAGACCTCTGCTGCCAGCGGCAGGGTAATGGATAAATACCTCAATACCAGGGGCGCGCTGGCCTATCTTAGTAGCGGGCGCGTGGTCTTTGAGCATGTGGGTACCAGTGCCATTCCCGTGCAAAGCACGTCTGCCATACATGACGGCAACTGGCATCATGTAACCTGGGTGGTGCAGGCAGGCGGCCAGCAGCAAGTATATATAGATGGGATATTGGAGGCCAGCGTTTCCGTTGCTGCCAATCCGGCAGACATTAGCAACACCGTGCCGCTCTACCTGGCATCCAATGACGGGCTCAATGGGTTCTTCCCCGTTACCTTAGACGAAGTGCGCCTCTGGAACCGTGCGCTTGCGACAGATGAGATCCGCCGCAATATGTGCCAGAAGCTTACGGGCGCAGAGCCCGGTCTGGCCGCCTATTACCGCATGGACGAAGGCGCGGACGGCACCTGCTCTCCCGGCGGAGATGTGTGCGATGCCAGCGGCAATGACCATCATGGCATCAAATTCTAACCATATGTACAAGAAGAGACTTGCGGCACTGGTCATCGGTTGTTGCTGTTGCTGCGTTGTCTATGGGCAGGGCGCGGGCAAGGCCCTGCATTTTGATGGACTTGCCAGCCATATTGCCTTGCAGCATGCCACCATCACCGCTTCTGAGTTTACTATAGAAGCCTGGGTGCGCCTGCTGGGCACGGGCGGGGGAACGCTTAAGTACAATGCTATTTTTGTCCAGCGGGATAATGCTTCCACCGGCTGCAACCTCTCGGCCATCAACTTCTACATTACGGAAGGCAACAAGCTGGCGATGGGTGTGCGCGGTACCAATCGCTGTGCACAGGTGGTGCAGGCAGATTATCCTATGGATGATGCCTGGCATCACGTCACGGGCGTATGCACCGCTTCGCAGCTGCGGTTATACCTGGACGGACTGCAGGTAAGCACCCTTACGCATAACCAGAATGGCCAGTATGCGGTCAATATTGACTATATCTATGTGGGGAAAGAGGCTTATATCAATGCTGCCGGCGCGCAGACCGGTTATATCAATGGCATGGTAGATGAGGTACGCCTCTGGAACCGTGCGCTTACGGCAGATGAGATCCGCCGCAATATGTGCCAGAAGCTGGCAGGCTCCGAGCCTGGCCTGGCCGCCTGTTATCCTATGAATGAAGGCGCCCCGGGCACCTGCATCCCCGGTGGAGATGTATGCGATACCAGCGGTAATGGCAATCATGGAACCCGATACTGATGAATTATCATATGAAATCATTATTCCTCCTCCTGTTAGGCCTGTCAGGAACTCTCCTGCCCGGTTTGCAGGCGCAGGGCAGCCAATATGCCCTGAGCTTTGATGGTATAAATAACTATGTGCACTGTGGAAATGGCGCTACGCTGAACGGAAGCTGGAGCGGGCTCACGCTGGAGGCCTGGGTATATCCCACCCGCCTGGCCGGCGTACAATGTGTAGTTTCCAAATGGGCCTACCATGTTTCCAATGATCAGTATGTGCTGTTCCTGAGTGGAGACAGGGCGGGCTTTGCCGTGGCCGACGGCGTTACCAGCGAAGGCGGAGGCGTTTCTGCCACTTCGTTACA
The DNA here is from genome assembly GCA_019638695.1 of Bacteroidota bacterium. Taxonomy (GTDB): domain Bacteria; phylum Bacteroidota; class Bacteroidia; order J057; family JAJTIE01; genus JAHBTG01. The sequence goes on along the minus strand of JAHBTG010000016.1, from coordinate 9,346 downwards.
ACCCTATGTGTGGACGCATATTGCCGGGGTATGGACGCCGGACCGTACCTGCCGCTTATATGTCAACGGCCGGCTGGAGGCCACGTTTACCCAGGCAGGCAATGGCCTCAACCCCACGCCGCCCAGCCCGGTGCCTTTGAACCTGGGCGCCCAGGTGACCGGTCTCTTCAGACCTTTTGCCGGGAGTATAGACGAAGCCAGGGTCTGGAGCCGCGCCCTCTCGCTCACGGAGATCCGCCGGCAGATGTGTCAGACCCTGCAGGGCTCCGAGCCTGGCCTGGCGGCTTACTATCGCCTGGATGAAGGGACTGCCGGTACCTGCCTGCCCGGCGGAGATGTGTGCGATGCCAGTGGTAACGGCAATCATGGCATCCGGTTCTAGGTACAATACTCCTATCATGACCCGGTAAGGTGCGGCATAGCCTGCCCTTGCCTATCTTTGTGCCGGTCCTTTTCTCCAGAGCTCTTGTCCCAAGTTCCTCATCGTGCCGGTTTTGTCGCCCTGCTGGGCAAGCCCAATGTGGGCAAAAGTACCCTGTTAAACGCACTGGCAGGGGAGAAACTGGCTATTGTAACACCCAAGGCGCAGACCACGCGCCACCGCATCCTGGGTATTGTCAGCACGGATGACTGGCAGATCATCTTTTCCGATACGCCGGGTCTCATTGCGCCGCGCTATGAGCTGCACAAGAGCATGATGCAGTCTGCCGGTAGCGCCTTGCAGGATGCAGATGCCCTGGTACTCATGGCGCATCCTGAAGAGATCTTTGATGAAACCCCGGTGCGCGAATTGCTGGCACTGCACCCGGATATTCCCCGCATACTGGTCATTAACAAGTGCGATGCTTACCCCGCAGACAAGGTGCAGGCGCGTATCGAAGAGCTGCAATGGGTGAAGCCCCGCGCCACTTGTGTGATCAGCGCCCTCAGGCAGATAGGGTTATCTGAACTCCTGGATACCCTGGTGGCCATCCTCCCCGAGAGTCCGCCGTTTTATGATAAGGACCAGCTGACCGACCGCCCCATGCGGTTCTTTGCCGCAGAGACCATCCGGGAGAAAGTGTTCCTCTTCCTGCGCCAGGAGATCCCTTACCACACGGAAGTGACCATTCTCTTCTACAAGGATGCCGAGGGGGATGACCCTGTGCATATAGAAGCCGAGATCCATGTAGCCCGCCAGACACAAAAGGCTATGGTCATTGGCAAGCAAGGGGCCATGATCAAAAAGATAGGGACGGCCGCCCGCAAAGAGATTGCCCATATGCTGGGCCAGCCGGTGCGCCTGGAGCTCTATGTGCGTGTGGCCGAAGACTGGAAGGACCGCCCCGAGTGGTTGCGTCGCTTTGGCTACGAGTAAGAGAGGCTGCGGCTAACGCACCCAGACCCGGTGATGAGTGTCTTGCGTAGCATTATTGGGATAGTCATCTGCTTCCCAGCGGTTGCCCAGTCCGCGGATGCCCCAGTGGTAGGTCCCGTTCTGGAAGAAAGGGAACTCTGTCATGGCATTATTTCCCTGGTTGATGTGCCAGTTGTTCGCGGCGGCGGGGATATTGGCTGAGTGCCCGGCCAGCGCCGTGAAGCTGCTCTGGATGCCGCTCATGCTGCCGGTGCCCGTGCGGAAGTAAGCCAGTGTAGCAGCGTGAGAGGTCTTGAAGTGGATGACCCGGGCATGGACGTTGGTGCGTGCCCAGAAGCGGAGCTCTGTGTGTGGCAGTGCATTCAGGAGCGCGGGTGCCGCATGGCCCCAGTAGGCGGTAGCGGCCTCGCTGGTGCCCAGCACATCGTTGCCCGGCAGGGGGAGGTCGGTGGTGCGCGGCTGTGTGGCGGGGTTGGTGCCGCCCTGGTGCAGGTAGTTGAGCACCAGGGTCCAGCCCCCGCCGTCGGTGGTCATATCGCAGTAACAGGGCATGGGGCACAACGCGCCGCCGCCGTCCGGGTCTATGGTATATATACCGCTGGGACTGCCGGGGTGGGCGGTCAGTATCTGCAGGCAACTGGCATAGGGGGCGGTGGTGCCTATGCTTACCGCCAGAGTATCGGGCTCACTGAAGCATCCGTAGCGGTAGGTGCGCAGCACATAATTGCCGGCTTCTGCCGCCGTCATGCCCGCACGGGTAGGGTTGCGCACATATCTGCGAAAGCCGCCCGGCCCCGTCCATTCGTAAGTGGCGTTTTCCTGTGGCACGGCTTCCAGGTAAAGCGTTTGCCCGTTGCACATAACAGTGTTGCCTTGTGCGATGGCTTCCGGCTGCGCAAAGCAGTCGTTTGTCCCTGTGCTGTCGCACAAAGAGGCCCACCCGGTGCTTTTGCAGAACTGGAAGCAGTTGCTGTCGGCATTATATACCAGCAAACCCACGGGGGCAGGATTTAGGGCATCTATTTGCAGCTGGGTGAGGCGCGGGATGCGGATGCCCAGCGAATCGCTCCGTAGTTCCAGGATGGCCGCAGGGTGCGGATCCGGGGCGCCTATACCCACCTGCTGCGCCGTGGCATGGCCAGGCATGAGCAGCCCCATGCACAGGAGCAGGGCCGGGAGTGCCCTTTTCATGGGGCCATATGTGGAGGAGAGAAGGGCGCGGGTCATTAGCGGCACCAGATTTGGTGATGAGTATTTTGAGTGGCATTGTTGGGGTAGTCATCCACCTCCCAGCGGCCGCCGCTGCCGCGGATGCCCCAGTGGTAGGTGCCCCCCAGGTATATGGGAAATTCCGTCATGGCAATATTCCCTTGGGTGGTAAAGCCGTTGTTGGCGGCGTTGGGCAGGAATGCCGTGTGGCCGGTCAGTGCCGTGAAGCTGCCGTTGATGCCAATGGTGTTGCCTGTGCCGGTGCGGAAGTAGGCCAGGGTGGCGGCGTGGGTGGTCTTGAAGTGGATGACGCGGGCATGGGCGCCGGTGCGTGCCCAGAAGCGGAGCTCTGTGTGCGGGAGAGTGCTCATCAGCGCCGGTGCGGCGTGGCCCCAGAAGGCGGTGGCCCCTTCATTGGTGCCCAGTACCGTGCTGCCCAGCAGGGGCAGGTCGGTGGTGCGTGCCTGCGTGGCGGGGTTGGTGTTCCCCTGGTGCAGGTAGTTGAGTACCAGGGTCCAGCCGCCGCCGTCGGTGGTCATGTCGCAGTCACAGGAGAAGGGAGCTATGGGGCCTGCACAGCCGTCCGGGTCTATAGTGTAAGTGCCGCTGGGGGCAGAAGGATTGTCTGCCAGGATCTCGGCACAAGTGCGGAAATAGGGTGGGGGCGTGACGGTTACCGTGACGGTATCGGGCTCGCTGAAGCAGCCCATGCGCCAGGCCCGCACGATATAGTTGCCAGACATGGTCAGCGTAGCCGAGGCGATACCGGGGTTCTGGTCAAAGCTCTGGAACCCGTTGGGGCCGGTCCAGGCGTAGTTGGCGCTTTCTACGGCGGATGCCGTGAGGCTCAGGGGCTCGCCCGCGCATACCGGGCTGTTGCTGCCGGCAGTGGGTGTAGCCGGGGTATCGCAGCCGGGCGCGTCATTGCACAGGCGTATCCACTGGGCGCCATTGTAATACTGGAAACACCCGCTATCCGTGTTGAACAGCATGAGGCCGGCAGGCGGGGTGCCCAGCGCCTGGATCTGCGCCTGGGTGAGGCGGGGGATGAGCACGCCTTTGTCCGTGCTTTCGATATCCAGTAACGCTTTGGGGTGCGGGCTGCTGGTGCCTATGCCCACATTCTGCCCCCGGGAGGAGGTGATGGCCAGCCAGCATAGTACAAGTAGTAATAGTCTTTTCATATTGTTAGCAAAGGATGTGTGTATGCGTAAGAAATCCAGCATATAGGTAGTAAGCAAAGATAGCATAAATGGCTTTCCTGCGCATCTTTGATGCGGTTCTGCCCACTCTATCTCTATCATGGTAGGTAAGCGACAGGCGGCCCGCCCCGGGGCCACAGGAAGGGGTTTTGCCAAATTTCCAAAACCTTAATAGGCCTCATTTCGTTTAAACGCAAGAGGACAGGCAGGTGTCATGGGCATTTGTGGATTTTCCCCTCCGCCTCATGTGTATATTTCATCATGCTGGCGTTAACCTAAGGTTAGGGCCTGATTTACAGTTAGTTGCTACTTATCCCTGGAGTGTTGTGGACAGGCGGTGGAGAACTGGTGGAAAACGAAAAACTGCCATAGACCATATTTGTCTTCGCTCTTTGGCAGCATTATGGTAAACAGTTGCGGTAGGCAAAGGATGGATCAGTTCGCTGTGTGCACATCCTCCCGCTCCGGGGAAATACTCTCCTGTGGGCAACCCCTTATGAACAAGGGTATACCCGCTGCAACGGCCATTTACACCAGGAGCAGGCGAGTTTCCCACAGCCTGCCTCCGGTGTTTGCGGATAGATGGGTTAGGCAGGTGTACGGAAGAAACTTGCCCAAGCCTCTCTCCCGGGCTTATCTTTGGATAGACCTCAGGCCCTTTTACCGGATGCCTCGCCAGGGCACCTTTTTGTGAAAAAGTGAATTTAACTAAAGAAAAGACCCATGTTGGACACCCGTGTTACCCCCAAATACACCGATAGCGAAGAGCGTATCCTGCAGGACAACCCCGGCCGGTTTGTCCTTTTCCCCATCAAATATGATGCTATCTGGCGCATGTATAAGCAGGCCGAAGCCAGCTTCTGGACCACGGAGGAAATTGACCTCAGCGCAGACCTGGTAGACTGGGAGAACCTCACCGATAACGAGCGCCATTTTATCAAGCATGTCCTGGCTTTCTTTGCAGCCAGCGACGGCATTGTGAATGAGAACCTGGTGCTGCATTTTATGCAGGACGTTACCATACCCGAGGCCCGCTGCTTCTATGGTTTCCAGATAGCCATTGAGAATATCCATGCAGAGACCTACAGCCTGCTGATCGATACGTATATCAAAGACTCCCTGGAGAAGGACCACCTGTTCAATGCCCTGGAAACAGTACCCGCGGTTTCCAGCAAGGCCCAGTGGGCCCTGCGCTGGATAGACAATGCCGAGAGCTTTGCCGAGCGGCTGGTGGCCTTTGCCGCAGTGGAAGGTATCTTCTTCTCCGGTAGCTTCTGCTCCATCTTCTGGCTCAAGAAGCGCGGCCTCATGCCCGGCCTCAGCTTTAGCAACGAACTGATCAGCCGGGACGAAGGGCTCCATTGCGATTTTGCCTGCCTGCTGTTCTCCATGCTTCAGAATCCGCCCAGCGAGGAAACCGTGCGCAGTATCATCATGGATGCCGTGACCATCGAACAGGAATTCGTCACCAATGCCCTGCCCGTTAACCTGATCGGTATGAATGCCGAACTGATGAGCCAGTACATTGAGTTTGTGGCAGACCGCCTGCTCAATGCCCTGGGCTTTGCCAAGGCCTACCACACCGCCAACCCCTTCCCCTGGATGGAAATGATCAGCCTGCAGGGCAAGACCAATTTCTTTGAGAAGCGCGTGAGCGAATACCAGAAGGCAGGTGTGATGTCCTCTACCAAAGAAGATCCGGCCAACAACCAGTTTGACCTCAACGAAGATTTCTAATCCCCGCCCCTGCGGCATCTATACAGCAATATTCTTTCTAAACTCCTCCCACCACTCTCCAATTTCATACAGTCATGATCGTAGTCAATCGCCGGGGCGAAAAAGAGCCCGTACAGTTCGATAAAATTGTCAACCGCATAGGAGCGCTTACCGAAGGGCTGCACAGCAAGGTGGATCCTGTGACGGTGGCCCAGCGCGTGGTGCCCGGACTCTTTGACGGGGTGACTACCCAGCAGCTGGATGAGCTCTCGGCCGAGACGGCGGCCTCCATGGTGACCATTCACCCGGACTATGCCATCCTGGCCGCGCGTATTGCCGTCAGCAACCTGCACAAGAATACCGAGGCCCGCTTCTCCATCACGGCGGAGATCCTCCACAAATACCGCCACCCCATCACGGGCGAGCGCGCCAGCCTCATCTCCGATGAGCTCTATGAGGTCATCACCACCCATGCCGACAAGCTGGATGCCGCCATTGCCCATGAGCGCGACTTCAATTTCGACTACTTCGGGTTCCGCACCCTGCAGCGCAGCTACCTCCTGCGCGTGCAGGACCAGATCGTGGAGCGCCCCCAGTACATGTTCATGCGGGTGGCCCTGGGTATCCACTTCCATGATATTGAGGCGGCCATTGAGACCTATAACCTGATGAGCGACAAGTGGTTTATCCACGCCACCCCCACGCTCTTCAATGCCGGCACCCCCACCCCGCAGCTCTCTTCCTGCTTCCTCCTGTCTATGCAGGATGACAGCATCCCCGGCATCTTTGAGACCCTCAAGCAGTGCGCCGAGATCAGCAAAAGCGCCGGCGGCATCGGCCTTAGCATCCATAACGTGCGCGCCAAAGGCAGCTATATCAAAGGCACCAACGGCAAGAGCAACGGCATTGTGCCCATGCTACAGGTCTTCAACAACACCGCCCGCTACGTGGACCAGGGTGGCGGTAAGCGCAAAGGCGCTTTTGCCATGTATCTGGAGCCCTGGCATGCCGATATCTTCGACTTCCTGGAGCTGCGCAAGAACCACGGCAAGGAAGAGCAGCGCGCCCGCGACCTCTTCTATGCCCTGTGGGTGCCCGACCTCTTTATGGAGCGCGTGGAGCAGGATGCCGACTGGAGCCTCTTCTGTCCCCATGAGGCGCCCGGACTGTATGACAGCTGGGGCGAGGAGTTTGAGAAACGCTATACCGAATACGAGCGCAAAGGCATTGCCCGCCGTACCGTGAAGGCCCGCCAGCTGTGGAAACACGTGGTGGATGCCCAGATAGAGACCGGCACCCCTTATATCCTTTATAAGGACCACGCCAACCGCAAGAGCAACCAGCAGAACCTGGGCACCATCCGCAGCAGCAACCTCTGCGCAGAGATCATTGAGTATACCAGCCCGGATGAGATTGCTGTGTGCAACCTGGCTTCCATTGCCCTCAGCCGCTTCGTCTTCCGCGGCGAGTTCGACTTTGAAAAGCTGCACCAGGTGACCAAGGTGGTCACCCGCAACCTCAACAAGATCATAGACGTCAACTACTACCCCGTGTCCCAGGCGCGCAACAGCAACCTGCGCCACCGCCCCATCGGCATAGGGGTGCAGGGACTGGCCGACGCCTTTATGAAGCTGCATTACCCCTTTGAGAGCGAGGAAGCCCGCCTGCTCAACAAGGCCGTCTTTGAGACCATGTACCACGCGGCCGTGGAGGCCAGCTGCGAACTGGCCGAGGAACAGGGTGCTTACGAGACCTTCGCCGGCAGCCCCATGAGCAAAGGGCAGTTCCAGTTCGACCTCTGGGGCATCACGCCCTCAGACCGCTATGACTGGGAGACCCTGCGCCAGCGCGTGATGAAACACGGCACTCGCAACAGCCTGCTCCTGGCCCTGATGCCCACCGCCAGCACCAGCCAGATCCTGGGCAACACCGAGTGCTTTGAGCCCATTACCAGCAATATCTACAGCCGCCGCGTCCTCAGCGGTGAGTTTGTGGTGGTCAACAAATACCTGGTCAACGACCTGGCCCAGCTGGGCCTGTGGAATGAGCAGATGAAGAACCAGCTCATTGCCGCCGGGGGCTCTGTGCAGCACATTGCCGAGATACCCGATACCCTCAAGGAGGTGTACAAGACCATATGGGAGATCAAGCAGAAGGCCGTCATAGACATGGCTGCCGAGCGCGGTCCCTACGTGTGCCAGAGCCAGAGCCTCAATATCTATATGCGCGAGCCCAGCTACAGTAAGCTCAGCAGCATGCAGTTTTACGCCTGGCAGCAGGGCCTCAAGACGGGCACCTACTACCTGCGCAGCCAGGGTGCGGCCGAGGCCATCAAGTTCACTGTGGACCACAGCACCTTGCAAGCCCAGAAGGCCCAGGAAGCTGCCCTGCGCGGCGCCGCCACTGGTGGCAACGCCCCTCTCGCCGGCCCGGCCGCCCAGCCTACGCTGGGCAGCAGCGGCATCCCCCTGGGCGCCGCCTGCTCCCTCGATGACCCGGATTGCCTGGCGTGTAGCGCGTAAAGAATATAATAGAGATGGTTCCGGATTTTCAGACTATTATGCTCCCTTTGTTAAGGGTTATCTCTGATGAAAAAGAACATAGATTTAGAGATGTTGTAGAAAAGCTTGCTAGTTTCTTTCAACTATCGGAACTAGATAGGAAAGAACTTCTTCCGAGTGGTACAGCACCTGTATTTGATAATCGAGTAGGATGGGCTAAAACATACTTGAAGAAGGCAGGCCTTCTTGAGAATAATAAGCGCTCTATTCTTGTTATAACGAAAAATGGGAAACAGATTCTTGAATCGAGGATTGAAAAGATCACAACCTCATTCTTGACTCAATTTTCTACATTTAATCAATTTAGGGATGGTTATTCTATAGGGCCTATTCATGTAGCTAAGTTGTCTGCTGCTCAATCAGATTCTAGTGACTATACGCCAGAAGAGATACTGGAAAAAGGCTATCAAGATATTAGGCGTGCATTGATTTCGGATGTGACAGCTCAGACCCAATTGTTATCTTCTTCTGCCTTTGAGAAATTAGTTGTTAAACTCCTTGTAAAAATGGGCTATGGTGGTTCAGAAGCTGATGCAGGGCAGGCATTAGGAAGATCGGGAGACGAAGGGATAGATGGAATCATTAAAGAAGATAAGCTAGGTCTAGATGTGATTTATATCCAGGCCAAGAGATGGGCAGAAGGAAATGTAGTAGGGCGTCCTGAAATCCAAAAATTTGTTGGCGCATTAGCTGGTCAAGGTGCTAAGAAGGGTATATTTATTACTACATCAAGCTTTTCAAAAGAGGCTTCTGATTACACGCCGAGGAATGAAACTAAGATTGTTCTGATAGATGGTAAAAAGCTTGCAAATCTCATGATAGATAATAACTTAGGGGTGTCTCTTGAGCGTATCTATGAGGTAAAGAAGATAGACTCTGATTTTTTTGAAGGTTCATTTTAGGTTCTTTTCTGCTTATTTCTCACTGTGCTAAATAGTGACTTGCTTATTGATACCACTTACTGGTTTATGCAGGTAAGTTACTTTAACTACCTGCGTCATCCTGAGCGCAGCGAAGGATCCCATGCGGTGTTAGATCCCTCACTCCGTTCGGGATGACGCAGGGGGGCGTGTGCAGTGTTACAACCCCATCCCTGCCGGTCGGCCTTGGCGGGTGAGGCGCCCGGAAAGGGAGTGCTGCTTCGCGTGAAGCCCCAAAAGCTGTTTGAGGGGCGGGGTATCCTGACCACAGCGAAAGATCTTTGTGCCCTCTACCCCCCTGCCAACCGGCCTAAGCGAAAAGGGCGAAACCGTGGGAGCGGCCGGAGGCGAATCGCCCAAAACACTGTCTGAGCCCCTGCC
>JAHBTG010000015.1 GCA_019638695.1 Bacteroidota bacterium | reverse complement strand
TGAAGCGCCCAGGGAAAACAAGCACAGAGGATAAACAACAGGTATCGTTTCATAAACCGGAACACAGATGAGCGCTGCGAGCGTGTGTGGTGGGAAGGATTAAACCCCGGGGCAAACCGGCCAGCTGCCGGAATTGCCCCGGAACGAAAGTGGGTTAGAGCAGGGTAGATAAATCATATGTCCGCTCGCGAGGAGAGAAGACAGCACGGTTAGTGAACTACGAGCTTCAAGGTAGCCTGTGCCTGGTTTTCTGCATGCACGTCTATCAGGTAAAGGCCGGGTACCAGTCCCTCCGCAGAGAGCCGGCGACGCAGTGCACGGTCTGTAAACTGCAGGGTACGCAGGCTGCGGCCCTGTATGTCCCTCACCACTACCTGCATGATAGGACTGGTAACGGCATTGAGCACAAAATGACTGTTCTGTGACACCGGATTGGGGAAAAAGCTCACCTGGGCTACACTGCGGACATGGCGGCCGGCTGCTGTGAGGCTATGGCAGGGGGCGTCCACCACATGCCAGCCCAGGCTATAGCTAAGGTTACGGCCCAGGGTATCCCATTGTGCCAGGGCATTGAAGCCGTTGGGATTGGTCGTCACACCGGATTGCACGCCGGGTTTACGGATCAGGGTATTGCGGGCGGTGATCCATACACCGCTGGTACCATATTTTCCATCGGCGCCGGGCAAAGAACGCCAGGCAGTGGTAGGACGGTAGCCGATCTCCCCGATAAGGTCTATCACATCCCAGTTGAAACTGCTGGCAGTGCCAGAACCTACCGGGCTGGCAATGAACAAGGTAGCCGTGGCGCCCGCAGCCGGGCGTTTTTTGAGCAGGGCAATGGCGTCGTCGCCATTCATATAGGTCACGGAGCCCTCCAGGTTGCCGTTGGGACCGCCGTAACATTCCTCGGAAAGCGTGGCGGTACCACCGGGCAGATAGGGTGTGGTGCAATCAAAAAAGTCTGCATAAGTGCGCAGGGTAGCATTCACGCCGGGACTGGTACTGCCGCCGCCTATGGGCACATCGTCCACCTGGCCATTCATTACTACAAATACATCACCGGAGGCCAGCGTGCCTTGCAGGGGCGTCACCCAGCAGTTGGAACACACGCCCTGGTCCGTAAGCGTTCCGCCATTGCGGAAACGGGTAATGGCGTATTCGGAAAGATCTATACTGCCGGCAGTGGGGTTAAAGATCTCCAGGTACTTGTCGTTACCGGCTCCGTCTGAATATTCAGACCAAAACAGCTCGGTACATTGCGCCAGGGCAGCGCCATGCAAGGACAGCACCAGTAAAAGAGTACACAGCTTTTTCATAGCGACTGATTTTATTAATGAATACATGAGACGTGTTAACGAATGAGCGTAATGGTGCCGGAACGCTCTCTGGCCGAAAACCCCGCAACCTGTGGCGGCGCGCTGACCTTGTAGGTATAGACATAGGAACCTTCGGGACACTCTGTGCCGGTGTTTTCTATGCGGCCATTCCAGCGTACAGGTAGGCGGCTGGTGCTATATACCAGGGTACCCCAGCGGGAGAATACCTGGAAGATGATATCTGAAGGGCCTTCCGTTACTTCAAAGTGATCATTGATTCCATCATTATTAGGCGTAAAGACATTGGGGAAGCGCACAACGGATTCATACCGGGTATCTACCATGAGGGTATGAGTGTTGTCACAATAGCCGTTATCTACGGTCACCTGCACGGTGTAGTAGCCGTTGGCAGCAAACGCATGCAGTGCAGGCACCCCGCCGGGCAGGATATCTTCGGCCGAGCCGTCAGGGTACTGAAAGGTATAGGTATTGCCATCTGCAGGGGTGAGGAAAGTCACCACCGGGTAATCTTCCACGCTAAAGGGCAAGGCGGTATTGACCGGAACCGTCTGTACATGCTCGGCACCTATGGCCGGGATGCCATGTACCCGGAAAGCGGCATCGCTATGCAGGTAGTCTTCACAGGGCTCACTGGCAGCGCCATTACTGGCAAACACCCGGTACCCATAGTCCCCGGCCGTCAGACCCGGCAAAGTAAAGGACAGCATACTGCCATTGCCTGGTACCGGTCCCTGCAGCACAGCGCCAGAAGCACTACGCAGGCTATACTGCACACCCACCTGGCTACCGGCTACCTGCACTGCGGTAGTCTGTCCATAACAAATATCAGCTGCGGATACCGCCAGCCCCAGGTCGGGACTGATCAGTGTGTGGGCATTTTGCGAAGGACTATAGGGACTGTCGGCACACCCGCTGACACCCCTGGTACGTATCCTGCAACTGTAAGAAGTATTGGCCAGCAAGCCGGTAAGGACAGTACTGGTACCCATCACATCCACCGTCTGTGTATTTCCATTCCGGGTATACTCCAGGGTATATCCATTGGCAGCACCGGCAATGGCATTCCAGCTCAGGGAGATACTGTTACAGGTAAGAGGTCCTACGGTAAGATCCGGAGCCTGTAAGATCAAAGTAGTCGCTTGTATGGCAGATGAGAATGCGGTGGTACCGCAAGGATCCGTAGCCCGGACACGGTAATAGTAGTCTGTTCCGGGATTCAGGCCGGTAAGCACCTCACTCACCGTAGTCCCATCAGGGATATTCACGGTAATGGCGCCTGAAAAACCGGCATTATCCGCCCATTCCAGCGTGTAGCCGGTGGCCCCGGGCACGGCATCCCAATGGGCGGTGAAATCGCTGCAACCAATGCTGCCGGCAGGTTGCACGACTGAAGCAACCGGGGCGCTGAGGGTAGTAGCCTGCACACTGCCTGAGAATGAAGTGGTGCCGCAGGCGTCCGTAGCGCGAATGCGATAATGATAAGTCGTATTCAGAGACAGGCCCGTAATCGTGTGGCTCGTGGCAGCGCCATTGGGGATATTCACCGTAGTGGCGCTGCTGAAGCCGGCGTTATCCGCCCATTCCAGCGTATAACCGGTGGCACCGGCCGCGGCATCCCAATGGGCGGTGAAACCGCTGCAACCAATGCTGCCGGCGGGCTGAATAGCAGGGGTAGCCACCCTATCTAGGGTAGTGACCTGAGCACCCACAGAAAAAGGGGTATTTCCACAGGCATCTGCAGCCCGCACCCTATAGTAGTAAGTAGTATTCTGGTCAAGGCCGGTAACTGTGTAGCTGGTAGCCGTACCATCTGCAATATCCTGGTGGCTGACCCCTGTAGTGAAGGTAATGTCAGGAGACCACTCCACCCGGAACCCGGTGGCGCCGGCATAGGCCTGCCAGTTGGCCGTAAAGCCTGCACAGCCTACGTTGGTAGCCAGATCCACAGTAGGCGCGGTACCCGTAGTAAGGGTTTGCGCGCTCTGCACTGCCGAATAATCACTCAGATTGCAGACAATACTGGCGCCGCCATACTGATCGCACTTACGGCGGGCCCGCACACGGTAGTAGTAAGTAGTGTTCTGGTTGAGCCCCGTCACCTCACGGGTCACAGTAGAAGCGGACAATTCCGCAGTGCCTTCATAGCCGGGGAGCAGGGTGGCAAAGTCTGCCCGGTCGCTCACTTCAAGCAGGTAAGCAGAGGCATCGGGCATAAGCTGCCAGCGGGCAGTGAAGCTGCTGCAACCTATGTTATCAGGGGTCAGAGAGGCAGGGGCCGGCAGGGTGGCATTGCTCATGGTACCGGAAATATTGAGCTGGGTGCGCAATCGCAGGGTACCGCCATTGGTGGAACAATTGGTAACCCCGGTGCCATTCCAGGCTACCAGGCGAAACTCCACCTGGCTACCCTTGGGCACGCTCACCGAACCGAACTGGGAATAAGCCGTGCTGTTGGCATTGTCTGTGGTATAGCCAGACATATCGGTGCCCCATTGCTGCCAGGAACCCGCATCCACACGGTAAAAAACAGCAGCGCTTTGCGGACCGGTATTACTCCTGCGCAGCGAAAGGTTAACGCGGTCTATCTCCATATCTCCAAAGCAGGCATTGAGCACCCAGGAAACTGCCGGAGAGCTGTTGATAGCCGATTGAGAGGCCGGTTTAGTGGCATTCTGCCAGCAACTGGAGTTGAAACCGGCATATACGGGGGCGCCTACGCAACTCAGGCCGTTTACCCGCTGCACCAGCCCGGTGCTCACACAGAGCGCAGGCAAGGTGCTGCTGCTGCCCGAAGGTTCATTGACGGCAGCGGTGCCGCCACTGCACGAGCTGCCCGAACCATTTACCGGGAAATCATAGGTAACGGTAAACGCCTGTGCATGAACCTGTTCCAGGATACCCAGAACAAACAGGAAGCATACAGAAAGAGCGAGTGGACGAAGCGTACAAAAAGACATAATTATGTGGCTGGCAGGGGTATGTATGAAAGAGAGGAGAAGCATGAGGTTCGGTTACTACAAGTCTTGCCAGCTATCAGGAGCAAAGCTCCACACGCACTATTAATCTTATGTTAAGGCACTGATAAACCTCGATATAATGCTTCCGGACCTGGGTTAGGGGCAAAAAAATAGCCCCCAGAAGGTACATCTGGGGGCTATGAAGCCGGAAAGGAAAAGAGGTATCCTAAGGATTTTCGGGGCGCAATACAATGCGCAGATAGCTATCCAGGGGCAGGTACTGTATAGCAGCGGCTTTTACGGCAGCGCCATTCCAGGCTGCCAGTTTCTTGTCCAGCTCAGGTGCTGTGATCTCGGCAAAAGGGTAGCCATACTTTTGATAGGCGCTCATCTGCCGCATCCACCAGCGGTTTTCTTTCAGGTCGAGCTCATGCTCCCGGCGCAGGGTTTCCCGCACTTTTGCCAGCTCCTTTTCCTGTCCGCCGTCCCGCTGCAGGGCCTGTATTTCCTCCCGCACAGCCTGGGTGAGCTCTTCTACACGGTCCGGGTTGCACCCAAAACGGATGAATACAGAATAGCGGCCCTGAGGCTCGGAAGTGCCGGAACCATAGGCACCCACGCCATACACGCCACCCTTATCCTCGCGCAGGTTTTCCCGCAGCTTGATCTCCAGTACCTTGAGCATGTTCTGCAGCGCAAAGTTCTGCTCACGGGAATACTCAAACGGCCCGGAGAAACACAGCGTCACATAACTCTTGGGTTCTACGCCTTTATGTACGGTCTCATCCTTGGGACCGGGCACAATCTGCACACGGTTGTCTTTCCAGGCGGGTGCTGTTTTGGCAGCAGGCAACGTAGCCACATACTGTTCCAGCAGCGCCTTTACCTTATTGACATCGAAGTTACCCACCAGGGTAACAGTGGTGCCGCGGGCATTGCCAAACAACTGCTTATAGGCATTGATCGCTTCCTGCTGTTTGATATTGGGCAAGTCTTCGAGGCGCAAGGGTTGGGTACGCAGGTGATTGTTATACAGGACCCGGCGAATGGCTTTGGAATAGACAGACATGGGATCGGCCTCTTCATTCTCCAGGCTGGTATGGGTCTTTTCTATGAGTGCTTCAAAGGCCTCCTCATCCACGCGGGGAGCCGTATAGTAAAGATAGAGTAACTGGAAGAAGGTCTCCAGCTGCTCCGGCGGGCAGTTGCCATTCATCCCATGAGACAACTCTCCCAGGACAGGCATGAGGGAGATCTGGGTGCCGGCCAGCTTCTTCTCCAGGGCAATTTGCCCAAATTCTCCCAGTCCGTTCTCTTCCACCACCTCATCGGCCATGCTGGCAGAGAGGTATTGTGCATCGGGGATCTGAGACAAGCCTCCCTGCTGAGTGGCAGAGAATACCACCTGGTCTTGTTTGAAGTCTGTGGGCTTCAGCAGCACCACCACGCCATTGCTTAAGGTGAGGCGAGTGATGCCATTGGCCAGTTGTTCGGTTTTGGTTACCTTACCCTTCTTGGGTAGCTGCGCCAGCAAGGGCGCATTGCTCACCTTATCTACATAAGGAGTGATCTTCTCAGCCTCTACCTTGACAATCACCGACAAGAGCTCCGCTTCGGTAGGAATGCGTACCCCCTCTTTATCCGGGGCATAAACCACCAGGGCCATATTCTCCTTGGTAACAAACCCGGCGCCCATCGCATTCACCTCTTCCAGGGTAATGCCTGCCAGCAGTTTCTGATAGAGCGCGTACTCGGCCTCTATGCCGGGCGCAGCCTCACCCTCGAGGTAATATTGTACCAGTTCCCTGGCAAAGTTTGCACTCTCGGTGGTATTCCGCTCTTTATGGGCTTTTTCAATAAAACTCATCAGTTCTATCTTCTGGCGCTCCAGTTCGGTGGCAGTGAAGCCGTGCAGCTGGACGCGGCGGTTCTCGCGCACCAGCGCTTCCAGGCCTCCCAGCAGCCCGTCATTGCGCACAGCAGCCACACTGATATAGGCGCTTACCGGTCCCAGGAACCCGCTATAAGCGCTGTATCCATACATGAAGGGGGCATCCTTGGTCTTTGTCAGCTCTGCCAGACGCTCCTGTATCATGCCGTTGTACAGGCTGTGGATGAGAGAGGTGCGGTAGTCCGCTTCGGTACGTATGATAAATTCGGGATGGAGGTAAGACAACTGCACCATGGTCATTGGCGATTCCTTGTCTTTGGCAATGGCCACACGGGGTTCCTGCCACCCGGGGATAGTGTACTTTTCGCGCTTGGGCGCACGGCTCTTGCGGGTGAGGCTGCCAAACTGCTGGCGTATGCGCTGTTCCATGGCCTCGGGGTCCACGTCGCCCACCACAATAATGGCCATCAGGTCCGGGCGATACCAGTCGGAATAAAAGTCGCGCAGTGTCTGGTAGCTGAAGTTCTCCAGCACCTCTTTCTTGCCTATGGGCAGGCGTTCGGCATAGCGGCTGCCGGCCATGACCTTGGGCAGCCACTGCATGAGCATGCGGTTCTGCGCACCCTGTCCCAGGCGCCATTCTTCGATGACTACCCCGCGCTCCTTGTCTATCTCCTCATCCTCCAGGGAAGCGCCGCCCGCCCAGTCCTGCATCACCAGCAATCCTTTGTCCAGCAGGCTGTCGGCATCCGTAGCCACCTGTAACATATAGACCGTCTCATCAAACGAAGTGTATGCGTTCAGGTCTGCGCCAAAACGGGTACCCACACTCTCCAGGTAATCTACCAGTTCGCTTTTTTTGAAGTGCTCGGTACCGTTGAAGCCCATATGCTCCACAAAGTGGGCCAGTCCCTGCTGCTCGTCGGTTTCCAGCACAGAGCCCGCCTTGAGAGCAAGGCGCAACTCTACCCGTTTCTCGGGCTTGGCATTACGCAATACGTAATAGTGCATGCCATTGGGCAGGACGCCCTGGCGCACATTGGGATTCAAAGGCAAGGGGGCCTGCGCCCAGACTGGGAATTGAAGCAGCCACAATGCCACAAGCACGCAAAGGCTGCGGCCACGCATCATATTCGATAACTTAGATAACATAGGGTTGGAGTTTGAGGCAAAATAACAAATACCTATCACCCTTCACCCTGCGAAACGGATAAGTGGCTCAAAAAACCTGTATACGGAAGATCATGGGGCGAAGCGGAGTACAGAACGCGGCACTATATGGTGTATACGCACCTGCCCCTGTTCATCCCGCACTTCGAGCACCAGCTTGGGGTCTTCTTCCCACAAGAAGGTCACCAGCCCAAAGTTGGGGCCCAGGTAAGCAGAGGCTACCCGGTTCGTATTGGGCACCACATGCCGCCAGACCTGGGTGAGGCCGCTGCTGGTGAGGTCATAGAGCGGATAGGCATCTTTCACGGGCAAGACACTCAGGTCTCCCTGGTGGATATCTCCGCTAATAAAAACGATACCCTCGGCCTTGGTCCGTTTGATAAGATCCGTCATCCGCTTCTGGTCGCGCGGGTAGTTCATCCATATCTCCATGCCATCGTCTCCGGCAGCAAATCGGGTGCTGCTGGCCACGATGCGAAAAGTAGCGGGTTTGCGCAGCTCTGCCTCCAGCCACTGCCATTGGGCCTCGCCCAGCATGCTGCAGGTATCGCTCCAGTCAGGGATATAAGGGCCATAGGGCAGGCCGTCTGCCCGTTCATTCAGCCATTTTCCCCGGGCATAGGTGGGGTTCCAGGAAGGCAGGCTGCGGAAGGTGCGCTCATCCAGCAATATCACCTGCACGGTGCGGTCGCCGCTGCCTATCAGGTAGCTCTCATAGATGCCGGGACGCTGGCGGCGTGGCGTGTCCTTGGGTTCGTCAAAGAAGTCCAGCAGGATCTGCTTACTCTCTTCCTTTTTAGGGTAGGTATGCCCGCCGTCATTCACGCCATAGTCGTGGTCATCCCAGGTAGCCAGCACGATAGATTGCTTTTTGAGCGCCTGGTAACCGGTCTTGGCACCCAGCCTGGCATATTTGGCCTTGAGCAGGGCCATGTCCTCGGTATCGCCGTAGATGTTGTCCCCCACGAAGACAAATACTTCGGGCTGTATGCGGTTAATAGCTTCCCAGATGGGCTGGGGCTTGTCTTCATGCGCACAGGAGCCAAAGGCCAGGCGGGTAACCTGTAAGGGCAGGAGATGGTTCTGGGCGGCGCTTACTACGGGCACCAGCAGCATATACCCGCAAAATATCAGGGTTCTCATGGTTATAGATCAGGAATATTGCAGGGCGATATTAGGCAGGGCAAGCGGACCCTCCTACCCTATCCTCCAATCATAACCATAACTTAACAACCGGGTCTCTACTGCACCACCCTGCGGGAAGGCGTCCAGGTGCTGGACCTGATACCCCGCATCCAGCGGAAGAAGCCCACCAGCAAGGCCAGGTTCATTACATAGAAGTGGCGGATGGCCCGGATCACCGGCAGCATGGGGCGCTCCCCCCACAGGCTGTCCAGTAAAGTGATGGCCAGCAAGAGGCTCTGCCCCAGCAGGGTGAGCCGGTACCCCGGGTGCACGTCCCACAAAAAGGGATTGATCAGCAGGCAAAGCAATAACAAAAAAGGGGTCAGCCAGCGCAGTACCTTATGGGAGCCGTAGCAGACCAGGGCCGTGGGCTTCAGGCGAAAGGCTTTCCACCAGAAGTAGCGCAGGTTCTGGAAGTTGCCGGCAGAGATGCGCACCCTGCGCCTGAACTCCCGCCGGGCTTGCGGCATGACCGGCAGTTCCGCCACAGAATCAGGATCCAGGAGGCAACGCTTGCCCCTCAGCAATACCTGCATGCCTATGAAAAAGTCATCGGCCACAAAACGGGGGGGCGTGGGCACATAGTCATCTTTGCGAATGGCATAACATCCGCCATTGGCGCCTATGCAACTCCCAAACAGTAATCCCTCCTGGAATTTGAGCCGGGACTCATACTGCAGGTAACTTTTCTCCTGCCGGCTGATCCCCAGGGTACCGGCGGGCTGGCTGGCAAAGGCGCTGCTGACCACCCCCACCCGTGGATCTACAAAATGACGGCCCAGCCGGGTAAGGGTATCCTGCCGGAAGAAGATATTGGCATCTGTGAGCAACAAGATGGGATGCTGCGCCTCCAATACGAGTTGGTTAATAATGGCGGGCTTACCCTGGCGGGTCTCAAAAGCAAACAGCCGGATATTGAGATGCCTGGCCTGGTAGCTGCGGATGATCTCATTGGTAGCATCCGTACAGGCATCTGTACCTATGAGAATATCATGCGGATGCGGGTAATCGGCCGCCAGCAGGTTCTCCAGGCGCAATGCTATGGCAGCCTCTTCGTTATGCGCCGCCATGAGGATACTTAACGGCGGCAAACGCTGCTCTCCGCCCGGCGGACCCGGCAGATGATGCCGGTCACCGGCCCATACCCGTAACAGCAACGGAAAAAGCACATAACTATACACCACCAGCCCTGCAGCCAGCCAGAACAGCAATTGCAAGGTGAAGGACAAGGTGGGGTGCATGAAACAGGCTTTTCGCGAAGGTCCTGCAAAGGTAACCAAATCAGGCTACAGGGCCCTGGAAATGAATGATTCACACCCTGCCCTGCCCTGTTTTTGCGCGGTGTCCTAGAAACCCAGCAAAAAGTCCAGCCGCTCCTGCAAGCGGGCAGGTGGCAGGAATTGCTCTTCCAGCTTAGCATTAAAAGGCACCGGGGTATCCAGGCTGCCCACCCGCACCACGGGACCATCCAGCCAGGGGAACAACTCTTCAGCAACTACAGAGGCAACCTCAGCGCCTATCCCTCCTGTCAGGGTATCTTCGTGCAGCACCAGGCATTTGCCCGTCTTCTTCACAGATTCACAGACCAGCTCGCGGTCCCAGGGGAGCAGCGTGCGCAGGTCTATGATCTCAATACTGGCATGAGGGAAACGCGTGGCGGCTTCTTTGGCCCAGAGCACGCCCATACCGTAAGTGATGATACTGAGGTCTGTACCCGCCTGTACCACGCGGCCTTTACCTATAGGCAGAGTATAATATTGGGCAGGCACGGCGCCTTGCAGACTGCGGTAGAGCTTCTTATGCTCAAAGTACATAACAGGACCCGCGTACTCCAGTGCAGCAGTGAGCAAGCCTTTGGCGTCATAAGGAGAGGCGGGATAGAGCACTACCAGGCCGGGCGTGTGAAAAAACCAGGCTTCGTTGCTTTGGCTGTGAAAAGGGCCGGCAGCCATCCCTGCCCCGGTCGGCATGCGGACGGTTACATTAGGGGCATGTGCCCAGCGATAGTGGTTCTTGGCCAGGTTGTTGACTATCTGGTTAAAGCCGCAGCTGACAAAGTCGGCAAACTGCATCTCCACCATACTGGCATACCCTTCCAGGGATAGCCCGAAGCCGCAGGCAATAATAGCCGACTCGCACAGGGGTGTATTGCGCACGCGGTGCTTGCCAAATTCCTGGACAAAGCCGTCCGTGATCTTAAATACGCCCCCATAGTCGGCAATATCCTGGCCCATCAGTACGAGCTTGTCGTTCTGCGCCATGCCCTGGCGCAAGCCCTCGCTGATGGCATCTACAAACCGCAGTTCACGGTCGCCCGCAGCCGGCTCCTGGCGCGGCGCTTTGGCAGCAGCTAGTGCGGGAGGGTATACATCCGCCAGTTCTGCAGCCAGGTCCGGCACGATGTCCGGGGTATCGAACATCACCTCCAGCGCATCATCTATCTGCTTCTTCAGCGCCTTGCGGGTAGATTTCACGGCAGCCTCCGTGAGCAAACCGCTCTCGAGCAGGTACAACTCATAATTGGCTACAGGGTCTTTCTGCGCCCATTCATCCATCAGCGCCTGGGGTACATACTTGGTACCGGAAGCTTCTTCATGCCCGCGCATACGGAAGGTCATACACTCGAGCAGCACGGGCTTCCGTTCCTTGCGCATCTGCTCTGCCAGCTTTTTGGTAGTGCGGTACACTTCCAGGACGTTGTTTCCATCTACCTGCACGCCTTTCATACCATAGCCTGCGGCTTTGTCTGTGAACTGCTTGCAGCGGAACTGCTCGCTACTGGGGGTAGAAAGGCCATAGCCATTGTTCTCCACCACAAAGATGACGGGCAACTCCCACACTGCCGCTACATTCAGCGCCTCATGAAAGTCCCCTTCGCTGGCGCCCCCATCACCGGAATAGGCCAGGGCAATGGCCCCGGTGCCACTGAGGTTAGCAGCCAGGGCAGTGCCCCCGGCAACGCCCAGCATAGCACCCAGGTGGCTGATCATGCCTATGATATGATAGTCCGGTGCACCAAAGTGAAAGGACCGGTCACGGCCTTTGGTGAATCCGGCAGCCTTGCCCTGCCACTGGCAGAACAGCTGGGAAAGTTCCATACCGCGGCTGGTAAACACTCCCAAGTTGCGGTGCAAGGGAAAGATATAATCCGTAGCGGCCAGGGCCTCCGTAGTGCCTACAGCCACGCCCTCCTGGCCTATACCGCTGAACCATTTGCTGATACGGTTCTGGCGCAGCAGGATCAGCATCTTTTCTTCTATCATGCGGGGCAGCAGAATAGCCTTGTACAGATGCAGCAATTCGGCATCCGTCAGGCCCTTGCGGTCATACCGGAGTTGCCGCTGACTGAGGACAGGTGTGGGAGAAGCCATAAGAAGCTATGCGGAAATGGTTGAGATGCGAGTATAAAAAAAGCAGACCTTACAAAAGATCTGCTCCTGTTATTTCTTTGGGCTGAATTCTAGTTTTCGCCTTCTGCACCCTGGGGAACAGACATGGGCTGGGTAGGTGTGGTATTCACTTTGGCATTGCGGGTGCGCTCATCCCCACCCTGTTGATTGGCAGGGTCTGTGCCGCCCATCAGCATATTAGCCACAAATGTGAGCACCACCAAAAGACCCATGAGGTACCAGGTGCCTTTAACCGCAAAGTCTGCAGCCTTGCGGGAACCCATCATGGAGTTGGCAAACTGGCTGCCCGCCATGTTACTGGCAAGCCCACCGCCTTTACTGTTCTGGATAAGTACCAGCGCAATTACCAGTGCACAAACGATGAGGATAAGGGCTATAATGGCAATGATCATTTCAGTTCCTGAATTTGGGTGTCAAAGTAACTGCTTTTTTCCGGATAACGCAATTTCAATTCTTCATAAATCTGAACGGCCAGTTCTTTTTTACCCTGCTGAACATAAATACGGGCCAGGGTTTCCGTGGCAAAGTTTCGGGCATTTTCAGCGCCGGCTTCGGCAGAGACCAGCTCCCCGGGTTCGGCAGGGCTTGTGTCCAGGTTAGGCTTAAAGGTCTCCAGCTTATGGATCACTTCATCTATACGGTTGGATTTGGCAGTAGCAGGCATATCCTGGTCTGAAATAACATCTGTGGAGAGCGGGGTAAAAGCAGGATTGGCCGAAGCCGCTCCGGCAGAGACCTCATCAAAGGCAGAGACAATGCTGCTGAGGTATTTCTGCTGAATGCTTTCCAGGGTAATGGAATCCGGAGAAAGCGTAGTGCGATTACGTATTTTTTCCAGGTTTTGCCGGAAATGGGTAATCTTCTCTTCTGTACTGCCCACGATAGTGGCGGGACTCTGGTAAGCGGGCTTCTCCGGCTCCGTATGTGTTTTAGCGGCGATGGCCGGGCGTTCCGGCAACGGCTGGTCCGTCCTGGGTGCACTGAACTCCGTAGAGACAGGCGGGGCAAAGGTCATAGCAGGAGGGGTATTTACCACAGGAGCGGAAGCAGTGGAAACAACCGGCGGTTCACTACCCGTTTCAGGGGCAGAAGATTCCGGTTGCCGGCTGGCAGGTTCGGCGGCAACCTCTGTAGGGGCGACATCCTCTCCCTTAAACTCACCTGCCAGGCCCAGAATAATATCCAGCACGGACTCCGGGGTATGTTCTGTTGTTGACAGCGGTTTAAGCGGCGCTACGGGAGGTTGGGACAGTTTAACCTGAGGCGCTGGCGTTTCTGCTACAGAGGGCTCCGGCGTAGAAGCCGGTGTAGGAGAAGGCTGTGATTTGGCCTCCGGCTCAAAGGGTACAAAGCGCTTGAACGACGACGGACCAGCCGTATCTTCTGCCACTGGCTCCGTAACTGCGGGAGCTTCGGCAGCTGTAACCGGCTCGGCTACAGGCGATTCCGCTACCGGAAGCACTAGTACAGGCGCCACAACAGGTGCGGGGGTGTCTGCAACCGTCTCCAACGGACCGGCGGTCAGCGTAGGAGATTTGGCCTCCGGCTCAAAGGGTACAAAGCGCTTGAACGACGACGGGCCGGCCGTATCTGCTGCTACTGGCTCCGTAGCTGCCGGAGCGGCAGGGCTTTCTGCCGCCAGAGAGGTCATTTCCACCACGGGGGTTTCTGCCAGGGTTTCTTCCGTAGGAGGGGCGGATAAGGTGGAGGACTTGGCCTCTGGTTCAAAGGGCGTAAAGCGCTTGAAGGAAGCCGGGCCTGCAATTTCTGTTACAGGTTCCTCTACAGCTGCAGGAGCTTCCGCGACAGGAGCCTCCGGAGGTACAGGGTTTTCCGCCACCGGGGAGGTCATTTCCGCCACGAGGGTTTCTCCCGGGGTTTCTTCTACAGGAGGAGCCGATAAGGTGGGGGACTTGGCCTCCGGCTCAAAAGGTACAAAGCGCTTGAATGACAACGGACCGGCCGTATCTTCTACAGCAGGCTCCGTAGCTGCCGGAGCTTCGGCAGCTGTAACCGGTTCGGCTACGGGCACGTCTGTTGCGGGGACTTCGATGACGGGCTGTGCTGCTGTTTTCAGAAGATCACTGGCCTCCAGGATGGGTTCCTGCATGGCAGGCGGGTTGGCCGCTTCTTCATGCACAGCCTGCTGCGCACTTGCCGGAATAACGACATCCACGCCACTGTGGTCTCCCCCCAAAGGTACAATCGTATCCTGTGGTTCAGTGGTAATAGCTTCAGGAGCCACCGGCGGAGTACCAGATGTTGTATACCGGGCCAGGATGGCCGGGGCAAATGTACCGCTCTCTTTGCGCAACGTATCCCAGGTGCCTACATAACGGCCGGCCTTGAGATTAAGCATCATATCCAGCTTATAGTTGATGCCCGGCATATAAGTGCTACTGGTAACCGGCTTAGGGTCTTCAGTTGTAACGGGGGGCAAGGCAGCCTCTACAGGCGCTTCTGGTTCGGTAACAGGGATTTCTGCCTCTATTGCAGGTGTTTCTGCTACTACTTCTATAGGGGCAATGGTCTCCGAAACCACTTCCTCCACCTGTGCGACCGGGAAAGTTGTAACATCCGTTACAGCTTCCTCTACAGCGAGAGCAGGGGTTTCCTCCGTAACAGGAGCAGCCGATACTTCGGCAACAGGAGCTGGCTCCTCTACGACAGGCATTTCTGCTGCGTCTTCTACGGGAGCGGTAACGGCAGAAGCCGCCGGTGTTTCCTGCACAGATGTAACAGTGGCCTGCACAGGAATCTCTACTTCGGGCAACCTGATCTTCAGCCCTTTGTCCATATACTCTGCAAACTTCTGGCGGTCCGTAGCATACAGGGCGGCCACGGCGCGCAGTTGTTCCAGCTCCCCGCTTTTGGATTGTTGGGCATTCTTGGCGGTCACCTGGTGAAACAGGCTGAAGTAAGGATATTGCTTCAGCTGTTCCTCCAGCCAGGTGCGCTCCGCCAGCGATAGCGACGTGAGGAATGCCTTCTGGTACAGGTGGATGGGATTCATAGGGTTGAAGTTACCAGTTTGACAACGTTTTGTTGAAGATGTCTTGCACTATTTTATCTACCAGTTCGGGCAAGTAAAGAGACTCGGCCTGTGCATTCTGGCTGGCGGGGAAATCTACAAAGTTGGAAAAGTCCTCTTCCCAGCTATCCTCCGGCTTGATTTTGTGTACGAATTTGACCTTCACGGTCAGGGTCATCCGGTTCTGAGAAGCCTGGTCCCCACTCTGTACCGTGAGGGGTGCGATATCGTAGCGCACAATACTGCCCGAGAACTGGAGATCCGCGTCACGGTCCAGCAGGTTCAAACGGGTCTGCTGCAGGAACTTGTCCCGCAGTCTCTCGGTAAGGTCCTGCGCAAGGGTAGGCACCACCAGGCTGGCCGCGTTTTCCAGCCGCTGCACGGAGAATGATTCACCTTCCAGCTTACCGCCGGTAAAGCTATAGCGGCATCCCCAAAGACCACCCGCCAGCACCAACATCGTCAGCCAGGACAAGCATCTGCTATATAATACTCCGGGGTATACCATAGGGTCAGGCTTCGTCCAAGCCAAAGATTTTGATTTTGCGGTAAAGGGTGCGCTCCGAAATACCCAGCTCATGGGCGGCCTTCTTACGGTTATGCCCGTGTTTCTCCAGCGCCCGCCGGATAAGGTCTTTCTCTTTGCGTTCAATGGACAGGCTTTCTTCCAGTAACGGAGTAGACAGCGGAGTGGTCTCCGCCTCGTCCCGGTATGCCCGGTAAGCACCAGGCGCCGGGAAACCCAGTTGTGTGCCGGTCTGCAAGGGATAGCCATCGTCCATACTGCCAGGCTGTGGGACAATGCCTTTGTGCAGGAGAAACTCCTTGAGCTCGGCAAGGTCACGCTTCAGCTCCAGTATCCCGCGGATGAGGAATTCCTCGCTCCGGCTGCTAAAACCCGGACCGTTACCCTCACCGCCGTTGTCGCGGGTATAGGCCGTGCCGCTGATGGTAAGCGTTTTATCCGGCTTGGGGAGATACTGTAACAGCCGTTCACGGTCCAGCACATCCCGGGCTTCCAGCACCGTGAGCTTTTCTACGAAGTTGCGCATCTCGCGGATATTGCCGGGCCAATGGTACTGGTAAAGGACCTCTTTGGCATCCGGCGTCAGTTGCTGGGGCTGGCGTCCATACCGTGCGGCAAACTCATTGGCAAAATAGCGGAACAGCAGCTCGATATCCTCACCACGCTCGCGCAACGGAGGGACCTGTATGGTCACGGTATTGAGGCGAAAGTACAGGTCTTCCCGGAACTTGCCCTCGCGTATCAGCTGGATCAGGTTCTTGTTGGTGGCCGCTATAACGCGGACATCGGTCTTCTGCACCTTACTGCTGCCCACACGCAGGAACTCCCCGTTCTCCAGCACGCGCAAGAGGCGCGCCTGCGAACTCAAGGGCATTTCGGCCACTTCGTCCAGGAAGATGACCCCGCCGTTGGCTTCCTCAAAGTACCCCTTGCGGGCTTCATAGGCCGAGGTGAAGCTACCTTTTTCATGGCCGAACAGCTCGGAATCTATGGTACCCTCGGGTATGGCACCGGTATTGATGGCAATAAAGGTCTTGTGCTTGCGCAGGCTCAGCTGGTGGATAATGCGGCTGAACACGTCCTTACCCGTGCCGTTCTCCCCCACTACCAGCACGCTCACTTCGGTGGGCGCCACCTGCATGGCCACATCAATGGCCTGGTTCAGGGCCGGGCAGTTGCCTATAATGCTGAAGCGCTGTTTGATGGTGGTACGGTTCATACCTTATGGATACGTACTTTAGGTTCTTTATACAATCTCTCCAATCAATGTGGCTCCTGTGACCTGGGTTACCCGCACATGCACATAACTGCCGGGTTGCAGGTCCGTACGGGAGCCTTTGGGGAAGACCAGCATCTTGTTCTGGTCGTTACGGCCGCACCAGTCGCTTTCACTGCGCTTGCTGTTGCCTTCGATAAGCACCCGGAAGGTGCATCCCACGTCCTTGAGGTTGCTTTCCAGGCTGTGGCGGTTTTGCAGGTCCACGATCTCCTGCAAGCGGCGTTTTTTGACCTCCAGCGGCACATCGTCCGGCAGTTTCTTGGCGGCGGGGGTACCGGGCCGTTCGCTGTAATAGAACATAAAGGCGCTGTCATACCGCACGGCTTCCATCAGGCTGAGCGTATCCTGGTGCTGCGCCTCGGTTTCCCCGCAAAAGCCCGTGATGATATCCGTGCTCAGTCCGATATCGGGCACGATCTCGCGGATGCGGGCAATGCGTTCCAGGTACCATTCACGGTGGTGACCCCGGTTCATTTTGTGCAGGATCTCCGTATTGCCACTCTGCACAGGCAGGTGAATGAAGTTACAGATATTGGGATAAGCTGCAATGATGTGGATCACTTCATCCGTCATATCGCGGGGGTTACTGGTGGAGAAGCGCACCCGCAGGTCGGGATGCACCTGTGCCACACGCTCCAGCAGGCGGGCAAAGCCGGTGCCTTCTACGCGGTAACTGTCTACGTTCTGGCCAAGCAGCGTCACTTCGCGATAGCCATTGCTCACCAGTTCCCGGGCTTCGTGCACAATGCTCTCGGGATCGCGGCTGCGTTCCCGCCCGCGGGTGAAGGGCACCACGCAGAAGCTGCACATATTGTTGCAACCCCGCATAATGCTGATGAATGCAGAGACCCCGTTGGTATTCAGCCGCACGGGAGCGATCTCGGCATAGGTCTCTTCCCGGCTCAGCAGTACGTTGACGGCCCGCTGGCCGCTTTCTACTTCATCTATCAGGGCAGGCAGGCTGCGGTAGGCATCCGGACCAATGACCATATCCACCAGCTTCTCTTCATCCAGCAGTTTGGTCTTCAGGCGCTCTGCCATGCAGCCCACTACGCCCACCATCATGCCGGGCCGCTTTTTCTTGATATGCTTCAGGTGATCCAGGCGATGCCACACCCGCTGTTCCGCATTCTCGCGGATGCTGCAGGTGTTGATCAGCACCAGGTCGGCCTCGGTTTCGTTGGGCGTGAAGCTGAATCCCTTATCCGTAAGCATACTGGCAATGATCTCCGTATCGGAAAAGTTCATCTGGCAGCCATAGGTCTCTATATAGGCCAGCTTGCGGGCATCGGCAGCACCGGCTGCCATATAGGCTTCCCCCTGCCGCTCCTCGCCCAGGGGCTTATGGTGGGCCAGAGCTTCTTCCAGCGGCTGGAATATCTTTTGAGTGGTTTGGCTCATGCTATAGGCAAATACAACCCCAAATATACGAACCGGCCTGACAATATGGCAGTTATTATGTTGTGTAAGCTAAAATAAGTCCGGTTCCGGTAGAGCGGTCTAAATGCTCCGATTACATCCATATTGATTTTTTTCTCATTGACCTACAGGAAGTTAGCCTATTTATTCAGAAAAACTATTGCATAGTTCTTTCACATAATATAAATTGCAGAATCAAACTTTACTTTTTCCATTATGAAACAATCACTTACATACTATTGCAAAACCTTTCCTATTTTTGGTTTTATCCTGGTACTCACCTTCTTCGGTTATGAGCAAACAAGCGCCCAGGTACTAGTTGAATACAGTATTGTCAAAACCGCCATGTTTGGGTCCTATTCCGGGGAAGATTCACTGGCGATGGTACCCTCGGCTGTGGATGCACAGGGCTGTGTGGTAATGGCGGGATCCAATAAGATTACCCCAGGACAGGGCACCAATATTGTGGTCAAAAAATACAACCGGAAGCTGGAGGAATTGTGGGCTGTAGAGTGGAATTCGGGTAGTAATAATGATGATTATGCCTTGGATGTCCTTGCAGATGATAGCTGTAACATATATGTGACCGGTTATGCAGTGGATTCAATAGCTCCCTATTTCCAGCGATTAGTCGCCCTCAAATACGACAGCACAGGCACTCTGAAATGGCAATATACGCTGGGCGGGCTGGCGGATGTGCCGCTGGTGTTTGTACACGGGATGCGCCTGGCGCTGGATGGGAATGAATTGTATATTGCGGGGGCTTCTCACTTGGGGTTTTTTCAGTACCAGCTTGCGCGGTATCAACCGGTGACCAACTACGATAGTTGCGGACTTACTGCCGCCATGCTTTTAGTGAAACTGAACAGCAATGGTACCGAAGACTGGAAGGTCAACTACCAGCCCCCGGGGTGGCCATCTACCACGGCCGCCAGTTACCCGGGCGGTATTGTTTTTGCGAATAATCATATATATGTCTGCGCACAAATGCGTAATGATACGCTGAATAATGATTTGGTAGTGTATAAGTATACTACCAGTGGTGCAGAAGTCTGGATGCGGCATTATAGCCAGGAAATCAGCGGGAGTTATGAGCATCCTTTGCGGATGACCGGTGACCCTGCAGGGAATGTATATATAACAGGACTGACCAAATCCAATGACTCCACGGATTACCTGGTGGTGCAATATGAGGCGGATGGTACGCTGGGATGGGCATTGACGTATGATGCGCCGCAAGGTGGGAATGACTGGGGTAATGATGTGGTGTACCGGGATAATTATGTGTATGTGACGGGCCAGAGCGCGGGGGATGTGGCGACGCTGAAGCTGGATATTTCTGACGGTACGCCTGCCTGGGTAAACCGCTGGGAGGGCAGCGGGGGTGTGCTGAACTGGGATGACCGTCCGTATGGGGTGGTGGTGGATGATAGCGGGACGGTGTTTGTGGGGGGCTATACTTCGCCACAGAATTTGCTGGCGGATACGGCTACGTTTTTTATGGTTCAGTATGGTGCGGATGGGGCGCAAAGTGGTCATTATAGGTACCATAGCGGGAATGTTTCGCCGTTGTTTTTGCCGGGGTTTATTTATAAAGGAATTGCAAGAGATACTTCGGGATATATGTATATGATTGCTGCACACCGGGATGGGGGGCTGACGGATCCGGTGGGGTGGAAGCTTTTGAAGTGGGGAAGGGAGATAGATCCTTTTAATCCTGAGAATCCTTATGATAGTGCCGGTATTAAACACTACGCAATTCTTACTAATATAGAAAACAAACTAGATTCTATTGTTTTTTGGAAACCTAGTACTTCTTACTATTTGGATGAATGCGATTTTGATCTGAGCATTTCACTTGGTTCTTATTCTATAGATTCTTCTAAAGTAGATTATAAGCTCTCAGAAGCTTTGTTGTTGAAATATTTATTACTTGATACCACTTTATCTCTTGATTCTATTAATGTATGTAATCTGAGATTAAGAGACTGTGGCGCAAGTGGAGATTCACTAACTATTTTTGATAATGATTTCAATTTTTATGATTTCCAAGTAAATGGCAGCAGTTTGTCTGCTGCAGAGAAAGCAGCCTTAGGAGATATTTATATTACATATTCTAGAAGTTTATTTAATAATGTTGAGACTATTTACAGTGTTAAGGCTATTGAAAAGAAGATTACTGAGAGTATCATTTTGTCTAATGACGAAAAGGAAAGACTATTATCTGCGTCCAGTATTGCAAGATACGATTTTGCATACTGGCATAATGCAGATTTACATAAGTCTACAAAATGGCAAGGCTTCTTGGCCAGCCAGGTACAGGGCTCTGAGCAAATGTATGCTTATTGGGCACAAACGTCTCTCATAGGTTTCTATAGAGCCCAAGATAAAGTTATTTCCGATTCTGTTCAGGCAATCGCTTATGCTACTTTAATGCCTATTAGCGATGTTCTTGTGCCTAATTTGACGGATGATATTTTTATGACTACGGAAAAACCGATGTATTCTTGCGTACCATTTAAAACTAATAATCCGGAAGATGGTGACAAGTTGAATTTTTGTTGTATGCCTCCGGAGTCTAGCCAATGTAAAAAATTAGGGGCAATATGTGCTTCATCCACTTCCGCATCACCTTCTTCAATGTACTAGTCTAGCTTAGTCTATGAAAATCATATTTTTCTTTATATGTATATTCATATCATTACCAGATTTATCTGGTAATGATACAATATGCAATATTAAGGTAGACCACGATATCTCTGATATGAATATCCGGGTCTATACTTATGATGAATATATATATGTTCATGAGATGTCTGATTACAGTGTTTCTATATTCTCAAAGGGTGGCGATTTTATATCGAGAATAAGCTCACAATATTCACCCGATTTTATTGAGAAGAGCAATAAGAATAGAACTGTAATCCTTCGGCCTGATTTGTTTGGAACTTCTGGGAAGACATTGGTTTTGTTCTGTGTTCTGGATAATTCTGAATATACCTATACTTTAGCCGGAAGATATTTATCACATAGAAAAATTGACTTTAACATAAATGGGAAAAAATACTATGTGCCTAGTTTTCTTGAAAAGCTGCAGTTTATATCTGAGTCAACTTATCTTCTCCCTATTGCGATTGATCTAAAAGGAGAAAGATATTCCCATGAAGCAATAGCATGTATTACCGCTGCTAATAATCGTATAAAACCACTTCCTAATTCTTTGTGGCCAGATTTTACTGCTGACTCGTTGAAAGAAAATTGTCGTTATTATGTTTTTGGTCGTTTAACCCAGTTGGGCCCAATATCCTATTTGACTAATAGCTGTAATTCTATTGTAGTTAAAATTGAAAGTGAAAAGTTACAATCTATCGGTTTAGATACTGATATTGAGTATCCCGCTCAACTTCTTCAAGTTGGTGTAGATAGTCTATTATTGTTAGATAGTAAAAGAGGCGGAAGATATAAGGCTTATATTCTAGATTATAACTTACATGTCCATGAATCTTTCTTCGTTCCAGATAATATAATTTCTTTCCTAGAATGGAATTCTGATCCTTATGTTTTGGCATGCTTGCATAATAAAAACACCATTTCTATTATAAAAGTAAATAAATAAATGTTACGTATCCTCCCCATCCTAGCTCTTCTTCTCCCCAGTACTCTATGTGCCCAGCAAACGGCCGTCAGTCCCCGCTCCGCAGGCACACCCGTTTACCACACCGCCCACTACCAGCAAGGCGGCAGCATCCGGGTGCTGCGCTACTGGGAAAGCGGCACCATGGCCAGCCAGGCACAAGCGGCGCGCATGCCCGGCGCTCATGCTTCGGCTTCCAACGAAGACCTGTATACCGGGCGGCACTATACTCTGCGGCGTGAGGCCCAGTTGGTGCAGTTCCGGCTCGTCAGCACTCCCCGCTACCATTTTGCGCAGTCCACCTACCGCACACAGGATAATGGCACGGCCATCGTACTGCGGGTGGTGGCAGAGCACCCCGCACCTCTTACAGAAACCGCTGCCGCCACCACTTCTTCCGGCACAATGGCCCGCAAAGAAACCCGGGTCTACCCCAACCCCGTCTCCACACCCGGTATTATCTCCCTCGAAGTGCCTGAGGGTGAGGGCTATACCTTCCGCCTGCTGGACCTCAACGGCCGCGTAGTGCATACGGAGGCGCTGCCTGCCGCTACCTGGTCCGTGCGGCTGGAACACCTGGCACCCGGGGTCTATGTCTATACGGTGGAGAACGGTGCCTTCCGTCAATCCGGCAGGCTGGTCGTGCAGTAGCGTTTCTGCAGGCTTTTGGGTAAATTCGCAAGTCTTTCCCAAAGGGCAAGGCGCCTGTATCCATGCTTCTACGCATCCACGACCAAAACCCCCAGCCCCGCCTTGTGCAGCAGGTGGTCGACTGCCTCAGGGGCGGCGGTGTGATCATCTACCCCACTGATACCGTATATGGCCTGGGTTGCGATATCTTCAACAAAAAAGCCATCACCCGGCTGTGCCAGCTCAAGGAGATCCGTCCCGAAGACTTCCAGTATGCCATCATCTGCCAGGATGTGGCCCAGGCGCTGGAATACACCCGCCCCGTAAGCAACCCCATATTCAAGCTGCTCAAGCGCGCGCTGCCCGGTCCCTATACCTTCATCCTGCCCGCAGGCAAACAACTGCCCAACTATAGCCAGAATGCCCGCAAGACCATAGGCATCCGCGTGGTGGACAATGCGATCGTGCATGAGGTCGTCCGCTTGCTGGGCAATCCCATCATCACCTCCTCGCTCAAGCATGATGATGAGATCCTGGAGTATAATACCGACCCCGAGCTGATCCATGAGCGCTGGGGAGACCTGGTAGATATCGTCATAGACGGCGGCTATGGCGGCAATGTGCCCAGCACTATCCTGGATTGCAGCCAGGGAGACGACCAGATAGAACTCATCAGGGAAGGCCTGGGCGACCCCAATGCCCTGCAAATCGATTGGTAATGAACCTTTTTGATAAAAACGAGAATCCCGGTATCGCCGGAGAAGACCACAGCGAGCTCCTCCGCCAGTTGCATGCAGACTTTCATAAAGTGGGCCTGGTGCTGGAACGCATTGCGCAGGAAACCCTGCATAACCGGGTGAGCCGCTATCCCGTTATCGTTGCACATGCCGGGTCTGTAGGACTGGGTGTGCCGGTCATCCCCCGGGATGAATACGAGCTGCACTGGTACTATAATGCCAGCACCCTGGAAGAGCTGGTGCGCAAGGCCGTGCTTTCCGGCGAAAAACTGGCCGACTTCAAGCGCGCCTACACAGACCCCACCCAGCGGGCCTGCATCCTGCTGGCAGACCCCCAGTATTTCAACTTTGTCTTTATTCCCTATAGCGTGCTAGATGCCCCTATGGGCTAGTGCGCTTCCTGGCCCATGTCCGCAGTCAAACTGTTTAACGATCCTGTCCACGGCTTCATAGAAGTGCCGCAAGGCCCCATACGCCAGCTTATAGACCATCAGTGGCTGCAGCGTTTGCGCAGGGTCTCCCAGCTGGGGCTTAGCAGCTTTGTCTACCCCGGCGCAGTGCATTCGCGGTTCAGCCACACACTGGGCGCCTATCATCTGACCGGCCAGGCACTCAATACCCTCAGGGCCAAAGGTATCGCCATCTCCGATGAAGAGTACGAAGCCGCCCGGCTGGCCATCCTGCTTCATGACATCGGGCACGCGCCCTTCAGCCATGCCCTCGAGCATCTGCTTGTGCCCGGCATCCACCATGAGCAGGTGGGGCGCGCCCTTATGACCCGGCTGAATGCAGAGATGCAGGGCGCCCTTTCCCTGGCTATCCGGCTGTTCGACGGGACCTACCCGCGCCGCTTCCTCTGCCAGCTCATCTCCAGTCAGCTGGATATGGACCGCATGGATTACCTGGTACGCGACAGCTTCTTTACCGGGGTGCAGGAAGGAATTGTGGGTACCGAGCGGCTGATCAAGACCCTCAATGTGGCGGATGAACAACTGGTAGTGGAGCAGAAGGGGATCTATTCTGCCGAAAAATTTGTGGTAGCCCGCCGCCTGATGTACTGGCAGGTATACCTCCACAAGACAGCGCTGGCTGCCGAGTGCATGCTCATGGGCATTATGAAGCGCGCCCGGGTGCTCTACCGGCAGGGAGACTTACCCCATACGGGACCCGCACTGGCCTTTTTCCTGGGGCTGACTGCAGGGGAACAGCCCACGCCGCTGACGGATGAGCTGATACATCACTTTGTACAGATGGATGATGCCGATATCCTGTATCATATCAAACAATGGCAACACGTGTCAGATCCCGTGCTCAGCGGGTTGTGCAGCGGGTTACTGGCCCGCAGGCTCTTCAAGATACGCCTCCAGCATATGCCGGTATCTGTTCAGCAGCATGACTATGCCGTATCCCTTGCTGCCCACCAGATGGAGCTGGCAACAGAAGCCGCTGCCTATTTTGTCGTATCCGATAAGATCTCCAACCTCGCCTATGCCCGCCGGGTACAGCAAAAGGAACCTATCCTTATCCTGATGAAAGACGGGCGGCTCAAGGACCTGGCAGAGGCCTCGGACCTGCCCATGATCAGCTCCATTGCCGAGACCGTGAATAAATACTACCTCTGTGCCCCGGCAGGCGTGATGACGTTGCTGGATAAAGCCTGACCCTGATTTTTTCCCGGGAAGAACAGGCTATCTTTGCAGCATGTCATTGTTCCAGAAGATTTTCCTCAGCAACCCCGATTTTGCGGCCAGCGAGAAACCCGTGCTCGCCTTGTTATATGACCGTCTGCCCCGGCTGGACCTGCCCGCACTCCTCAGCCGGCTCGACCAATGGGAGCCCCTGGATGAGCCGCCGCGCCTCACCATAGAGCAGGACCTGGATACCGGCAGTATGCTGTTCGCCTCCGTCGTATTCGGTGCGCATACCATTCATATAGGAGGGCTGCCCAGCCCGCTGCCCCAGAAGGCCGTGGAGCGCACCATTGTACAAAGTGCATGGAGCCCCGACTGGAAGGAGCTTGCCCAGAGCCACCTGGCTAATGTCCTTTTGGTCTATGACGGCACCAGTACAGATCCCATTGAGCAGTATATAGCCCTTTACAAGGTAGCGGGCCTGCTGATCACCGAAGGGTTGCTGGCTGTGGTCAATGAACCGGCCTGGACCAGTCACCCTGCTGCCGTGCTGGAGCAGATACTGGATGCCCGGTTCTTCCCCGTGGTGCGCCAGAATCCCCCGCTCGTCTACTGGACCGGCTATATACAGGCCATCCTGGGAGAAGAGCGCTGGTTTATGACCCGTGGTAACCATCTCTTTGGCATAGCAGATTTTGCCTGGCCTGTAGATGAGTTTACAGACCCTATGGATGTGCTCAACATGTTTCATGAAGTCTTCTATTATTTCTACTTTGAGAAAGAAGACCTGCAGGCGGGCGATGTGCTCAATATAGACGAAGAAAACTACTATACCTTCCTGGCGCTTGGAGACGATCGCCAGGCGTTGGAAAGCGAAGGCAAGACTTTTGTGATCCAGAAAGTACATGCCGATGAAGTGGAGCGCCTGATGGAAAACCCCGATGTGTCCGAAGACCCCGTTTACCGGGGGTGATGCGCCTGGGTAATCATGATCCCCGGGAAGCCTGTAAGTTCTGGAACTGCAGTTTATCTGGCAATTAGGCCTCCAAGGCTGTTAATGATTGCAGCCGTCTTCAGTTTTACATAGTTTTATTCCTTTCCAATTTCCTGAACATGCAGAAGGCAATCCTTATTATCTGTACCATGCTTGTACTGGCCGGTATGGGTGTGCTATCCGTTTATCAGGATCGTATCTTCAACCCGCCTAGCCCCGCCAGCGGTGTCAAGTCTGAAGCAGGTAACCCTGGCCGGTTCTGCCTGCTTGCGCCGGAGGCCTCTGGGCTGAGCCTATCCCCAACCATTCGGGGGTGCTGGCGTGCAACTTCTTTGTACCGCGGCGGAACGGGCATCTCCCTGATCGTGGCCACGGATAGTTGCTTTTATATTTCATACTCAGAGGCAGGTTTGACACTTCCTGCTTACCGCTTGGCATACAGGTTCCTCTCTGATAGCACCATCGACGTCGGTCAACCGGAGATCTACCGGGTCCGCTTCACCGGTGGCGTGCTGGTGTTCAGCCCGATAGGGATTAGTTACAGAGGGCTTGTCTTCTCAGGGGCCCAGTATCACCGTGCCGACTGTCCCGAGGTCATCCAGGAACTCCTGAGATCAGGAGTATATGATGAAAACACAGAGAAAGAGATCCGGCGCCTGCTGGCTGAACCGCATCGGATAAAGCCCCCATACGAGTGAAGGAGGACGAATGACTGAATTTGCAGGATCAAAGCCCGGCGCGCCAGACTATTTTGGACAATCTCTCCGCTCTCATGTTGCTGGAGCCACGCGGGGGGAAAGTACGGTCCCTCTACAACGTTGCCTGGGTAAGTATATCAGTTAGCCAGGGTAAAACCGGCTACTGCCGGCAGCCTGTGGCCGGTAGTCATCAGCTGTGCGGCAGCCCGGCCCATCAGCGGGCCCAGCAGGATGCCGTGGCGATAGAGACCGTTGAGCACAAACACTTGCGGCGTGCCGGGCAGTGCGTCCAGCACCGGGTGGCGCGAGAGGGTGGCCGGGCGCAGGCCGCTCCAGGTTTCCAGCACATTCAGGTCATAGATGCCGGGCACGGCGTGGTAGCATTTGCGCAGGATATCCATCATCCCCCCTGCAGTGAGGCGCGTATCCTGCCCCATTTCCTCCGTGGTGGAACCCAATATGATACGTGTGGGCTTGGGAGCCAGGTATGCATAGCCATAGGTCTTACTGCGGATGCGCACATTATGGTGCACCAGCGGGCCGCCGGCAGGCGGCGCCACCGAGATCATCTGTCCGCGGATGGGGTAAATACGCACCGGCGCGGCTGTGCCGGGTAAGGGCGCGCTGCCTGTGGCCAGTAACAGCTGCGATGCGGTGAACGAATGCTCCCCGGCCTGCACCTGCACGGTGCCGTCTTCTGCTAAGGTCCAGCTGTGAAGCGGGCAGTGCTCGCGCAGGTCTACTCCCGCCTGCCGGAGATGATCGGCAAAATGTGGCAGGAATTCGCGGTGCTCCAGCTGAATGTCCGTGCGGGAATGCACCGCCGCCGGGATGTTGCGGCTCAGCGCGGGTTCCAGGGTTTGCAGGGCCTCACCCTCCAGCCACTGCACCTGCAGCCCCAGTTGTTGCTGAAAGGCAAATACCCGCTGCAGGTAGGGAATATCCTCCACGCCCAGCGCGATATCCAGTGTGCCGGTAGTGT
This sequence comes from Bacteroidota bacterium, assembly GCA_019638695.1. Classification (GTDB taxonomy): domain Bacteria; phylum Bacteroidota; class Bacteroidia; order J057; family JAJTIE01; genus JAHBTG01. The sequence continues at coordinate 16,818 of JAHBTG010000015.1, read as the reverse complement.
TAAGAGTGAGAAAATCAAATTCGCGCGCCCACTGGTGCCACAACTCCAGGGACGCCACTCCCGCCTGCAAGACCTCCACTTCCTGGAATTCCAGCTCATTGACAGGTGCCAGCATACCCGCAGCAGCCCAGCTGGTGCCCTGGCCGCACTTATGTGCATCCAGCAGTAGTATGCGTTTACCGGCCTGTTGCAGGTACCACGCCGCAGACATGCCGGCGATGCCTGCGCCTGCTATGATAACGTCATACATGGGGCATGGTTAACGCAACAGGGTGACGGTGCCCGTTCGCTTGAATTCGATATTGGACAGGAATACGCCTTCCAGCGTATAGAAATACACACCCGGAGGCGCTTCCGAGCCTTTGGCCTCGCCTCTCCATACTTCTATGGGATTGTTGGTCTGGAACACCTCATGGCCATAACGGCTATAAACGATGAGTTTGTACTCCCGGGTTTCTGCCATGCGCGGATACCAGGTGTCGTTATACCCGTCTCCATTGGGTGTAAATACATTGGGGATGCTCAGTTGTTCACAGTCTTCCAGGATGGTCAGCAACACGCTGTCTCGGCAATCTACGCCCAGTGAATAGCGCAGGTATAGCGTGCTGAGGCTGCCGCCGCCTGCCTGTGCCAGCAGGTCAAAGGAAAACTGGTTGGTGCCGGGCACTACACCCGTGCCGCTCCAGGTGCCGCCTGCCGGGCGGGCGTCCGGCAGCGTGAAGGTGCGCTCCGAACGGCAGTGTTCTATCCGGTTATTCGGGTGGGCGTCGCCTCCGGGGCGGATCCGTTCCGGCTGAGCCAGGAACTGTTCCGTTTCCTTGCTGCACAGCAGGTCATCCTGCAGGAGGATGCGGTAGTTGCCGGAGTACAGGCCGGTAAAGGTGAAGCTGCCCGCAGCGGCCAGTGCTTCCGTGCGCAGGGTAATGAAGTTGGTGCCGTCTATGGAGTCCAGGGTGAGGGTATAGGGTGCCCGGCCATATTCCACCTCAACGGTGAGCTCGCCGTCATTTCTTCCGAAGCAGCTGATATCCTGTGCGCCGGTAAGCTGCAAGCGCACGGGGGGAATGGTGGCAAAACCACCGGCCAGCAGGTAGCCAAAGCTATTCTGAGGGGCGCCGCCGCCGGGAGGGGTTACGCCATACCCATAGGCATAAGCCAGCATGCCCGAACTCGTGAGGGTTTGCGTAGCGATAGTGAGGTCGATCGTACCTGCGGCATATCCCGTGGAAGGGCCGCCCGGGTAGAATTCTAATACGGGCTGCCATCCGGCCAGCCCCAGGCCGTCGAGCTGCACGTTGCCTGTTTCCGCTTCGCGGACAATGACCGTCATGTAATTGCGGGCAGTGGCCACACTGGGGTCTGCCGGCACATATACCTGTGTGGTGGTGGCCAGCATGGCATCCGTGGGCGCCAGAAAGACCAGGAAGGGGTCTGTCACGGGAATGCCGGTGCAGTTGGCGCCCATGCCCACCTGGCATACTCCCACCGGTTGAGTGGAACTTAGCCAGTAAACGCCGCTGGGGTTCAGGGCCGTGAAGTTTTCCAGGGTAGTGTCCAGTATGCTGCTGCCATTCGGCCGCGGGAAAGTATGAGCGATATTGTCTATGGTCACTACCGTGCCTGCCGTGGGGGCATAGATGCGAAACATGGTCTGGGGGCTCTCTGCCAGCACGGGCAGCAGGTAATCCCTGCCCCAGGTGGCGGTGGGGGTAATCTGGGCAAAGAGGTGGTCTGCCGTGGGTGTAATGGCAGAGCAGTTGCCTCCGGCGGTGCTGGCATGGTGGCCGCCGAATACGGCTACGCTTTTGCAGCCGCCCACTACCCGCACGCGGGTGCCGGTAACGTCATTGACCTGGGTGGTGCTGGTGCCGAACGAATTGTACATGACGCTCTGGCCTTCCTGCAATTCTACGGTAAAGGGCACGCCTGCTGTGCTGCCCGTTACGCCGGAGAGGGGCGTACTGGGCGTGATCTCCACCGTGGTTTCATCTTCGGTTGCTACGATCAGGAATGCCGATTCCATCTGGTTGTTCGGCGCCAGATCCCGTTCCGAGTAGGTGACTATGGTGTAATCGTCTCCCAGGGTGGGGTAGGGCAATACAATAGCGGCGTCGGAGGAGCCGTTCAGGTCAAAGTGGAACGCATAGACGTTCACCGGGGCACTGCTGGTCACCTGCAGGCCGTGGTCCCGTATATTCCCGCTGACCAGGTTCTCCACTATAGCCCGGTCTATATTCACGGTAACGCTGCTGTTGGCATTGACCGAGAAGGGAATCTCCACCCCTTGCCTGCGGTTGCGTATCATACCGGTGACGGTACCGCTCTGGCTATTGGCAATTACGATGTTATAAATGGAGTTGGTCGGCTGGAAGTTGCGCATAAAGCTTACCCAGAAGTCTGTACCCTGGGTAAAGTAGTTTTGCGATATCGCAGGTGTGGCAACCAGAGACAGTAGCAGCCAGAGAGGAAGTATAGTTTTCTTGAACATTACTGCAAAGTTAGAAATCACAAACGAAATATTTCCAGGTGGGCTGTTGAGCAGGCATATTTTGCACATCAGGCGTTAACTAACCAATCATACGTGGTTTTCCGTTTATTTGTGAATGAAATGGTATTCAAAAAGAATGTATTTCTTAATGCGGCTACGTCAACTTATTCTATGGGCTATACTGCTTGGTGCTGGTCCGGTACAAGCGCAGTTTATACTCTTCTTTCAGAATTTTAATGCGTCTGCGGGTGTGGGCCAGGTAGCTGCCGGAGGCTCCGGTAATAATTCCTGGTTATGGAACAGTAGCTATACCGGGAATGGTACGTACCCCAACACGCCGAGTCAGGCGCTGGCCACGGGAGGTACGATAGCGGATCCTAATATGGGTTACTGGCACGTGGGCAATACCACCCTGCCTGTGTCCAATACTGCATTTGACCCGGCCAGCGCTTCCCAGCACCAGCTGGTGATCAACCGGGATTTCTGCACCCACCACTTGGTGAATGTGACGCTCACCTTCTTCTGGGTGAGCGAGGGCAATGCCAATGCCTATGGAGAGGTCCTGTACAGCACGGACGGCGGCAGTTCCTGGTTGCCTACTACCAGTACCGACGGCCGCACGCAATACAACAGCCAGTCCGGCTGGCGGCAGGAGACGGTGCGTATGCCCGAGTTTGCAGACAAATCCCGCCTGCGGTTTGCTTTTCGCTGGGTGAATGCCACCGGCGGCGCGCCCACCATACCCTTTGCCATAGATGATGTCATTGTCAGCGGAGAGCTGAACCCGTCCTTTATTCCCCAGGTGCTGACGGCCCGCATAGACCCCACAGACAATGTGTGCCAGGAAGGCGAACTCAACCGGGTGAAAGTGTCTTCTTCGGTCCCCCTGTGCGACGGCATCATCCAGCTGGAGCTGAGTACGGCCAGCGGTACGTTCCCTTCTCCGCCGGTGATCCTGGAAAGTTATGCCGGTTATACCAGCAATGGAGACGGTGTGGAGCGAGACGAGTTCTTCTTTGTAGACCTGCCCGATAACCTGCTCGGTAGCCGGTCTGTACGTGTGGTGTATGACAATGGCTTCTTTACGGCCAATAGCCCTGCCAGCAACAGCATCAATATCATAGTGTGTCCGAACCTGGTGGAGACCGCTTTGCCTATTGTGGCCTATGAAGATTCAGTCGCGCTCAGCAGCATTATAGATGTCAACTTCCGTTCTACGGGCAGCTACGGCGCCACCAATGAGTACATCATTGAACTGAGCGATACCCTGGGCGATTTTTCCGACCCCTGGATACTGGGCCGTACCCAGGACAATGCTGCCTATCCTCCTTCTCCGCCGTCGGGCAGTGTGGGCGGAAAAGTAGACTCCAGTCCGGGTACGCCGGATATTCCTCCCGGCTGCGGTTATTATGTACGCATCCGGCCCACCCGCCCGGCACAGGCGGTGAATATGGTGCCTGCCGGCCCGTTCTGTATTCGCCGTGCAGATATCCTCACCAACGGCGGACGGGATTTCACGGCCTGTATCCCCACGAATGCGCCCAGTACGCATTCCGTAACCTTTTCCGACAGTACCGTGCGCACTTATCCTGTGGGCACGCAGATCAAGCTGAAGCTGCTGCAAACGCGCGACCAGTTCCCCATAGATGGCGTATTGGATAACCTGCCCAATCCCGGCGGGTTTCCGGACATCCTGGTGACCCAGGATTCTTCCGGTACTTTTACCTTCTCGTTTCCCCCGGGTAATTATAATTCCATGTTTGCCCAGGGGTACCGGCCGCCCACTCCTTTTGATGAAACCATATTCTTTTATTATGCCCGCATAGAGGCGTATCATCCCAGCTTCCCCAATGGGGTGAAGAAGGGTAATATTATTCGCTTTACACTCAATACGGTATCCACCGGGGTCATCCGCCTGATCATGCGGGACCCGGTAACCTTTGACGAGATCCCCAATCCCACTGTGGACGACCGCATCATCTGCTCCTGCAACAGTCCCAAGCAATACTATGTGGAGATCGATTATGCCAATTCGAACATCACCTATGAATACGGGCGCAAGTTCCAGTGGCGCTTTGGCGGACAAATCATTCCCGGTGCGGAATCGGATAACCTGCTGCTCAGCAGCACGCCGGGGCTTACGGTGGGTACATTTGCCATAGAGGTGCGTGCCCTCAGTAATGACCCTGCCTGTTCCGGGCCCTTCTACCCGGCTTATGATGTGATCGTGGGTGGTAACCCTGCGGCCATTACCCTGAGCGGGAGCGCCAGCCTGTGTGAGGAAGCGGAGTCTTTTCAGCGCATTACGCCTTCACTGGGGCCCATTGCTGTGGTTAATTACGCCATTACGCCCAACACCCCCGGTGCCTTTACCATTGTTGAGCAAAACTCACAGGGTATCCGGCTGCAGTTCCATGAACCGGGCACCTATACCATCCATTTCGATGCTACCACGCCTTTGGGCATCTCCGGTCCCAAGACCAAGGTGATCACGGTGCAAAGCGGGGTGACCCTGGCGGATATTTCCTCCACGCTGCCGCCCTCTCCGGTAAACCTGTGTGTGGGCCAGCCCTTTAGCCCCCGTTTGCCGGATGGTATAGAAGCCAGCTGGATCAGTAACCGATTTGGGAACCTGGGCACCAATGTGCAGCAGATAAATTACCCCACCGGTGCCCCGGTGACCGACCAGCTGACCATCATTGCCCGGCGCCAGGGCGGAGGTGCCGGCTGCACCCTGCGGCATGTGCTCAATGTAAATGTGTGGCCCAATCCGCAGGCTAACTTCCTGTCCTCTGTGGATATCAGCCACCCGCTGGATATCGAGAGCACGGGCCTGCTGACCTTTACCAATACTTCCAGCGGCTACCAGACCCTGCGCTGGGAGGTGTCTCCCAACCTGGTATCGGGGGCCGCCACGGAGACCATTAATGTGACCTTTCCACGGGAAGGCGTCTATACGGTTACCCTGCGGGCCACCACGGACCGCGGGTGTACGGATGTGATCAGCCGCCAGGTGGAATTCTCTTCCAGGCCTTCCCTGGCCTATCCTTCGGCCTTCAGCCCCAATAATGACGGACTGAATGATGACTTCCTGATCTACGGCAAAAACATCGTCAGCAGTACCCTGCGTATCTATAGCCGCTGGGGTACCCTGGTGCGCAGCCTGGCGGCTACGGGAGAATCCGTTGCCTGGGACGGGCGGGATGAAACCGGGGAAGATGTGCCCGAAGGCGTTTATGTGTGGCTGTATGAAGGACTGGACAGCCAGGGCAAAAAGGTCTCTGCCAATGGCGGGGTTACCCTGGTGAGATAAGCGCAAAGACCAGCAGGGGTATTGCTTCATTGCCTAACTTTGGATGGTGGCAACCTCCCTTCGCTCTGAGCTTAAGCTGGACTGGATTACAGTAGGCATTTATGTGGTTTTTGTCCTTTTTGGCTGGTTGAATATCTATGCTGCCAGCGGCGCCACGCAAGAAGGTTTCTGGGCAGACCTGGTTAATTTTGACAAACCCCAGGGTAAGCAGTTCCTGTTCATTGTCTTGTGCGGAATACTCTGTTTTGTTACGCTCACCGTAGATCTCAAACTGGTGCAGTTCGTCGCCTGGGGGGCATATGGCCTGGCGCTGGTGCTCTGCATCCTGGTATTGTTCGTAGGCAAGGACATTAACGGTGCCCGTGCCTGGTTCAGCGTGGGCGGGGTGGGCATACAGCCCTCTGAATTTGCCAAGTTGGGCACTTGCCTGGTGCTGGCCAAGTTTATGTCCCGGCATAATTTCAGCCTCTCCAGCGGTCGGGACCGCCTGGGCCTGCTGGCCATTATCCTGGTGCCGGTCATTATTGTGCTCCTGCAAAAAGATACCGGCACTGCGCTGGTCTTTGGCTCATTTGTCTTTATGTTCCTGCGGGAAGGCATGTCCGTTGCCATTTTCCTCTTGCTCATGGCGCTGGTGGCTTTGGCGGTTATGGTCATTGCCGGCTTGTCCATTTATGTGGTGGTCAGTATTATCCTGGGGCTTACGCTCATTTATTACCTGCGCAAATCCATTGCCCGCTTCCTGGCCCGCATAGGACTGTACCTGAACATACGGGGCAAGAATACCCTGGGCCCCCTGCTTATCTCCGGTTTGCTGTGTGTGTGGTCCCTGAGTGTGAACCTGGTGATTGCCCAGCTCAAACCCCACCAGCAGCAGCGCATTCAGGCGCTTTTTAATCCGGAGATAGACCCGACGGGGGTGAACTGGAACACTACGCAGAGCAAGATCGCCATCGGCAGCGGAGGGTTCTGGGGCAAGGGTTTTATGAATGGCACCCAGACCAAGTATAACTTTGTGCCGCAGCAGCACACGGATTTTATCTTTTGCACCCCCGGCGAAGAATTTGGCTGGGTAGGCACTACGCTTATTCTGGTCCTTTTCTTTGTCCTGCTCTACCAGCTTACTTACCTGGCAGAGAGCAGTAAATCGCGTTTTGCCCGCATTTTTGGTTATTCCGTGGTTTCCATCCTGTTCTTCCATGTGCTGGTGAATGTGGCCATGACCATTGGCCTGGCGCCCGTTATAGGCATTCCGCTGCCTTTCTTCAGTTATGGCGGTTCCAGCCTCATATCCTTTACCATCATGGTGTTCCTGATGCTCAACTTCTATGCTAACCGTGTGAATATTCTGGCCCCGGATAGCTACTAGCTTTTTGTATTTTTGGCCAGTATTCTCTTGCCATGCCCGATTATCTGCTTTCCCAAGTCAAACTCATCGCACCGGCGCATGCCTTGCACCGCCAGGCGGTGGATATCAGGGTGCTCAACGGACATATACAGGACATTCAACCGGCAAGCAGCCTGCACGCAGCCCCCGGTGAAGAGGTCATTTCGTACCCGGGACTGCATGTGAGTGCAGGGTGGGTAGATACCCACTGTGTGCTCAATGATCCCGGGTATGAACAGCGCGATACCCTGGAGAGCCTGGCGGCCAGTGCGCTGGCCGGTGGCTTTACGGATGTGATTACCTTGCCCGGAACAGAGCCCGTCCAGGACAATGCCCAGCAAGTGCGCGCTTTGCGCAGCCGCGCACAGTCGCTCAGGGTGCGGCTGCACCCTATGGGAGCCGCTACGCTGAGCTGCGCCGGCAAAGAGATGGCAGAGCTGGTGGAACTTTCCCAGGCCGGTGCCGTGGCTTTTTCCGATGGTCTGAACCCTATCCAGGATGCCGGTGTGTTTATGCGCACCCTGCAATACCTTGCCCTTACGGATGGCCTGCTGGTGCAGATGCCCCTGAATGCCGCGGTGGAGGGCAATGGCATCGCCAATGAAAGTCCCGCCGTTACCCGCCTGGGTCTTAAGCCCAGCCCCGTCCTGGCGGAGGTCCTGATGGTATCCACCTGCGTGGAGATGCTGCGGTATACCGGCGGGCGCCTGCACCTGAGCCCTATTTCCAGTGCGCAGAGCCTGGCACAGATCCGGCAGGCCAGGGCAGAAGGCCTGCGGCTGACGGCATCCACGTTTCCCCAGTACCTGCTGCTTACAGATGATACGCTGGCACATTTTGATACGCGTTTCAAAATGCGTCCTCCCCTGCGCACCCAGGCGGATGTCCTGGCCTTGCGGGCCGCGGTGGCAGACGGCACGCTGGAAGTGCTGGCTACCGGTCATGCACCGGCTACCATAGATGAGAAGCGGCTGGAGTTTGACTATGCCACCTTTGGTGCCCCGGCATTGGAGACTGCTTTTGCGGTGGCATGGACGGCATTGCAAGGGCATGCTACGCTGGACCAGCTGGTGGATGCCTTGACCAGCGCCCCCCGCCGGTTATTTAACCTTCCCCAGCAGGCGATGGCCCCGGGCGAGCCGGCAGCGCTCACCCTCTTTTTGCCGGAGACTTTGTGGGCTCCCGCTCCCGGGGATATTCATTCACCCTATCGGCTCACGCCCTATGAAGGGATGCCTTTGACTGGAAGGGTATGGGGCACGCTTATGGGAGCACATTTACACCGTAACCCGCTACTGTAGGACCCCCCCCCCCCCGCCTTTTGCCGGTTCCGGGTCTTGTCCTGGTGGCCTAGGCGCCGGGAATGCCCGTCATGCGCCCTTTATCCGGATCCCATACCTTCAGGCGCAGGCAGGCTATCACATCCCGGGGGTGCCAGCTGGTGGTTTTGGCCTTTTGCAGCTCTGGTATGGCGCGCATGGCTTCCGGCAGGCGATAAAAGGGAATACGCGCGTTCAGGTGATGGATGTGGTGATAGCCGATGTTGCCGGTGAAAAAATGCATGACCTTGCTCATGCGCATATAGCTGGAGGACTCCAGAGCTGCTTCATGGTAAGTCCATTCTTCCTTGTTTTTGAAGGTGACTTCCGGGAAATTGTGTTGCACATAGAACAGGTAAGCCCCTATGGCTGTGGCGATGAGGAACGGGATGAACCAGGCGAACAATATGGTTTGCCATCCTCCCAGCAGGTAGAGTGCGCCATACCCTACAAAATGTAGAATAATGGCCAGCAGCGAATCCCAGTGGTTGCCGGGGTTGCTGCGGAAGCTGCGCAGGCACATGCCGCCCAGGAACATGCTGTAGTAGCCCAGGGCTATGGTCAGCGGACTGCGGGTGCGCAGGTAGGCTTTTTGTTCTGCCCGGGTGGCGCTCAGGAATTTCTCCCGTGTGAGAATGGGGTAGGATCCTATACTGGCCGTGTAGAGCTTGGAATTATGCTTGTGGTGGAAGTCATGCGAGCGCTTCCATATGCTTGCTGGAGCCAGGACAAATACCCCAAAGGCTTTCATCAGTACATTACCTATGGCAGATTCCTGCAGGATGGTGCTATGCTGGTGATCATGGTAGATGATAAACATCCGGATGATGATAAGGCCGGAGAACACACTGGCTGCCAGCCGGATAGCCCAGTGTAAGGGGAGGGCGGCCGCAGTGAGCCCGCCGGTCATAAGGACCAGCGTACTGCATACGGCAAACCAGCTGCGCCAGCGGATTTCCCGCGCAAAGGGCTTAGTGGCCAGTATCAGGTCTTTGCCGGTTCGTGCGGATGAAGGGCTGGCAGGTGTTTCAGCAGCAATGACCGGTACAGGATTTGCAGAGGACATAGAGGGAATTTCTACGGTAACAAAGAGATGGGGAGAATAATTAGTTCTGCCATGCAAAGTAACCCCTAAAGTTCAGACTAATTCCATTCTAAAACAACAGCGTATGCTGAGGAAAAGATACTAGGCAGGCAGGGGTGGTCTGGTGTGTTTCCACCTGCGGTGGCTCCAGAGCCATAATTCGGGCTTGCGCAGGATGGTTTGCTCCAGCCGCTGGGTGTGCAGTTCACTCAGGTAACCTTCTGGTGTATCTGCCGGGTGCTCGCATAATAATTCCAGCCGTATGGTATATCTGCCGCGGCGTTCCCTGTCCAGCTCGGCATATACTACCGGCAGGTTCAGCTTGCGGGCGATCTTTTCCGTTCCCCAAAAGATAGGGGTGTCCTGGTTCAGGAAAGTGGTCCAGTAGGCGTGCTGTGGGGGAGGCGTCTGGTCTGCTATGAAAGCTGTGGCCGTGCGCTCGCCGCGCATGCGCAGCATCTGGCGCAGGGAGTCCTGCATGGGAACCAGGCGCGTGCCAAACCGGGTACGCATACGTATGATAAAGCGGTTAAAATGCGCATTACTCAGGGGATGGTAGATCACATAGAGCTGGTGGCTGCCCAGCAGGCTCATGGCGTTGCCCCCCCATTCCCAGTTGCCATAATGCCCCATAACAATGATACAGCTTTGCTCCCTGGTTGCCAGCTCTTCAAAGAGGTGGCTGTCTGTGAACCGGCAGCGTTGCAGCGCTTCCTGGCGGCTGAACCGCAGTGTCTGGAAGGTTTCCAGCAGCAGGTCGCACAGGTAGCGGTAGAATTTCCGGCTCAGCCGGCGGATCTCAGCCGGACTTTTATCCGGGAAAGCATTGCGCAGGTTGGTTTCCACTACCTTACGGCGATAGCCCAGCAAGTGATATACCAGCACATACAGGAGGCTGCTCAGCAGATACAACACCCTGATGGGCATATAGGCCAGCAGGTAGAGAAAGGGTAGGGCGATATAAAAACCGAGCCGGGACATCTCACCTGCAAAAGTATACAGCTTTTTTGCGTGAACAGTGAATTTTTCCGGAAGCCGTTGGGGTTATCTGTTTATCTTGAACTTCCATCTTAACACATGGTCATGCGTTATTCCAACATCCGTCTTATCCTGCTGGTTATCCTGGTGGGCAATGCAGCCTGCTCCACCGCTCAGCAGGATGTTTCTGCCAAAGGCAAAAAATCTCATCCTGTAGCTGCCAGTGTCTATGATTTCACTGTGCAGGATATAGAAGGCCGGGATGTGAGCCTGTCTCAGTACAAGGGAAAGGTGCTGGTGTTTCTCAATGTGGCCAGCAAGTGCGGCTACACCAGCCAGTATGCCGACTGGCAGGCTTTTTATGAACAGTATACAGACAAGGGCGTGGTGGTGCTGGGTTTCCCGGCTAACAACTTTATGGGCCAGGAACCCGGTACGGACAAGGATATCAAGTCCTTTTGCAGTACCAATTATAATGTGACCTTTCCGCTGTTCAGCAAGATCTCCGTGAAGGGCCATGATATGGCACCCCTCTACAGGTACCTCACAGAAACTACCGGGGAGCCTATTTCCTGGAACTTTAACAAAGTGCTGGTGGGTAAGGACGGTAAACCCGCTGCTCATTTCAAAAGCGCCGTGAAACCCGATGATCCTGCTTTTATAGCGGCGCTGAATAAACTCCTGTAACTGCTAACCTTCTTCATCATATGTCTTCTTCCCTCCATGAATTCGGCCTCAACAGCCTGGACGGCAAGCCGGTTTCCCTGGCAGATTATGCCGGCAAGGCCGTGCTTGTGGTCAATGTGGCCAGTAAATGCGGGCTCACTCCCCAGTATGCAGAACTGCAGGAGCTGTATGACCGCCTGAAGCCCAAAGGGCTGGAGATCCTGGGATTTCCTGCCAATGACTTTGGCGCCCAGGAACCGGGTTCTCCTGAGGAGATCCAGGAGTTTTGCCAAAGGAATTACGGGGTGAGTTTCCCCATGTTTGAGAAGATCAGTGTAAAGGGGGAGGCCGCTCACCCGCTGTATCAATTCCTGAAGGATGCCACCAAAAGCGGGGAGGTGCAGTGGAACTTCCAGAAATACCTGGTAAACAAACAGGGTAAACCGGTGGCCTGGTTCAAGCCCCAGCAGTCTGTGCTGGATGAAGAGGTACAGGACAGGATTGCGCGGGAGCTTTAGAAGCCAAATCCGAGTTTCCAGGCCAGTATTAAAGAGGGCCCGGTAAAGGGTTTTTCCTGCATGACTGCCTTACGTTCGTAGGTGTCTGTTTGAGGATCATGCTGCTCTATCAGGTTCAGATACTTATTTGCCGTATTCCGGTAGCCCAAGCCTATCATCCACTCGCTGGATATATTGGCATCCCAGAAGATTTGCTGGCCAAAGATGAGCGCCAGGTCTCTTACTACCCGTTTCTCTTTGGCCACAGATGTGACCTCCGGATAGCGCCCGTTCATGGACGCGGGATCTATCTCTGAGAAATGTGCCCGGTGTTTCCACATAATCCCGAAGAATAAACCTTCAATGGCGTCGTAGTCCGCAGAAGGGAAATACCTAAAGGCCAGGCTGTAGGTATAACCTGTTTTTTGTGTTCGGAACTCACTCAGTTCATTGTCAAACGGATTTTCATATTCTTCATCCCACATAAGCTGGTACATGCGGCTTATATAATCTTTCATGGTGATGCCCAGGCTGGCTTCCAGGCTGATTTTGGGTGTGATCCGCCGCTCGGCAAATACCGGAATTTCTCCATTGAGCAGTCCGTATGGGTTGAGTTTGAACGCCGTACTATAGGTGCTCAGAGAAGAGGATTTGACATGGTCTCCATATTCAAATACACGGATCCGAGTTTCGGTAGAAGTGCTGTCCTGCGCTTGTCCCTGCTGAGGTAGTAATAGTTGAATGTAAAGAAAAAACCCTAAAAAAGAGGATACTTGAGGTAAGCGCATAGCTATTTTTTTATTTTTGCACAAAGAAAATCAGTTTTCAAAGAAAACCAAGATTTATACAATATGAAAAAAAATCTACTCCTTCTGCTTACACCCCTGGTGCTTGTTTCAGGCGCATTTGCCCAAAATGTGGATATTATCTGGGGAGACCTGCTCAAAGATAAGAAATACTATGTGGAGGACTATGCAGGTATTGTGGGGGATGATACCTATGTGCTGTATGCTTATCGTGGCAATAAGTATAAATTCCATTTGCAGAAGCTTAATAGCAGGATGAAGGAGGTATACTCCCGTGATGTAGATATTTTTAACCCGGATGAAAAGAATATCCGTTTTGAGACTTCATACATCATGGATGGAGTTATCCATTATTTCAGTGAGTATTATGACAAGAAATCTAATGCCCACAAGCTCCTGCTTTCTCAATCTGACCTGGAGGCCAAGAAAGAAGGGAGTGTTATGGAGATGGCTACCATAACTTCCAATAAAAAATATAATAAAGGAGGATTTAGAGTGGTGCCTTCCCCAGACTCCAGCATGTTCCTGCTCTACAGCGATGAAATGTATCGGCGGAACGAAGAAGAGAAATTCTCTTTTAGAGTCGTTTTCCGCAACATGAAAGATGTGATCTGGGAGAAATCGGTCTCTCTGCCGCATAAGGATAAGAACACCGATATGTCCCAGGTGCAGATAGACAATATGGGTAACGTATACGTGCTTATGCGTATATACAAAGAGCGCAAAGAACGAAGCCGTGGGCAGTCTACTTATTATTATAAGATCGTAAAGCTGGAGAATCCCACAGGTGCTGTTCAGGAATATGAACTTGACCTGGGAGAGTATTACATAGAAGATGCTGAGATGAAGGTAGATCTCTCTAATGCGCTGGTGTGTACCGGCTTTTATGCAGAAAAGAAAAGATCAGATGTGACCTCCGGTTTCTTTATCGTAAAACTTAATGGGGCCAATGGGCAGATCCTTCAAAAGTTTGTCAATAAGGTGGATGGGTTGTATCCCGAGAAGATTAAGTATTCAGATAAAGTGCCTTATTACATCCGCCGGATGATACCCGCCAAAGATGGGGGCCTGACGGTTGTGGCTGAGCAGTATGAACTTATTATCAGCACGTATACTGACAGTAAAGGGAATGTGCGAACCGTTTATCACTACTATTATATGGATGTAGTGGTTATTGCTCTGGATAAGGACGGAAAACTGGCGTGGAACTGCCGTATTCCCAAAGCACAACATACTATTAATGATAATGGAATCTTCTCTTCTATTATTGCCGCCGAGAAGAATGGCAAGGTGTATATTATCTATAATGACAATAAATTAAACCTGGATGTCTACGAGGATAAGAAACTCAAGAATATGAAGCTGGGGAATAAATCCATGGCAATGATGGCTGTTGTGCAGCCCGGTGGGCAGTACAAGAAATATGCGCTTTTCAGCAAAAAGGATATCAAATCATATCTCCGTCCCAAGTATTACCTGGATTGCAAGAATGGGGATGTCATCATTCAGGCCATTACGGCAAAAGCAACCCGCATAGGCCGTATCGTCATTAACTGATGCCTTACACCGGTATCGGCCTGATGTCCGGCACCAGTGCAGACGGGCTGGATATTTGCCTGGCGCAGTTCACCCTGGTAGCAGACCGCTGGCAGGGTGAACTGCTGCTGGCAGAAACCGTGCCTTATGACGCAGACTGGCAGCGGCGCCTGCGCCTGGCGCCGGCAGGCAGTGCAGAGGCGCTTGGCAAGCTGCACACGGATTTCGGGCATTTGCAGGGACTCCTGCTCCGCCGTTTCCTGGTAACGCACCAGGTGACGCCGCAGTGGGTGGCTACCCACGGCCACACCGTGTTCCACCAGCCCAAAGAACAGCACTTCACCACCCAGATAGGTTGCCTGGAAACCCTGGTGACCTACCTCGATTGTCCGCTGGTGGGAGACCTGCGCTCAAGGGACGTAGCTCAGGGAGGTACCGGGGCGCCGCTGGTACCTATGGGAGAGCAGCAGCTATGGGATAGCCCCTTGTTCCTCAATCTCGGGGGTATCGCCAATATCAGCGTGTTCCGCCCACAGGATAGTCGCTGGCAGGTATACACCCAGCGCGGGCCCAAACCCTATGCGGCCTGGGATGTAGCGCCCTGTAACCTGGTGCTGAACCATGTGCTGCACCAGATGTTGCCAGACCAGGCATACGATGCGCATGGGCAACTGGCCGCCGGAGGCACGCTGATCCCCGAACTGCTTCATAAACTGGAAGCGCTGCCCTTCTATTATATGCCGCCCCCGCGTGTGCTCGGCTGGGAGTTTGTGCAACAGGAAGTGCTGCCCCTCCTGGAGCCTTACCTGGCGTGCACGGCAGATGTGTTGCACACCTGGTGCCACCACCTGGCCCACCGGTTGTTTGCAGAGCTGGAACGGTTTGATATCCGGGACAGCAGCCTCTATGTGACCGGAGGAGGGGCGCACCATAGTTTTCTCATGCACTGCCTGGCAGACAAGCTTGCCGACAGAGGGATTACACTGGCAGAAGTGCCGCCGTTGATGGTAGACTTCAAGGAGGCCTATATCTTTGCTTTCCTGGGGCTTATGACCCTGCTTCGCAGGCCCAATGTGCTGACCGAAGTCACCGGAGCCCGCACACAAGTGTGTGCCGGAAGCATCCATCTGCCGGAATCCTGGCGCCAGGCATTGCTCTAGGCGTGTAAATTTTACTTGGGTAACTGGGATTCAGCCTCTAATTTTGAGCTGTTTGTTTATTTCCAGGAATTCAACCCACCTAATCTTATGATAGCAAAATTTCAGAAAGTAGCCGTTATCGGTGCCGGCACTATGGGCAACGGCATTGCCCACGTATTTGCCCAAAGCGGCTATGAGGTCAATCTCATTGATGTGCAGCAGGCCGCGCTGGAGCGTGCATTCGCCACCATTGGCAAAAATATGGATCGTCAGGTGAGCAAAGGCGCCCTTACAGAGGCGGATAAGACCGCCGCGCTGGCCCGCATTCAACTTTCTACAGACCTGGCGGCAGCCCTCAAAGACCGCGCCCTGGTGGTGGAAGCCGCTACCGAAAATGTAGAACTGAAGTTCAGGATATTTCGCGAGATGGATGCGCATGCACCGGCCCATGCCATCCTGGCCACCAATACCAGTTCAATTTCCGTGACCCAGATAGCCGCCGTTACCCAGCGGCCCGCACAGGTTATCGGCATGCATTTTATGAACCCCGTGCCGGTGATGAAGCTGGTAGAGATCATTAGCGGATACGATACTTCCGCCACCGTACTGGCCGATACCATTGCCCTGAGCCAGGACCTGGGCAAAGAGCCTCATGCCAGCAATGACTACCCCGGTTTCGTAGCCAACCGTATCCTGATGCCCATGATCAATGAAGCCGCCTGGACCCTCCATGAGGGCGTGGCTACCAAAGAAGCCATTGACAATATCATGAAGCTGGGGATGAACCACCCTATGGGCCCGCTTACCCTGGCCGATTTTATCGGGCTGGATGTGTGCCTCGCTATCCTGCGGGTGCTTTATGACGGCTTTGGCAATCCCAAATACGCCCCCTGCCCCCTGCTGGTCAATATGGTGAACGCCGGGCACCTGGGGCGGAAAACCGGCCGCGGCTTCTATGATTACAACGCTGCCTAGTTGTAGCGCTAATTCCCTGATAATCAGCCCCTTTTATTCAAGGGGCTTTTCTTTTGGGTTAAAAGACTACCGGTATCTATATGGCTTATGTTGAATAGATCCTCGAAACCATTACGGATCACCTGATCCCCAACTGGTGCACATGAGTCGGGGCTATAAGCAAAAAGGGGCCAGAGGCCCCTTACATGCAGATTTGTAGCGAGGGGGGGAATTGAACCCCCGACCTCAGGGTTATGAATCCTGCGCTCTAACCACCTGAGCTACCTCGCCAAAGCGGGGCAAAATTACAAGGCCGGGGCGACAATCGCAAATGCTATTTGTTGGTGAGCTGTAATTGCCCCGTATAATGCGCATGGGCTCCGTTCAGCTCAAACTGCAGGATGTGGTTGTCGATAGACAGCACCTTGGCCGTCTTTTCCCCCCTGGCCTGCAAGGGCACCCCCGGTTTGCTCACCAGGGAAAGCACGCCCAGCGTATCGTCCAGGCCTGTCATAGCGCTTAGCAGCCCGCTGCCATCCTGTTCCTTGAAGAACAGCGTAAGCTGCAGGCCGCCCCCTTCGCCGATGTAGAGCTGCAGGTTCCGGATGACATCGCCGGCAGTCATCTGGATATGCTCCGGTTTACCGGAGG
>JAHBTG010000146.1 GCA_019638695.1 Bacteroidota bacterium | reverse complement strand
TCGTACAAGTAGTGCAGTGTGCCCTGCTGCGTGTTGATGTACTGCGGCAGATTGAGGAAATTGTAGTTGAACTGAATATTCTTGTGCGCGTCGCTCGTCAGGTTGCCGTTGTGGTCGTACAGGTAGTGTGTTGCCTGCGGGCCGCCGCCTGCGCCGGGCTTGAAGCCCTCCTGCCGGTAGGGTTCGGGCGCTGCGTCGTTCACCGCCGTCAGTCGGCCTTCATCGCCGTAGGTGTAGGTCAGGTTGTCTATCAGCCCCGGCGTGAAGCAGTTGCCGGCGGATATCAGTCCCCGGCGGCTGAGTTTGCCTTGTGATGTGAAGATGGTGTGCGGCATGGTGCGAAGATACGCGCAACGAGGTGGATTTTAGTGCTAAAATGGCGTTTTTATACGGCGGATAGAATCCGCATAATAGCTCACGCGAGATGGAATCTCGGCGCGAGCGGTTTTTTTAAATTTTTTCTGGATGAGAGAAGACCCTGTGCCAGCGGTTATTAGCTGTGTAATGATAAGGGATAATTGAATAATACTTCTCCGCTAGCGGATCCACCCCGCCCCATCTCCCCAAATCCGGCATATACCCCCGTGCGCCATAGTCATACATATTCAGCCCCCACTCATCATTCCACTCCTTGCCGTTGTAGCGGTACTTATTCTCCGGCGCCACACTCGCGTACCAGGGCCCCTTCTGACTGAGGCCAAACGGGTAGTAATGATTCTCAGAGGTGATCTCGCTCTCCTGCGCGGCAGGCCTGCTGTTCGGTAGCTTCCAGGAAATCATCCCGTCCTGGTTGAAGTCCGAGAAAGTCAGGCGGGTGTTGCCGAGGTGGTCGGTGCGGAAATACTCCGCGCGGTAGCCGGTCACACTCGTGCCGGATGTGTTGTACTCGGCCACCAGTCGCCCGTCCGGGAAGGCGATGTGCTGTATCTGTCCGTTGAGGTATTCAATATTTCCGGCGTAGAAGCGGATGCCGTCGGGGCCACTCTTCGCCCACTTTCTTCCGGTGGCA
>JAHBTG010000145.1 GCA_019638695.1 Bacteroidota bacterium | reverse complement strand
GCTCAGCGGCCCAAAACAAACTCGCCCCTTTACAGGGGCTCAGACAGTGTTTTGGGCGGTTCGCCTCCCGGCCGCTCCCGCTATTTCGCCCTTTTCGCTTAGGCCGTTCTTTCCCGCAGGGCAGAGATCCGTCCCTGCCGTCACCCCGAACTCGTTTCGGGGTCTCCTTGCCATACCCAGTACTGCACGGGAGATGCCGAAATAAATTCGGCAGGACGGGATTGCCATCCCAAAGCACCCCTCCCTCTACCTCGCTTTCAGGGATGTTTGCTCCCCTCCCCGCGGGAGGATGCTGGCCGGAAACCGGAAACCACATTTCAAGGAAAACCTACCAGGACTACCGGGCACCGGCCTGGCGCAATACCTTGAGGCACTCCGTTCGCTGGTATTTCTCGGCAATGGCCGTCAGGGTCTTGCCGTTGACGGTAATGGTCTTGTCCGCACCCAGGTCCAGCAGGGCCTGCACCGCAGGGGCATGGTCTGCAAAGTAGAACGCATAGACAATGGGCGTATTGCCCCGCTTGTCAACGGCCTCCAGGTCTGCGCCCTTTTCTACCAGGAAACGAATGAGCGGCACATTTCCCATTTGGGCAGCATAGTGCAGGGGCGTCTGCAGCTGCTTGCGGGTGAGGATGAAATCCACATCCAGCCCGGCATTGACCAGCATCATAGCGGCCCCGGCGTTGCGCTGAAACACCAGCGCCTCATACATGGGGTGGTATTCCTCCTTCTTAATATACGGATCGGCCTCTGCGCCACTGGCCAGCAGGGCCCTGAGGGTGGCGGGGTCCTTTTCCTGCACGGCCAGCGTGGTCAGGGGCAGCCGGTCGTCTACCAGTTCGTCCAAGGGCAAAAACTGGTGCTCGGCCAGCAGGGGTATACAGCCGGCACATTTGCCTTTGACGGCATAATACCCGACCGAGTAGCCCTGCCACATCACATAATCCTGCTCGGGGTAATTGCCGTCATACTTGCGGATAATATCGGCTACGGCCGCGGAATCGCCCGCGCGGCAGGCGCGGCAGAGGTCGGCATTGAAGTTTTGGGCAAAGAGGGACTGCACCCCCCATGCGCCCAGGAAAAGAAGGGCTCGCAACATAGTGTTAGAATTTGCGCCAAAATACACATTCTGTCCGCTACTTGC
>JAHBTG010000144.1 GCA_019638695.1 Bacteroidota bacterium | reverse complement strand
GTCGGGCTTTTTGAGCCGCGGTCAGCACTTCCTGCAGTTTGCTGTCCCGCTCCTCCAGCAGTTTGCGGATCTGCTGCTGCAGTTCGTCAATGCGGCCCTGATATTCATTGAGCACGCCGTAGGCCTGCTTTTTCTGCTCGTCGCTGAGAGCCAGACGACCGTAGTTCGCGGGGAGCGGTCGCTGCCGAGCGGGAGCCTCCGCCTGAGGAGTGGTTGCTGGTGACTGTGCAGAGGTTGTCTGCCAGACAGCCGCCAGCAGTGTGATAACTCCCAAGCCTAACAGACAGCGGTTCCAGCGATTCATCGGCCTCACTCCCAACCGTTCGAGATGACGCAGCAGGACTCCCTCCCTGTCGGGTCCCGCCCCTGCGGAACCCATAGCTCTCCTCAGATGCGTCATGCTGGCCAGCTGCCGCGAGACCTGTAAAGAAGCACAGCTGCATGTTCGCTGCCGGACTGCCGGGTCGGCTCTCAAATTGTTGGATTCAGGGGATGATCCGGGGAATCTGGCCCCGGCTGCACAACAGACAAGCTACATCCCTATAATCCACAATAATGCCGCTCCTCAACTCCCCAGTCTGCCCGCCCCCGCATGGAACCGTACCCCATTGAAATTCCCCGGCTGTTCCATTCGGTCGAGCATGATGGACTGTTTCAGCACTGCTTTGGGTGCGAACGCGATCTGCTGGAAGAGCAGATTCCCTACGCGGTGGCCAAGCATATCGTGGTTGCTGAGCCGGTATTTGAAATGGCGGTGTGTCTGCAGTGTGTATCGAGCCTGCAATCGCAGGAGACGCAGCAGCGGATCAGTGCTTTTTTGAGCAATCTGAACCTGCAGCGCGACATCGATCCGCTCTCGTACACCTGGGAAGATGGGTTACGGGCCTGCCTGATCTGCCGGAAAGCCAGAGAGTTGTGCCGCCGTTACCAGATTCTGGGTGTGTGCCTGCTGCGGGAACTGCTGGTGGGGGCCCCCCCCGCTCCCAGTCCATATCTCATTTGTGATGAATGCAACTCGCAGCTCTCGGAGCTGCTTTCCAAGGAAACAAAAGAGAACTGGGATCGGTTTCTGCAGCTAAATTCCGATGATCCGCCGGGGATTGAACTGGATTCGCCCCGGTTTGACCCGGTGTTTGTGTAGTCTGTCCGTTAGAGGGGTGACCCGCTGCCACTGGCACACAGGCCCGGGCTGGCAATCACTTTTCGCCGCCGGGCTCGCCCGGCGTGTGCGGAT
>JAHBTG010000143.1 GCA_019638695.1 Bacteroidota bacterium | reverse complement strand
TATCTTAGGCACATAAGGACTATTCCGGATAGAGCTATTAATAGTATGCTGGGCCTGCCCAAACCAGGTAGATGGATTATACTCCAACCCATCCAGATCCACGCCATCAATAGGCCTGTTACTGGCAAACTGGTAAGGTGATAATTCCGCATACTTCTGCTGATACACGATCAAAGGATCTGCAGAAATAAACCGGTTGGTTAAGGGATCATACATCCGCATGCCATAATCCTGCCAGCCGGTCTCCACGTCATCCTCCTTCCCATTGAAACTATACCGATACCCCACCGGCACCTTCCGCGTCAATGTGGTACACAGCCCAGTACACGCATCCGCACAGCCCGCAGGCACACGGCCGCTCGTAATCCCCTGGCCACTACCCCCCGCCGTACTCGTCACCCCATTCACCACATCCACAGGCGTGCCCGAGGATTCATCCATCGGCACATAATACAAGAGGCTGTCGATACCCTCCGGGCAGCCCCGCAGCAGCTGGTCTACCTCGCTGACAGTCAGCACCTTATGATACATACGCACCTGCGCCAGGTGGCCCGTGTAGTACCCGAATGGTGATGCCGGACGGCGGCCCCCCAGCCGCAATCCGCCGCTCGTGCCCGCATCCCCCGTGCTCAAACCGTTCGTCAGCAGCGTCAGCTGTTTCACCTGCCCATCCACATAGATCTGCCAGTTGTTCGGGTTGTTGCCCACCCGCACGCACACCACATGGTGCCACCGCGACGTATCCAGCGCCTCAAACGTCGTCCGCACACCCCCGCTGCCCGTAGACACCGTCGTGCTGTCATACAGCATAAAGCTCAAAAGGCCCGCCGCCGGTGAGTTATACGACACCTGGTAGCCCTTGCTCCGGCTGGGGCCGATGCTCAGTTTGTTCAGCACGCCCATTTCCGTGGGGCTGAAGCTCCCCGGACGCGCCCAGAAGCTCAGGCTGAAGTTGCGGGCGCCCACATCATGAACACTGGTATCGGCAAAAATATGGTCCCCATTGCCGTTGTAGCTCCGCACCGCGATGCCCGGGCTGCAGCGGTCCGGCAGCGGTTCGTTCACTATGCTTTGCCCGCTGCCGTTGGCGGTGCTGCTCAGGCTGTTGAGGATGTCTTGCGGCGTGCCGCCGGTTTCGTTCATGGGCACATGGTACACCAGGCTGTCAGCAGGCATGCCGTCGCAACCGCGGTACAGGCTGTCTACCTGGCTGGCGCCCAGCGCTTTGAGGTGCAGCCGCAGGTCTGTCAGCCGCCCGGTGAAGTAGTCGTTGGCAGCCGCCCCGCGCTGGCT
>JAHBTG010000142.1 GCA_019638695.1 Bacteroidota bacterium | reverse complement strand
TGCGCCTGTATACCGGGGATGTGGCTGCAGACGGCTGCGGGGCACTCTCCTTGTATGATACCTGGCGTAACCGGGATTTTGTGGAAAGATGTTTGCCGGCGGGCAAATATACCCTGCAGCTGATAGGCCGCACAAATAAGGCCCGTGCGCATGAGAACGGACAGAGCAACCTGGGGCGCATAGTCACCACCACTTTGACGGTGGGCCAGGAATTTGCCTCCCGGTTTGGGCTGCATGCCGATGGTGAGGTGGACTACATCAATGCCGGAGCGCCCCTGCAGGACGGAGTGCTGTATTATGCTACACGGGATACCTTTGATTGCCGGACCACCATACTGCCTACCGGGTATTCCAGCTGTGTAGCAGGTAATGACCGTGCCATTTACCGGGTGGTTCAGATAGACCGGGATGGCATATTATGGATGGGCGGGAATCCTTACGACCAGTATTACAGAGGGGTTCGCTACCGCCTGTTCCGGGGCAATGCCAATGACCTGGCCACTGCATATACTGCCGCGGACGACCTGCTGGGCCTGGTGGACCAGATGGCTTGCCAGACCCTCTACAATACCGCCCAGGATGCCAAGGTGTGCGTGACGCCCGGTTATTATACCCTGGTCGCCTATGCAAATGTCTCCCTGATAGGATATTCCGACAGGCCCTATTTCCAGTTCCAGGCCTATACGCCCACGCTGTTCTCAGATCCTGCCAACCCGCAGGTGCTGCCCAACCTGTCCGCAGGCGGCCCTTCTGTGACCGGAACCCCATCCACCTTCAGTTGCGATGACAATCCCAATACCCTGATAGGCTATACCCCGTGCAGCGGTTATACCAAGATGGTCTATCGCGAGATCTATGTCGAAGATCCGCTGCTGGTGACCATGACGTTCTCCTACCTGGATTACAGGACCTATTCGGACGGCAGCGCCACGCACCGTGTTTTTCGGGGGCGCGTCAGCGACGGTTCCCTCTCAAGCCTGTTCAGGGATTGCGGGGGTACCATGTCCAATGTGTGTATGTCTCCCGGCTGGTATACGATCGTCAGTTACGGGCGGGGAGAAGATTACATCACTCCTGCCTATACCGTGGGGCGCGGCTACAGCGTGGGCGACCGCACGAATGTATCCATTACATATGACCCGGATGTTCAGCGTTTCAGCACCTTTGAGACGCGGGATACCACTCACCGGGATAACCCCATCTTCTGGGAACCGCGGGGGACGCATACCGCACAGATCCCCCATCTCTATAAGTCAGTAACCCTGCAGACCGAAAATTTCGACTGCGGGCTCAATACGCCGTTCCCCACCGGCATCACACCCTGTAATGCCGCACACAACCGCATCAGCTACCGGGTGTTTACCCTGACCAAACCCAGTTACGTATACATCTCCAACCTGCGGCCTTCCGGGCGCAGTTACCAGAGCC
>JAHBTG010000141.1 GCA_019638695.1 Bacteroidota bacterium | reverse complement strand
AGCAGTGCTGGCTGAGTTGCAGTTGATCTACCGGTTTGTAGGGCTCTGCTATCGGACCCGCTGGCTGCCGCAGTCCTTTCAGGCTGCTACACAGCTCTATTTCATAGCGGTCACAACCTACGAGCGATTGCGTCTCGAAGGACGGGCACCCGAGAGTTTTCTCTGGGCGGTGGCTGGTCCCTGGTCGGGGATCCTGGACGAACTGGAGCAGCTGGCAGCTGGACTCGATCCACCTCGTACCACAGCCGAAAGTGCTGCGAAACGGGCCGAACAGTTCGCGAAATGCGTATCAAATTGCTGCGCTTCCTATAACCAAGTCGGATTGTTTTCTCCACACGCTTCAAATATGTACAGTCGAACTTCCGTGGCAAAATAGCTGATCTTTCCCAGAAATAGCCCGTCTCTCGCCACCCCAATCGCTCCAAGCGGTCTCACGCAAACAGGCACGCAAGTGTGAATGTTTGAAAAATTCTCCCATGTTGCCCATTGTAAACAGAATTTCCGGCATGTAGTCTCATTTCGTCAGGGAGAAACGCTCCCTGAAAGCGGGTACCGAGTATTCTTTTCGAACAATCTCTAGTGGAGATTCTGTATGTTGATGACCACCTTGCGTCGCCTGATGGGAGGTTTTGGAAAAGGGCCAGCACGTCGCCGTCACGTGCAGCCTCGCCAGGGACTGGAACGGCTGGAAGACCGCACACTGCTCTCCAACCTTACGCTGAATGCGGGTGGGCAGCTGATCTTTGGGGGCGGGGCTGAGAACAATAACGTCGTCATCACCTTCGATGGCACCAACTACCGGTTCGAAGACCTCTCCGGCACCGTCATCAATCCCGCTGGTTTGATCGTCGGCATGGATACCGATCCTGCTCCGAATGTGGTGGTGATCAATGCTGGCCTGGTCACGATCAATCAAATCGTGTTCAACGGGAATGCTGGCAACGATACCGTGACCCTCAACAGCATCCGCCAGGGTGATGGCTTCGACGTGCGGGATGTTGCAGGAGACGGAAACGATACCGTGAACGTCAACACCAATATTGGCGTCGCAGGGACACCCGCGGTAACCAACGTGCTGCTCCGGGGTGAGACGATCAACCTGAATGGCAACATCCTGATGGCTGCTCCAGCAGACGTCCGGCTGGAAGGAAACGTCAACCTCATTTCAGATGTGACGATCACTGCCCTGGCAAATTCTCAGGCTGTTGTCTCACCAGCCACAATTCAGGGTCCGGGTGGTCTGACGGTCGCTTCGGCCAACATGGAGTTCCTGGCAAACCTGGGAGGCACCACCCCGCTGGCACACTTCCATGCCACCGGCGAGAAGCTGATTGTGCAGAACGTGACAGTGACGGGTGATATGTCGATCACCGCTGACAATCTGGTGCTCACTCCCCCACTGACGACCTGGGCTGGTGGCAACACCTTCTCGATCGCTCCATTTTCAGCAGCATCTTCACTGGTGAACATGACGCTCCCGCAGGATGCGATTGCTGTGACCGGCTTCCAGAACCTGAGCTTCGGGAATGCCATCACACAGTCCATCACAGTGGCCAACCCCATCAATGTGCCGGGGTTCATCTCGCTGACTGCAGCAACGGTGACCGCGAATGCACGCATCACCACCGGCGGTGCCAAGAACATTACCGCGAATACTGTTAACCTGAATTCCGCTCTGCTCGGCGGCAGCCCACTGAATATCACGGCACTGGCAGGGGCGAATCCTCTCCTGGTGAACGG
>JAHBTG010000140.1 GCA_019638695.1 Bacteroidota bacterium | reverse complement strand
GAAGATTCAGGCGAGCCTGCCGGCCCGCAGCAAGCGGACACAGTTAGCCAACATCCTCGGACTGCTGGCCCGGCTCAAACCTTCCGGCCCCACGGAAATCGCGCAGAACCTGCGGCGGGTGGCTGCCATGGTCAAGCACAAATGTCTGCTGATGCTGTTCAGCGACCTGCTGACCGATCCGGGGCCGATCATTGATGCCATCCGCATGCTCCGGTTCGGCGGGCACGATGTCATCGTCTTTCACGTGCTGGATGAATCCGAAGTGACCTTCCCCTTTGACGGGATGTGCGACCTGAAGGAGCCAGAAACCGGGCGGACCTTGCTGGTGGATGCTGCCGGCATTCGCAGCGATTATCTGACCGCCCTGCAGGAACTGCGTGACCGGTATCGCAAAGACTGCCTGGCTGTGGGGGCAGACTTTGTTCCACTCGATACCAGCATGCGGTTCGACAAGGCGCTGGTGGAATACCTCTCGCAACGGAAAGCCCGGTTCTAATGCAGCCGGGAAACGGACCGACTGGCCCCCGGCCCGGTGGTCGCTGCAGAGTCGCAGCTCGCTATTGAGTCGTTTCACGTGAAACAGCTGAGGGCCAGGCAGCGGTTCGCACTGGCACACGGCTGGCAAGCGAGCAAACATTTTGACGATGGTGTCAAGTCATGCAGAGTACGGCTGGCAAGCCGGCAGGCGAACATCCAACCTTAACCACCCAACGTCCCGAGACAAACTGTCACCCGTTGCCCGGTCCCGGGGGTTGTGTGATAATTCGAGGGTTGATCTGGCAGGGGGAGTGAGTCTCCCTGCTGGAAGAGACTGTTCGAGCGTTCATTCAGAGACCGGGCGGCAATGGCCCGGTCTGGTCAGGACTTGTCAGGTTGTCATGCCGATTTTTGAATTTCATTGCTCCGAGTGCGATGCCGAGTTTGAGGAACTCGTCCGCGGTGCAGAGCAGCCCCATTGTCCCAGGTGCTCCGGAACGAAGCTGGAGAAGCTGATGAGTGCCCCCGCCGGGCATGTGGCCGGCAACCTGCCCATGGCAGGCAGCGGCTGCCCCCCCATGGATGCTCCCCCCTGTCACCCCCATTGCTGCCGGCTACCTCAACACTAGGTTGCAGCCACTCACAGGGAGGGATCTGCAGCACGGCGGTCAAAGGGGAAACACGGTTTTATGTTGTATCTGGTGGCACAGGGCCCGGCTCCACGCCAACGCTGGCGACACCAGCTTGTCCCCGGGAGTCAGTATCTCCTCGGGAGGGATGTCAATTGCGAGTTCCCGATCCCCTGGGAACCTGCGATCTCGCTGCGGCATGCTACCGTGAGCGTGCAGGAGGAAGGGGTCATGATCCGGCAGCTGGGGACAGCACGGAATCCGATTTACTTTCAGGGTCACTCCACTCCGGAATTCATCCTGCATCCAGATCAGCATTGCGTCATCGGCACCACCACGCTGCTGTTGCAGCAGGTGCAGGATGAATCCCCCTCGCCGGTGGATGCTCCCTTTCAGGAGTTTCAGTTCAGCGAGCCGGAGCTGCGGCAGGTTCGCTTTGATGATGCTGACCGGCGGATGGATGTTCTCGCCAAAATCCCCGGAGTGATCAGCGAAGTCCGCAGTCGGAGGGAAATGGCCGCTCCGCTGCTGGCATTGCTGTTGGCAGGTATCCGGCAGGCCGAAGCCGCTGCGATTGTGACCCGTGACCGCCAGGGGCACATCGGCACGCTGCGCTGGGACCGACGCTCTGAAACCGATGGTGCTGTCCGGCCGAGTACCCGACTCATCAAAGAAGCCTTCCTGCAGCGGCGGTCCATCCTGCATGTGTGGCAGGGAGAACAGCAGTCCCCCGCCCGCAGCGACTACACCGCGAGTGCGGAATTCGACTGGGCCTATTGCACGCCAGTCCGTTCCAGCCGGGAAGAAGCCTGGGGGATGTATGTGGCAGGGCGGATGGATGGCCTGTGGGTGAATCCCG